>JBEVIH010000064.1:0-6660 GCA_040510815.1 Xanthobacteraceae bacterium | reverse complement strand
GTCGACCGCGAAGCCGTGGTTCATCGAGGTGATCTCGACCTTGCCGGTGCCGAGGTCCTTCACCGGGTGATTGGCGCCGTGGTGGCCCTGGTGCATCTTCATGGTCTTGGCGCCGACCGCGATGCCCAGCATCTGGTGGCCGAGGCAGATGCCGAAGGTCGGGATGCCCTTGGCGATGATGCTCTTGATCACCGGCACCGCGTATTCGCCGGTCGCCGCCGGGTCGCCCGGACCGTTGGAGAGAAACACGCCGTCGGGCTCGAGCGCCGCGATGTCCTCGGCCGAGGTCTTGGCCGGCACCACCGTGACCTTGCAGCCCTTGCCGGCGAGCTGGCGCAGGATGTTGCGCTTGATGCCGTAGTCGATCGCCACCACGTGCAATTGCCCATTCTCCCGCCGGCCGTAGCCTTCGCCCCATTGCCACGGCGTCTCGTCCCAGGTGAAGCGCTGCCCCGACGTCACCATCGGCACCAGGTCCATGCCGACCAGCCCCGGCCACTCGCGCGCCTCTTTCTTGAGCGCGTCGAGGTCGAAGCGGCCGGACGGCTCGTGCGCGATCACCGCATTGGGCATGCCCTTGCTGCGGATCAGGCTGGTGAGCGCGCGGGTGTCGATGCCCGAAAGCCCGATGATGCCGCGGCGCTTGAGCCAGTCGTCGAGATGGAGCTTCGAGCGGTAGCTCGACGGCGCGCTGATCGCGGTCTGTAGAATCACCCCGCGCGCGCCCGGCGTGGCCGCCATGTTGACGGTCTCGATGTCCTCGTCGTTGGTGCCGACATTGCCGATATGCGGGAAGGTGAAGGTGATGATCTGTCCGGCATAGGAGGGATCGGTGAGGATCTCCTGGTAGCCGGTCATGGCGGTGTTGAAGCACACCTCGCCGACCGCGTGGCCGGTGGCGCCGAAGCCGAAGCCTTCCAGCACGGTGCCGTCGGCGAGCACCAGCAGGGCGGTCGGGAGCGGCTCCGACCAGCCGGAATCATCCGGGATGGGGTTCATGGGCGGGTACATAACCGCACCAGCCGCTGCCGTCAAAACCCGGATTGACCGCGATTGACCCGCGGTGGATTGTGCCGCCACGAGAACCTGCCCGAGGAGACCGCGGCGTGATCATCGAGTGGCATACCCACGTCTATCCGCCCGAGGAGGCGGCCGACAATCCGACCTGGGACGGCAAGAGCGGACCGGGCTGGGGCGGGCGCTGCCCGATGACGGTCGAGAACGTGCTCGACGCCCACCACAAGGCCGGCATCGACGTGAGCCTGGTGAGCAACGCCGCGCACTACCTGCGCGGCAAGGCGGACAAGGAAGAGCTCGCCGCCATCCGGCGCTGGACCGACTACGCCGCCGAGATCCAGGACACCTACAAGGGCACGCTCTACGGCCTTGCCACTATCCTGCCCTGCGGCGGGCCCGCCTATATCAAGGAGGTCGAGCGCGCGATCGTCGACCTCAAGCTCAAGGGCGTGTTCATCAACTCGAGCCACAAGGGCCACTATCCCGACGACGACGAGGCGCGGCCGTTCTGGGAGCTGGTGCAGGATCTCGACGTGCCGGTGATGATCCACCCGCCGCATATCGGGTTCGGCGAGGAGCGCATGCGCGACTATCGGCTCGCCTCCAGCGTGGGGCGGCCGTTCGATCTCTGCCTCGCGCTGTCGCGGCTGATCGTGCGCGGCGTGCTGGAGGATTTTCCGCGCGTGAAGATCGTGGCCTCGCACGGCGGCGGCGGCATCTGCGAGGTGATCGGCCGCATGGACTACGCCTACGAGCTGCAGGACGAGGCCTACTTCCTCGGCTCCTACGCGCCGATGAAGATCAAGCATCCGCCGAGCCACTACCTCAAGAAGATGTATTTCGACACCGTGACCTATCACCTGCCGGCGGCGCGGCTGGTGGTCGAGACCGTCGGCGCCGGCCACGTGCTCTACGGCAGCGACGCGCCGCCGCTCACCTCGCTCAAGCCGCGCGCCATCAAGCTGGTCGAGGACTTGAAGCTCCCCGAGCGCGAGCGCGAGGCGGTGTTCTGGCGCAATGCCGCGGGCCTGCTCAAGCTTCCGGTCGAGGGCGCGGCGAAGGCCGCCTGATAGCGATGACATCTGTAGGGTGGGCAAAGGCGCGCGTGCTGTGTACTTTCCGCGTGGGCAAAATCGCGCGCGCGCCGTGCCCACCGGGCATCGCCACGACAGGCGATTTTGCCCACCCTACGACCCCAAGAAAAACAAGGAGATCGACGTGCTCCGCGAGAAAATCAACGATGCGATGAAGGACGCGATGAAGTCGCAGGAGAAGCTCAAGCTCTCCACCCTGCGGCTGGTCAACGCGGCGATCAAGAACGCCGACATCGAGGCGCGCACCGGCGGCAAGGGGCCGCTCGCCGACGACGACCTGCTCGGGCTGCTGCAGAAGATGATCAAGCAGCGCCAGGAATCGGTCGAGCTCTACGACAAGGGCGGCCGCAAGGAGCTCGCCGATCACGAGCGCGGCGAGATCGAGATCATCAAGGGCTTCCTGCCGCAGCAGATGTCGGATGCCGAGGCCAAGGCGGCGATCGCCGAGGTGATCAAGGAGACCGGCGCCCAGGGCATGAAGGACATGGGCAAGGTGATGGCCGCGCTCAAGCAGGGTTATGCCGGCAAGATGGATTTCGGCAAGGCGTCCGGCCTGGTGAAGTCGCTGCTGACGGGCTGACGGTCATGCCGCAATGTGTCGTGCGCGGCGTGCGCAGCGTCGAGCTGGTAGCCACGAACTTCGAGGAGGCCGACCGGTTCTACGAAGGCGTCTGGCACCTCGAGCCGGTTGCGGCGGGCGAGGGCGCGCGGCTCTATCGCGGGACCGGCGCCTACCACCACATCCTCGGCCTGCATCGCGGTGCGCGGCCGGCGCTCGTCCGCATCGTGTTCGACGTGGAGAACCGATCCTCGGTCGACGCGCTGCATCGCGCGGTCGCGGCGGCCGGAGGTCCGGTCGGCACGCCGGCAGAGCTTGCCGGTGACGGCGGCGGCTACGGCTTCGGCTGCAAGGACCCGGACGGCCGCAACCTCGCTTTCGTCACCGGCTGCGCCGAGCACGCCGACAGCAAGGATCAGCCCGACCGGCCGCGCAAGATCGCCCACGTCAACCTCAACACAAGCGACTTCGACGGCAGCCTGCGGTTCTTCACGCAGACGCTCGGCTTCCGCCAGATCGACGAGAACGCGCCGCTGTGGTTCCTGCGCTGCGCCAGCAGCGATCACTCGTCGATCGTGCTCGCCAGGACCAATCAGCCCACGCTCAATCACGTCGCGTTCGAGATGCCCGACGTCGATTCGGTCATGCGCGGCATGGGGCGCATGAAGGACAACGGCTATCCGATCGAATGGGGTCCGGGACGGCACGGGCCCGGCAACAACGTGTTCGCCTATTTCTGCGGTCCCGACGAGGTGCCGATCGAGTACACGTCGGAGGTGCTGCAGGTCGACGACGGCTACGTGGCGCGCGGCTCCGACTATTGGAAATTTCCGCCCGGGCGATCCGACCAGTGGGGCATCACCCAGCCGCGCTCGGCGCGCTATTACCGGGTGCAGCGGCTGTTCGGCTTCACCGAGGACGGCTGGCGTGTCTGAATCTGTTACCTGCTACGACCAATACGGCTACGACGAAGTATCGCGGGCGCATCCCGCACCAAGCTGCTAGGCTGCGGCGACCGATGACACCCAAGCAAAGCTGGAGGAACCACCCGTGCGTAGCTCGATCCTGATCTCTGCCCTGGCGGCTGCGGCCTTCGGACTGCCGAGCATGGCAACGGCGCAGGACTATCCCACCCGTCCGATCAAGGCCGTGACCACGACCAGTGCCGGCGGCATCAGCGACGTGTTCATGCGCGCGCTCGGCGACGAGCTGCACAAGCGCTGGGGCCAGCCCATCATCGTGGAGAACCGGCCCGGCGGCATGCAGAACGTCGGCGCGCGCGTGTGCACCGAGGCGGCACCCGACGGCTATACCATCTGCATCCTCAATGCCGAGCCGATGGCCTACAACCAGTTCCTGCTCAAGAACATGCCGTTCGACCCGGAGAAGGGTGTGCAGCCCGTCACCAACCTCTATCAGATCATCCAGACGCTGGTGGTGAATTCATCGCTCAAGGTCAAGACCATCGACGAGCTGATCGCCTTGTCGAAAGCGAAGCCGGGCACGCTGAACTACCTCACCGCCGCCGTCCCGCTCGCGCTTTACATGGAGACGCTGGTCAAGGAGAAGGGCGCCGATTGGGTGCGCGTGCCGTTCAAGGGCGGCGGCGAGGCGGTCAACGCGGTGCTCAGCGGCTCGACCCCGATCGCGCTGATCGGCGAGGGCAACGTCATCGGGCAAATCCGCGCCGGCACCATGACCGCGCTCGTCATGGTCAACAATATCCGCTCGCCCAACTTCCCCGACGTGCCGACCCTGGAAGAGACCGGCTACACCGGCCCGCCATCGCGCAGCTGGTACGGGCTGTTCACGCCGGCCGGCACGCCGAAGCCGATCATCGACAAGCTCGCCAAGGAGGTCGCCGCCATCGTCAACGATCCGGCCTTTCTGGCGCGCCATCTCACCGCCCGCAGCCTGGTGCCGGCGATCAACACGCCGGAGCAGTTCGCCGAGGAGATCAAGAAGGATCGGGTGATGGCCGAGCGGGTGGTCAAGGAGGCGGGGCTGACGCCGCAGTGAATTGAGATGTCGCTGCAAGCGGAGCAATGGTGGGCACGCTTTGCTTTGCCGACCCTACCACTCGTCGCGGCAGTGCTGAGCCTCGCCGCCACGCCGCTTGCCGCCCAGGACTACCCGAGCCGCCCGATCCGCGTCATCGCCACGTCGAGCGCGGGCGGCACCAGCGACATCTTCATGCGCGCGCTCGGCGAGGAGCTGCATAGGCGCCTTGGCCAGCCGGTCATCGTGGAGAACCGGCCCGGCGGCGCCTTCAACATCGGCGCCCGCGCCTGCGCGGAGGCCGCGCCCGACGGCTACACCATCTGCATCATCCCGGGCGAGCCGCTGGTGTTCAGCCAATTCATGTTCAAGACGCTGCACTACGATCCGGTCACCGCCTTCGAGCCGGTCACGCAGCTGTTCTTCATCACCCAGGCCCTGGTGGTCAGCTCCAGGCTCAACGTCAAGTCGCTGCCCGAGCTCGCCGCCTTGTCGAAGGCGAAGCCTGGGACCTTGAGCTATTCCAGCGCCGCGATCCCGGCGGTCGTGTTCATCGAGCGGTGGAAGAAGGAGACCGGCGCCGACCTGGTGAAGGTCCCGTTCCGCGGCGGCGGCGAGGCGGTCGCCGCGCTGCTCACCGGCGCCACGCCGGTCGGATTCTACGGCATCGCCAACATGCGCCCGCAGCTCGAGGCCGGCAGCGTGCTCGGCCTCGCGGTCGACAGCGACGCCCGCTCGCCGCTGTTTCCCGACATTCCGACGGTGCTCGAGGCATCCGGCCGGAAATATCCGTCGAAATCCTATTTCGGCCTGATGGCGCCGGCCGCGACGCCGAAGCCGATCATCGCCAGGCTCCACGCCGAGGTCGCGCGCATCGTCGCCGAGCCGGGATTTCGTCACCGCAACCTGATCGAGCGCGGGCTCGAGCCGGTGGCGAGCGCGCCCGAGGACTATGCCCGCTTCATCAGGGACGACCGCGCCGCCGCCGAGCAGATCGTCAAGGAAGCGGGCCTCGAGCCGCAGTGAAGTCGAGCGGGCGGAGCTACGCCACTTCCAGCAAGATTTCCGTCAGCCGGTCGGGCATGTCGACCATGGCGTCGTGGCCGCACGGCAGCTCGTAGACCCGCCAGGCCGGATTCGCCGCGACCTTGGCCTGCGTGCCGTCGAACGGGACGCTCGGATAGCCCTTGGCGCGGATATAGGCCTTCTTGGCGACGCGCTCGTGCGCGCCGGTGACGTTGATCTTTTCGGTCAGCGTTGCGATCGGGTGCGGCGTGCACTTGCCGTCGACCCAGGCGCGGTCCTTTTCGTTGACCCGGAACACCGCCGCCGGCACCGGCTTCATCGCGCTGTCACCCTTCTGCACCAGCGCGGCGATCGCCTCGCGCACCGGCTGCGAGGCCTTGTCGGCGACGCTGTCGCCGCTTTCGGGCACGAAGGCGTCGAGGAATGCGATCGAGCCGATCGCCTCATGCATCTGCTCGGCCACGCCCGAGATGATGAGGCCGCCGTAGGAGTGGCCGACCAGCACGATGTCGCTCAGCCCTTCCCATTTGACCACGTTGACGATGTCGGTCACGTGGGTGGCGAGGTTGATCTTGGCGTCGAGCAGGTGCGAGCGCTCGCCCAGCCCGGTCATGGTCGGTGTAAACACCTTGTGGCCAATCTTCTACAAACGGTCGGAGACGCGACGCCATCACCAGCCGCCGTGCCAGGCGCCGTGCGCCAGCACGAAGGTCTTGGGCGTGGTCTGCGCCTGCGCGGTGCCCGCCGCGCTCACCGCTGCCATGGTGCCCGCCGCCATTGCGCCCATGATCGTACGTCGGGATGGAGTCGTCGTGTCATTGGTCATGGTCTCCTCCTCACTCATGATACCTGCAACATGACATCGACCAGCCATTCCGGCGTGTCGACCATCACGTCGTGGCCGGCGGTGGTGGTCTCGAAAGTGCGCCAGGTCTGGTCGGCCTTGCACTCGGCCAGCGCCTTGTC
>JBEVIH010000063.1:0-6856 GCA_040510815.1 Xanthobacteraceae bacterium | reverse complement strand
CCACCGAGGTCGGCCAGCACCAGATGTGGGCCGCCCAGTTCTACAGGTTCGAGGAGCCCAACCGCTGGATGACGTCGGGCGGGCTCGGCACCATGGGCTATGGGCTGCCGGCCTCGGTCGGTGTGCAGCTTGCCCACCCGAATTCGCTGGTCATCGACATCGCCGGCGAAGCCTCGGTGCTGATGACCATGCAGGAAATGTCGACGGCGGTGCAGTACGACCTGCCGGTCAAGATCTTCGTCATCAACAACCAGTACATGGGCATGGTGCGCCAGTGGCAGGAGCTCCTGCACGGCGGCCGCTACGCGCATTCCTACACCGAGGCGTTGCCCGATTTCGTCAAGCTCGCCGAGGCCTATCACGCGGTCGGCATCCGCTGCGAGAAACCGGGTGACGTCGACGGCGCGATCAGGGAGATGATCGACGTCAAGAGGCCGGTGATCTTCGACTGCGTGGTGGACCCCAACGAGAACTGCTTCCCGATGATTCCGTCCGGCCGCGCCCACAACGAGATGCTGCTCGGCGACGCCGCCGTGCGCATCGAGGACGCCATCACCGAGGAAGGCAAGGTGATGGTGTGAGCAACGCCGGCACGACCACCCATTACCCTGCCGCGACCGTGTCGCAGCAGGTCGAGAGCCACACCTTGTCGGTGCTGGTCGACAACGAGCCCGGCGTGCTGGCGCGCGTCATCGGCCTGTTCTCCGGCCGCGGCTACAACATCGATTCGCTCACCGTGTCGGAGACCGAGCACGAGAAGCATCTCTCGCGCATCACCATCGTGACCCGCGGCACCCCGATGGTGATCGAGCAGATCAAGAACCAGCTCGAGCGGCTGGTCCCCGTGCACCGCGTGGTCGACATGACCATCACCGGGCCGTCGATCCAGCGCGAGCTCGCCATGGTCAAGGTGCGCGGCAAGGGCGACAACCGGGTGGAGGCGCTCCGCCTCGCCGACGCGTTCCGCGCCCGCGTCATCGACGCCGGCACCGAGAGCTTCGTGTTCGAGATCACCGGCGCCAGCGACAAGATCGAGAGCTTCATCGCGCTGATGATCCCGCTCGGCCTGGTCGAGGTCTCGCGCACCGGCATCGTGGCAATCGGGCGCGGGCCGGAGGGGATGTGAGCCTTCGGCGGGGGCTTGTCCAGGCAATCCGCAGAACCTAGAAGCAGCGTGAGAAAATCAACAGCCAAGCAAGCTTGGCCCGGGCAGGGGTGAGAACCATGCGCGTTTATTACGACCGCGACGCCGACATCAATCTGGTCAAGGGCAAGAAGGTCGCCATCATCGGCTATGGCAGCCAGGGCCACGCCCATGCGCTCAACCTGCGCGATTCCGGCGTCAAGGACGTCGCGGTGGCGCTGCGCAAGGGCTCGCAGGGCGCCAAGAAGGCCGAGGGCGAGAAGCTCAAGGTCCTGGAGGTGGCGGAGGCCGCCAAATGGGCCGACGTGATGATGATGCTCACGCCCGACGAATTGCAGGCCGACATCTACCGCGAGCATCTCGCCCCCCACATGAAGCAGGGCGCCGCGCTGATGTTCGCGCACGGCCTCAACATCCACTTCAACCTGATCGAGCCGCGCGCGGACCTGGACGTCATGATGATCGCCCCCAAAGGCCCCGGCCACACTGTGCGCGCCGAGTACCAGCGCGGCGCCGGCGTACCGGTGCTGATGGCGGTGCACAAGGACATCTCCGGCAACGCTCACGACCTCACGCTCTCCTATGGCGCGGCGATCGGGGGAGGGCGGGCCGGCATCATCGAGACCACGTTTCGCGAGGAGTGCGAGACCGACCTGTTCGGCGAGCAGTCGGTGCTGTGCGGCGGCCTGGTCGAGCTGATGAAAGCTGGCTACGAGACCCTGGTCGAGGCCGGCTATGCGCCCGAGATGGCCTATTTCGAGTGCGTGCACGAGGTGAAGCTGATCGTCGACCTGATCTACGAGGGCGGCATCGCTACCATGAACTACTCGGTCTCCAACACCGCCGAATACGGCGAATACGTCTCCGGCCCGCGCGTCGTGAACGAAGAGACCCGCGCCGAGATGAAGCGCATTCTCGCCGACATCCAGTCCGGCAAGTTCGTCAAGGACTGGATGCTGGAGAACCGGGTCAACCAGACCTCGTTCAAGGCCATGCGCACCAAATGCGCCAATCATCCGATCGAGCAGGTCGGCGAGAAGCTGCGCGTCATGATGCCGTGGATCAAGCAGCGCGCGCTGGTCGACCGCAGCCGCAACTGATCCACGGCCGCTTTGCGGCGACGGTCCGGCTGGTGCGGACTATGGAAGTGATCGCAGTTGGCTGTTTTTGGCAGCTCTTTTCGTTTCGCCAGATATCCTGCAAGATGTCCTCTGATGGCGCATCAACCAATGGAGGAGCAGCCATGGCTGACCGGGCGCAGATGGAAAAGACGTTGCGGGAGGCCTACGCAGCGCGCAAGCGAGGCGACCTGGACGCCTTGGGGGCGGCTTTTGCGCCGCACGCGCGCTTCCAGATGGCAGGGTCGAACGTGAGCCCGATCGCCCAGAAGGTGGTCGGCGCCGACCAATACCGGCCGTTGCTCGCCGGCATGATCAAGACCTTCGAGCTTCTCGACTACACGATCGTGCGGATGCTGATCGACGGGAACATGGCGGCGGTGCAATGGCACGCCAAGATGCGCTCCAGCATCACCGGTCAGACGGTCGAAACCGATCTGTTCGACCTGATCGAAATGGAGGGCGGCCGCATCGCCTCGTTCCTGGAATTCTGCGATACCGCGCTGGCCGCGCGCCTGATGCAGCAGTAGGTTGGGTCGAGCTCTTCGCGAGACCCAACACACCCGGCGGTGCGTTCGTTGGGTTTCGTGAAGAAATCGACGCAACCCTCCATCAAGCTCAGTGGTGCTCCATCACATGCGTGTTCGCGATTGTTGGGTCTCGTGAAGAACTCGACCCAACCTACGATCACGGCTGCCGCGCCCGCCGTGACGCTCGCCGACGTGACCGTTGCCTTCCGGCTGGCCGACGGCGGCAGCTATCCGGCGGTCGAGCGCGCCTCGCTTGCGGTCGCCGATGGCGAGTTCGTGACCATTGTCGGACCGACCGGCTGCGGCAAATCGACCCTGCTCAACGTCGCCGCCGGCCTGATCCCGCCCAGCTCCGGCCGCGCCGACATTTTTGGCGCTCCGCTCCTGGGGCTCAACCGGCAGGCCGGCTACCTGTTTCAGGCCGAGGCGCTGTTCCCGTGGAAGACCGCGCTCGACAACGTCGCGATCGGGCTCGAAACCGCGGGGGTGCGTCGAGCCGAAGCGCGCGAGCGCGCCCAGGCGTGGCTGACCCGCGTCGGGCTCGCCGAGTTCGGCGCGCGCTACCCGCACATGCTGTCGGGCGGGCAGCGCAAGCGCGTCGGCCTGGTGCAGGTGCTCATCCGCGATCCGAAGATCCTGCTGATGGACGAGCCGTTCGGCCCGCTCGACGCCCAGACCCGCCTGATCATGGGCAACCTGCTGCTGGATCTTTGGAACGCCGATCGCAAGGCAGTGCTGTTCGTCACCCATGACCTCGAGGAGGCGATCGCGCTCTCCGACCGCGTGGTGATCATGTCGGCCGGGCCGGCGGCGCGCGTCATCGGCGACTGGAAGGTCGAGCTGCCGCGGCCGCGCGACATGGCCGAGGTCAAGCTCGAGCGCGCCTTCCACGACCTCCACCGCGACATCTGGGCAACGCTCAAGGCCGAGGTGCTCAAGGGCTACGCGCAGACCGGCGGCGGATGAGAGGACAATGACAATGCGCGTGTTGGATCAATAACGGAGTTTCGACCGTGCCCCGCACAAAACTCCTCGCACTTCAGTTGCTCGTCGCCGTGGTGGCTGTGGCGCTCTGGCACGTGGGCACCTCGGTGCCGATCGGCGGGGTCAAGCTGCTGCCGCCGTTCTTCTTCTCGACGCCGGCTGACGTCGGAACCCGCATCGTCAAATGGTTCGTCGAGGGCACCATCTGGCGCCATCTCTGGATCACGCTGGTCGAGTCGGTGCTCGCCTTCGTGATCGGCTCGGTGGCCGGCGTCCTGATCGGCTTCTGGTTCGCCCGCCAGCCGCTGGTGGCCGCGATCTTCGATCCCTACGTGAAGATGATCAACGCGCTGCCGCGGGTGGTGCTGGCGCCGATCTTCGCCCTCTGGCTCGGGCTCGGCATCTGGTCGAAGGTGGCGCTGGGCGTCACGCTGGTGTTCTTCATCGTCTTCTTCAATGTCTATCAGGGCGTCAAGGAGGTGAGCCCGACCGTGCTCGCCAATGCCCGGATGCTTGGCATGAGCGAGCGCCAGCTCATGCGCCACGTCTATTGGCCGTCGGCGCTGTCCTGGATGTTCTCCTCGCTGCACACGGCGGTCGGCTTCGCGGTGGTCGGCGCGGTGGTTGGCGAGTATCTCGGCTCCGCCGCCGGGCTGGGCTATCTGATCCTGCAGGCCGAGGGTGTGTTCGACGTGGCCGGCGTGTTCGCCGGCATGCTGGTGCTCGCCGCCTTCGTGATCGGCATCGATTTCCTGGTCACCCTGGTCGAGCGGCGGCTGCTGGTGTGGCGGCCGGTCGCGGCGGAAACACGCACCTGACCGCTTTGCGGCGAGCCGTCGCCGCCCTTATAAGACGCGGGACAGAAACGGCTGGCGCTGCGCCGGCGGGAGGACAACATGAAATCCATGAGAAGCGCCGTCGGCGCGCTCGCCTTGGCGCTCACGCTCGCCGCGCAGGGTCAGGCGCTCGGCCAGGCGCCGGAGAGAAAGCAGGTCACGCTCGGCGTCGGTGGCAAGACCGCCCTCTATTACCTGCCGCTGACGATCTGCGAGCGGCTCGGCTACTTCAAGGAACAGGGCCTCGACGTCACCATCAATGATTTCCGCGGCGGCGCGCAGTCGCTGCAGGCGCTGGTCGGCGGCTCGGTCGACGTGGTCACCGGTGCCTACGAGCACACCATCCGCATGCAGGCCAAGGGCCAGGACATCAAGGCGGTGATCGAGCTCGGCCGCTTTCCCGGCATCGTGGTCGGGGTGCGCAAGAACGCCACCTACCGGTCCGCCGCCGACCTCAAGGGCATGAAGATCGGGGTGAGCGCGCCCGGCTCCTCCACCAATTTCTTCGTCATGTACATGATGTCGAAAGTCGGCCTCAAGCCGGCCGACGCCGCCTATATCGGCGTCGGCATCGGGCCCTCGGCGGTCGCTGCCATCAAGAAGGGCGACATCGACGCTCTCTCCAACCTCGATCCGATGATCACCAAGCTCGAGCAGGACGGCGACATCAAGATCGTCGCCGACAGCCGCACCGAGGCGGGCACCCGCGCGATCTTCGGCGGCTCCAATCCGGCGGCCGTGCTCTACACCAAGCAGGATTTCATCGACCGCAATCCGGCGACCGTGCAGGCGCTGGTCAACGCCTTCCACAAGACCCTCAAGTGGCTGGAAAAGGCCACCCCCGAGCAGATCGCCGCGACGGTGCCGGAGGATTACTACCTGGGCGACAAGGCGCTCTATCTCGCCGCGGTGCAGGCCAACAAGCCGGCCTATTCGCTCACCGGGGTCATTCCCGCCGCCGGCATGAAGTCGGCGAGCGACATGCTGGTGGCCTTCGATCCCGAGCTCAAGGACGCCAACGTCGACTTGGCCAAGACCTTCGACGATCGCTTCGTCAAGAAGGCAGCCGGGATGTGAGGACGCCCGGCGCCGGGCGCTCGCCGTCACCCTGACAAGGACCGACCCCGGACGCGATCCGGGGCAAGGTTCCACGCCGGTCGAGCAGGCCGCGGCGCATGGTCCGCGGAACCCTTGCCACGACAGTTTTATTACACAATTATGACAGCCCCTGCGTCAGCGCCGACACGATCCCGGTTTGGCGCCGTAACGCGGCTGTAATCCGAGTCATGCCGCCCGTCGTCGCCCTCCTCAATAATCGCCTCGCCGCCGTCGCGGCCGACCGCCGGTCCGCCCGCCGGATCGCGCTGCTCGCCGCCATCCACCTGGCGGCGCTGGGCGTGCTGCTCTGGTCGGAAACCGCGCCGGTGCCGGCGGCCGCCTTTGTCCTGACCTGGGGTTTTCTCAATTTTTTCTGGCTGGCGCTGCTGCGGCGGCCGGCCACCTCGGCCGCGCTGTCGCTGGCGATGATCGTCATCCTCATCCTGCTGTCGCAGTTCAAGCACGGCATCCTGATGATGACCATCACGTTCGCCGATGTGCTGGTCATCGACGTTGATACCTTCTCGTTTCTGCTGACGATCATCCCCGGTCTCGCCTGGAAGGTCGGCCTCGCCGTGCTGCTGGCGATCCCGCTGCTGGTGCTGCTGTGGCGGCTGGAGCCGTTCCGGGTGCGGCGCAGCCCCGCGGTCGCCGGAGCGATGCTGTGCTTCGGCGCCCTGGCGGTGCTCTCCTTCGCGGTGCCGACCGACCGCGAAGACGAATTCCATCCGAACAAATACGTTTCCAAGTTCGCGCGCTCGGCGGCGGTCGCGGCCGTCGATCTTTCGACCCGCGGCGTGCTGGAAGCCGATGCGGCGGCGCCGGAGCGGCCGAGCCTCGCGGCGGCCCCACCCTGCGAGCCTGCCGGCAAGCTGCCGCACATCGTCATGGTGTTCGCCGAGTCGAGCTTCGACGCCACCATGATGCCGGGCGTCAAGGTCGGCGCCGACTACCACGCGCGGTTTCGCTCGTTCGACGGCAGGACGCGCTCGTTCGTGGTCGAGGGCGCGGGCGGACCGAGCTGGTACACCGAGTACAACGTGCTCGCCGGGCTCTCCGCGCGCTCGTTCGGGCGCTTCGCCTATTACGTGACGCAGATCGCCGCCGGGCGGGTCGAGCGCGGGCTGCCCACCGCGCTGCGGCGCT
>JBEVIH010000062.1:0-6016 GCA_040510815.1 Xanthobacteraceae bacterium | reverse complement strand
GTACAGCAGCGAGGCGGCGTTCTGGATATCGAGATAGAATTCCGACGGCTCGGTCCGGATCGCCCGATCGTAGAGCTCAAGCACGCGGTCGTACTGGCCGAGCTCCAGCGGGAACAGCGCCGTGTGCCACCACAGGTGCTGGCGGAACGGGTTGCGGTCGTCCCAGGTCCCGTAGGGCTGGCTGAGGAAAGCCATGCCCTCCGAGAGCCGGCCCTGCATCTCCAGCACGTGGGCGACTGCGTGCACGGCCCAGAGATCGTCCTTGCTGATCTGGACTGCCCGCCGCCCCTTGGGCTCGGCCGCCGCATAGTCTCCGCACTCCTCCAGGCCGAAGGCGTACATGCCAAGCATGTTGCCATAGCCCGGCATCCCGGCGTCCCAGGCGCCGATGGCGCGCGCCACCGCGTCGCGCATGAAGTACGACTGGCCGGACCAGAACAGCGCGAAATGCTGCAGCCGCATCGTCAGCAGGTCCTGCGGGTGCTCGATCAAGATGTCGTCCCAGATGCGGATCGCGCGCGCGGTGTCGCCCTTGCGCCAGGCGGCGAGCGCGGCGACGTGCTTTTGCTCGCGCGGCGTGGCGCGCGGCGCCGCGCTTTCGGCAAGCTTGAGCGCGGCATCGACCTTGGGGTCGACCGCGTGGGTGCCGAACAGCATGAACAGATAGCCGGTCATGCAATGCGCGAGGCAGAAGTTCGGGTCGGCCTCGATCGCCTGCTTCAGCGTCGCCATCGCCGATTTGCGGTAGGCGAGATATTCGGTGACGGCGGCGTCGAACGAGCGCGCGGCCGCGGCGCTTTCCGTGGTCAGCACGAGCCCGCGCCCGTCACGATGCATGGTCCGCCTCCGCCTGGACGATAGGAACACACGAGGGCGCCGGCCATTGAACGCGGGCGTCAATCCAAACCGGCATCCCAGGTGACTCCGCAAGCCCGGTGGACTATAGCAAACGCATCCGGAGAACGCCGATGGATTTCGAACTCTCGCCCGCCCAGCAGGAGCTGCAGGCACGCGCTCGCGCGCTGGCGCAAGCCCATATGGCGCCGCGCGCCGCCGAGATCGACCGCACCGAAGCCTATCCGTGGGACCAGGTCGAGCGCCTGCGCGCGGGCGGCTTCGTCGGCATGACGATCCCGAAGGCGCTGGGCGGACAAGGGCTCGGCTATCTCGACGCGGTGCTGGTGATCGAGGAAATGGCCAAGCATTGCGGGCCGTCGGCGCGGATCGTGGTCGAGACCAATATGGGGGCGATCGGCGCCATCATCAAATACGGCACCGATGCGCAGCAGAAGCTCGCCGCCGGGCTGGTGCTCTCGGGCGACAAGCCGGCGATCTGCATCACCGAGCCCGAGGCCGGCAGCGCCGCCACCCAGATGACCACGCGCGCCGACAAGCGCGGCGACGTCTACGTGCTCAACGGCAAGAAGCATTGGATCACCGGCGGCGGGGTGTCGCGGCTGCACTTGATCTTTGCCCGCATCTTCGACGAGCGCGGCGCCGAGCAAGGGATCGGCGGCTTCATCGTGGTGCGCGATCCCAAGGCCGGCACCCCCAAGGGGCTGATCGTCGGCAAGCGCGAGCCGGCCATGGGGCTGCGCGGCATTCCGGAGACCGAGCTGATCTTCGATGATCTCGCGGTGCCGGCCGACATGCTGCTCACGCCGCGGCGGGGATTCGGCCATGGCTTCGGCGAGCTGATGGACGCCTACAACGGGCAGCGCATCGGGGCCGCGACGGTGGCGCTCGGGCTGGCGCAAGGCGCCTACGAGAAGGCGGTCGCCTACGCCAACAAGCGTGAGCAGTTCGGGCGGCCGATCGCCGAGTTCCAGGGCCTGCAATGGATCATCGCCGACATGTCGATCGGGCTCGAAGCCTCGCGCGCGCTGATCTGGAAGGCGGCCTGCAGCGCGCCGCCCGGCGGCTTCCCCGATGCCGAGTTGGCGGCCCGCGCCAAGATCCTGGCCGCCGAGACCGCCATCAAGGTGACCAACGACGCCCTGCAGATCTGGGGCGCGGCGGGCTATTCGCGCGACAACCCGATGGACCGCTACGTGCGCGATGCGCGCATGTTCGCGATCGCCGGCGGCACCACGCAGGTGCTGCGCACGCTGGTGGCGTCCGCCATCCTCGGCCGCAAGCTGCCGCAGACGCGGGATGGATATCTGCAGGCGAGCCGAGCGGCAGAGCCGACCACGCTTCGCCGCGACTCGAAGGACACGCCCCCGGTTCCGATCGCTCGCTGACGCGGCAGCAATCAAAAGGAAGGACGCCATCATGAAAGCAATGTCGCTGTTCGCCGCCGCGATGGCCGCGGCCCTCGTCACCCCGGCCCTGGCGCAATCACCGAGGATCGTCATGGAAGAGATGATGGTGCCGTCGGACGCCGGCATCGAGGTCTATGTGCGCAACAAGCGGCCGGCGGACATGACGACGTTCCGGCCGGAACGCACGGTGCTGTACGTGCACGGCGCCACCTATCCGGCCTCGACCGCGTTCGATCTCAAGCTCGGCGACATGTCGTGGATGGATTACATCGCGGCCCGCGGCTACGACGTCTACCTGCTCGACTTGCGCGGTTACGGGAAATCGACCCGCCCGAAAGAGATGGCGGAGGACGCCAAGAGCAATCCGCCGATCGTGCGCGGCGAGACCGCCGTCAAGGACATCGGCGCGGTGGTCGATTTCATCCGCGCGCGCCGCAACATCCCGCGCGTCAACCTGATCGGGTGGTCATGGGGCACCACCTTGATGGCGACCTACACGACGCAGAACCCCGGCAAGGTCGAGCGGCTGGTGCTGTACGCGCCGCAATGGATCCGCACCACGGCCTCGCTGGTGCAGGCCGGACCGGGGCCGCTCGCCGCCTACCGCACGGTCGGGCGCGATCAGGCGCTGGCGCGCTGGCTCACGGGCGTGCCCGAGGACAAGAAGGCGGCGCTGATCCCGGCCGGCTGGTTCGACGCCTGGGCGGCCGCGACCTTCGCGACCGACCCGGCCGGCGCCAAGGCCGAGCCGCAATTCATCCGTGCCCCAAACGGGGTGATCCAGGACAGCAACGAGTCCTGGGCGGCCGGCAAGGCCTACTACGATCCGGCCAGAATCACGGTGCCGACCTTGCTGGTGCATGCCGAATGGGACCGCGACCTGCCGCCCTACATGGCACAGACGCTGTTCCCGCTGCTGGTGAACTCGCCCGGCAAGCGTTACGTGCAACTGCCCGAAGGCACCCATACGATCATCATGGAGAAGAACCGGATGATGCTGTTCGAGGCGGTGCAGGCGTTCCTCGACGAGTCGGGAAGGTCGTAGCACCGACCCCGCGCGCGCCACGTGCCGTCGGTCAAATCTCCACCAGCTTGTTCGGCAGCTCGTCGCGGTTGAGGGCGCCGGGCGGGAAGTGCTCGGCCAGCACCGCGCCGCATTGCTCGATCGCCCCAACGAAGCCGTCGCCGGGGCGGCCGTCCTTGATGCCGGCGATCAGCGCGGCGACCGCCTGGTCCCACACGTGGGGCGTGACTTTGGCGTTGATGCCGGCGTCGGCGACGATCTCGGCATAGCGCTCGGCGACCGCCGCGAAGATCAGCACCCCGGTGCGACGCTCGGTGTTGTGCAGGCCCTGCGCGAAGAACTGCCGCATCGCCACCGCGTGCGCCCGGTCGTGCTTGGCGCGGCGCGGCACGAGATGGATGCGGATCGCCGGATGCGAGAGCGCGGCCGCCAGCACGATGAACACGACGAGCTGGACGAGATAGATGATCGCCGCCGGCCACAGCGTCAGGTAGATCAGCGGCGCCGGCACGACGAGCGCGGCGGCGGCCGCCCACGCCACCGGCACCAGCGGATAGTCGCCGGCCTGATGCGCGATCACGCAGAAGATCTCGCCGGAGGTCTTCGCCTCGGCGGCGCGGATGGTGTCGGCGATGCGCTGCTTGTCGGCGGGCGAGATCATGCGCTCTCCTTCACCAGCTCCCGGACGACCCGCCGCCGCCGAACGAGCCGCCGCCGCCGGAAAAGCCCCCGCCGAAATCTCCGCCGGAGGAGCCCGAGGACCAGCCCGAGCCGGTGCCGCCGGACCAGAAGCCGCCGGAGCCGGCGTGGCGGCGGCCGCTGCGATCGCGCAGCCGGTGGGCGTCGGCGATCATGTAGAAGATGAGCCCGATCAGGCCGAAGACCAGGAGGAAGGTCAGCAGCGTGGACCAGCCGGCGGCGGCATCCGGCCGCTTGGCGGCGCGCTGCTTCCATTCCTCGGCGTCGCCGGTGAGCACGCTGATGACGTCGTCGACGCCGCGCGTGATCCCGCCCGGATAATCGTTGGCGCGGAAGCGCGGGATAATCGCGTTCTCGATGATCAGCCTGGAGATCGCGTCGGTGAGCGTGCCTTCGAGCCCGTAGCCGACCTCGATACGCACCTTGCGCTCGCTCGGCACGACGATCAGCAGCGCGCCGTTGTTCTTGCCCTGCTGGCCGACCTTCCAGTGGCGGCCGAGCTGGTAGCCGAGGTCCTCGATCGAGGTGCCCTGCAGCGATTTGAGCGTGACCACGACGAGCTGGTCGGTGGTCTTGGCTTCGAGCGCGGCGAGCTTTTCGGTGAGCGCGGCGCGCGTCGATGCATCGAGGATGTTGGCCTCGTCGACGACGCGGCCGGACAGCGTCGGGAAGGTGAGCGCGAGGGCGGGAAGGATGAGCAGCAGCAGGCTGAGCAGTGCAAATACAGCCGCGGCCGCGACGCTTGCTCCACCTCCCCCGCCGGAACCCGGGCTTGCCCGGGTTCCGCAATATGGTGCGCAAGTCGGGCAGGCCCGACTTGCGTCGGGGGAGGTCGCCGCCCGAAGCGCGGCGGGAGGGGGCACGCGTGCACCGAGTTTGCCACCCCCTCCCCACCCCTCCCCCGCAAGCGGGGGAGGGAGCAGACCGAGTGCGCGGCGAGGCAGGAGGCCCAAAGCTCCGACCCGAAACCTCATGACAGCGTCAGAATTTCACCGTCGGCGGCCGCTTGAGGTCCTCGGCCACGGTGAAGGTCTCCATCGGCTTGGCGCTGCGGTAGACGGTTGAGGCCCAGATCACGCCCGGGAAGGTGCGCAGCTCGGTGTTGTACTGGCGCACCGCCTCGATGTAGTCGCGGCGCGCCACCGCGATGCGGTTCTCGGTGCCTTCGAGCTGCGATTGCAGCGCGAGGAAGTTCTGATTCGACTTCAGGTCCGGGTAGCGCTCGACGGTGACCAGCAATCGCCCGAGGGCGCCGGTGAGCGCATTCTGCGCATCCTGGAACTCCTTGAACTTGGCCGGATCGGTGATCGTCGAGGCGTCGACCTTGACTTGACTGGCCTTGGCGCGGGCCTCGGTCACCTGGGTGAGCACCTCACGCTCCTGCGTCGCGTAGCCCTTCACGGTCTCGACCAGGTTGGGGATCAGGTCGGCGCGCCGCTGGTACTGGTTTTGCACGTCCGACCACTTGGCCTTGGCGCTCTCCTCGTAGGTCGGGATATTGTTGACACCGCAGCCGGACACCAGCAGGCCCAGCAGCACCACGACGATCGGAGCGCGAAGACGGCGGATGTAGCTCTCGGCCGAGCGGGACATGTCGTTTCTCCTCTGGAATCGCGCTATGGAGCGTGACCGCGACCGCGGATTTGACGCGCGAGCGTGAAGTTTGGGTGCCGATTGAGGAAAAGCAAGATGTCGCGCCTGCCTTTTCTTGCACTGGTTGCCGTCGCATTAAGCCTCGCGGCGCCGACAGCAACCGGCGCCGAGGGCGTGGTCGCGCGCCAGGGCATGGTGGTGGCGCAGGAGACGCGCGCGGCCCGGGTCGGCGTCGAGGTCCTGCAGCAGGGCGGCAACGCGGTCGATGCGGCGGTGGCGACCGGCTTCGCGCTGGCGGTGACATATCCGCGCGCCGGCAATATCGGCGGCGGCGGCTACATGGTGATCCACTTCCCTAGCCAGATGGTCCCTCCAGGGGGCGCCGTCTACGGAACGACCCGGGCAATCGACTATCGCGAGACTGCGCCCGCCGCCG
>JBEVIH010000061.1:0-37190 GCA_040510815.1 Xanthobacteraceae bacterium | reverse complement strand
GGCGGGCGCGGTCATGCTGGCGCGCGGCGAAGCCGGCATCGAGCGTCCATGGTCGGCCCTTGCGGGCGACCGCGGCGCGGCCCGCCTCTTGCGCGGCAAGCGGCAGCGGACTCCAGGACGCGGCGTTGAGGACGCGCGACGGGTTCATCCGGGCTACTGGTGAGGCTCAATAGCGGGCCTCGTAGCTGGTCATCTTGGTCATGTCGGGATAGAGCACCCCGACCGCGCCCTTGAGCGCCGAGCGCGGGTTGTACCAGATCGCGCCCTCGCGGGTGATCTCGATCTTCGGCAGGTCACCGCGCTGCACCGCCGGATAAAAGGTGAACTTCTCGGTCTTCGGATCGAACTTGATGATCGCCCCGCCCATGGCGCCGTCGGCGATCCACATGTTGTTGTCGTGGTCGGGCCAGATATCGTACGGCTCGGCGAAGGCCACCGGCATCTTGTATTCGACCATCTTGCCGGTTGCCGGATCGAGCTTGCCGATCTTGCCGTTGCTGAACACGCCGTACCAGACCATGCCGTTCTTATCGACGCTGCCGCGCCGGATCAGGCAGAACTGGTCCTCCTCATAGGCGGTGAGGGCCGGATATTCGGTGAACACCTCTTCCTTGGGATCGAACTTCGCCATCCGGCATTGCGTGAACTGCGACATCCAGATGTTGCCGGCCTTGTCCTTGTCGGCCCCGTAGGGATACGAGCCGGGCGTGGGCGGCTCGTAGAGCGAGATTTTCCCGCTCTTGGCGTCGAGCTTGGCGAGCCGGTTGCCGTTGATTACCGTCAGCCAGACGTTGTCGTCGGCATCGACGATCGGATCGTGGCCGCGGCCTTTGAGATAGCCGCGCGGATCGATCGGATAGCGGTCCATCTTGCCGGTCTTGGGATCGAGCCGGCCGAACTTGAAGCCGACGGTCTCGCCCCACCACACGATGCCTTTCGAATCGACGGTGATGCCGTGCGGGATGCCGCGCTCGGGCAACAGGTAGTTCTCGAACGTCACCGTGCGTGGATCGAGCTTGACGATCCCGTTCGGCGTGCCGCGGTCGGTCATCCACACATTGCCGTCGTTGTCGAAATACGGATTCTGCCCGATCGGCCGCGCGTTCGGCACGTTGACCGTGGGCATGTCGTATTCGATGTACATGGCCTTGGCCAAGGCGGCTTCGTCGAGCGGCATGTCGGCGTCGATGGCCAGCGCCCGCTTCTTCCCGCCCGAGGCGAGGTTGGTCGCCAGGTAGTCGAGCAGAAGCTGCCGGTCCTTCGGCGACATCTTGCCGGGCGGCACCGAGGTATCCCGCCCGTCCACCCGCTTGCTCATCATGTTGATGGCGGCGTCCCAGCCGGCACGATCGAGCTGCCGCACCGCGAAGAAGTTCACCCCATGGCAGGACATGCACACCCGCTCGAGCACGGCGCGGCCGGCCGCGGGCGGGTAGACCTTGTCGTAGTCGGTGAAGAACTCGACGTCCTTGTCGGTGATGGTGGCACGCCCGGGATAGCCGACGATAGTCGAGGGACCGTTGATGCCGGCCTTGGGGGTGGCATCGGCGTCCTTGAGGACGAAGTCCGCGTTCACCGTCGCGCCCGGCTTCACGGTGATCTTCTGCGGATCGGACGCGAAGCCGCGGCGCGCGACCGTCACCTCGTAGTCGCCCGGCAGCACGTTGATCGCCTGATACTTGCCGCCGCTGGTATAGACCATGAAGGTGACGGGCTTTGCGGCATGGCGCAGGTAGACCTGCGCGGCCGTGAACGACTTCGATGCCGTCACCGTTCCGCTGACCGCGCCGGTCCCGGCAATCGTCGATTCGGCGGCGACGCCGGCCGCGGATCCCACGCAGCACCACAATGCCAACGCCAGCAATTTCACGAAATCGAATTGCAGTCGGTCGAGCATGGCACGATCCTCCCGGGATGCATCTTTTGGTTACGAAGCGTCGGATGACCGCGAGCGGCGGCCGAGGAAGCGAAGCCGCGAGATGCTGTTCGTTGTCGCTGCCGCCAGGAATGGCGCCGGTCAGTTTGCGTCTTTTCAAATCCCGCCGCAACGGGATTGCGCGGGCGGCGCGGCGGTCCGATCAATCTGCGGCGCGATTCAATCCCGCACCACGACGAGCCGGTCGGTGCCCGACTCGCCGCCCCACGCCTCGCCCGGCCGTCCGAGCATCTGGCGCACATTGGCGTTGCGCTTGTCGCTCGGGAAGGTCTCGTAGGTTTCGGTCTTGGGATCGAAGCGCTGAATGGCGTTGGCGATCCAGTCGGTGGCCCAGACCCGATCCTTGTCGTCGACGTAAACCGAATAGGTGCCGGACTTGCTGCGCGGCATGGGATAGCTCAGCCAGGTCCTGGCGCCCGGGTCATAGCGCCCGATCCCGCCGGCTTGCCAGAAGCTCACCCACAGCACGCCCTTGGAGTCCGACCAGATGCGGCGCGGACCGACCCCGGCTTTGAACGGTTCGACCACCGTCACCGCGCCGGTCGCGGTGTCGATCTTGGCGATGTGGTCGCCGGCGAGCGACGCATACCAGATGTCGCCGGAAGGCGTCGTGGTGATGCCGTAGGGCCCGCGGCCCTTCGGCGACGCCCAGGCATCGACCTTGCCACTCTTCGGGTCGACGCGGCCATAGACGCCGCTCTGGCCGGTGAACCAGACGATGCCGCTGTTGTCGATCGTCGCCGTGTTGAGGTTGGCGCGCGCAAACTCCTTCGGCAGCGGGAACAGCTTGACCTCCTTGGTCGCGGCATCGACGCGAGCGATGGCGTTCTGTCCGCCTTCCGTCACCCATGCCGCGCCGTCCGGTCCGACCACCACGCCATGCGGCGCGGCGCCCGCCCCGAGCGGAATCTTTTCGAGCTTGCCAGTCTTGGGATCGAAGCGGCCCATGAATCCCTGCCGCTGGCCGGTGAACCAGACGGTGCCGTCCGGCGCCGGCGCGACGTCGTGCGGATAGGCGCCCTCCGGGAGCTGGTAGAACGTCATCTCCGCCGCCTGCGCGCTGGGGATCGCGAGCAAGAGCAGCGTGACGGCGACCGACAGACGGATCATGGCGTTCCGCTCCGTCCGCATGGGCCCGGCGCGCGATTCATTCCGCCGCCGCGGGCCGGCCCGGCGGCCTGGTCCAGCGATCGGCCGAGGCGTCGTCGGCCTGCTTGGCGTCGACCCAGATCGTCTCGGCCGGCTCGCGGCCGGTCGTGCCGGGCGCGTATTCGACCTGCTTCCAGAACGGCGCGCGGGTCTTGAGGTAGTCCATCAGGAATTCGGCAGCCGCGAAGGCGTCCTGCCGGTGCGAGCTGGCGGCGAGCACCAGCACGATGTCCTCGCCGGGTGTGAGCCGGCCGAAGCGGTGGATCACGGTGACGCCGAGCAGCGGCCAGCGCCGCTGCGCCGCCTCGACATGGCGCGCGATCTCGGCCTCGGCCATGTCCGGGTAATGCTCGAGCGTCATCGCCGCCAGCGGCCGGCCGTTCTCGTCGCCGCGGCAGATGCCGGTGAAGGTGACGACGGCGCCGATATCGGAGCGCCCGCGCGTGAGCTTCGCCGCCTCGGCCGCGGCGTCGAACGGCTCGCGCTGCAGACGGATGGTGGCGGACATCGGCCGTTACTCTCCGGACGTCACGGGTCCCGTTTCGGGAACCTTATCCCCCGGTCATCGGCGGAAAAAAGGCGATCTCGCGCGCGCTCCCGATCGCCGTGTCGGCCCGCACATGGGCGCGGTCGATCGCGGCGCGGATCACCTTCGGGTTCTCGAAAGCATGGGCGTATTGCTCGCCGCGGCCGGCGAGCCAAGTCATCAGCTCGGCCACGGTGGTGATCCCGGCCGGCGGCTCGATCTCCTCCTCCGGCTTGCCCACGCGCTCGCGCACCCAGGCGAAGTAGCGAACTTTCACGCTCAGTCCTCGATCAGATGCCGCATGCCGGCACGGAAATAATCCCAGCCAGTGTACAGCGTCAGCAAGGCCGACAGCCAGAGCAAGGCGAGCCCGATCGGCGTGACTACCGGCAGGACCGCGTCGCCGGCCTTGCCGGCGATCAAGAATCCGACCGCGACCAGCTGCAGCGTGGTCTTCCACTTGGCCAGCTGGGTCACCGGCACGCTCACACGCAGCTCGGCGAGATACTCGCGCAGCCCCGAGACCAGGATCTCGCGGCACAGGATGACGATCGCCGCCCACAGCGACCAGCCGCGGATGGTGCTGTCGGCGGCCAGCATGAGCAGGCACGACGCCACCAGGAGCTTGTCGGCGATCGGGTCGAGCATGCGGCCGAAGGTCGATTGCTCGCCCCATTTGCGGGCCAGATAGCCGTCGAGGACATCGGTCACCCCGGCGGCGATGAAAATGACGAGCGCGACCCAGCGCAGCCACAACCCGCCCTCCAGGATGTCCTGCCAATAGAGGCAGGCCACCACCACCGGGACGGCGGCGATGCGGGCATAAGTGAGCAGATTCGGCAGCGCGAGCGGGCGCGCCGTCACCACGGGCCTCGATGCGACGGCTTTCATGACGCGAGACAATACCCTTCCTGGTCCGGCATCAAAAGCAATGCCCCGGCGCATTCCACATCAACTTTCGCCCACCATCTCCGACCAGCCGGGATAGCACAAGTTACAACGGTCGGCCCCCCGCGTCGATTACCGCGCATGCGTGGCACGCATGCGACATCACACTGCCCGCTCATGGAAGAAGTCGTAGATCTTGCGGGCGGTCTCGGCGCTGATGCCCGGAACCTTGGCCAGATCGGCGACGGCGGCGCGCTCGATCGCCTTGAGCGTGCCGAAATGGCGAAGCAGCGCGCGCTTGCGGGTCGGCCCGACACCGGGGATCTCCTGCAGTCCGGCCTCGCGGATGTCGCGCCTGCGCCTGACGCGGTGCGAGCCCACCGCGAAGCGATGCGCCTCGTCGCGCAGCCGCTGCACGAAATAGAGCAGCGGGTCGCGCGGCTTGAGCTTGAACGGCTCGCGCCCGGGCATGAAGAAGGTCTCCTGCCCGGCGTCCCGCTCCGGGCCCTTGGCGATGGCAATGAGCGGCACGTCGCTGATGCCGAGCGCGGTGAGCGTCTCGTGCGCGGCGGTGAGCTGGCCGCGGCCGCCGTCGATCAGCACGACATCGGGCCAAGGCGACTCGTCCTCGTCGTCGCCGGCGGCGCCGGCGATGTCGATCGGCGCTCCGTCCTGCTGCGAGACCATGGCCAGCGCCGTCTCGATCGTCGCCGGCAACGCGATCGCCGCCCGCGGCGCCTCGTCGATCAGCCGCTTGAAGCGGCGGCCCAGGACTTGCCGCATCATCCCGAAGTCGTCGCCCGGCGCCAGATCGGTCGAGCGGATGTTGAACTTGCGATATTGGTTTTTCCGAAACCCCTCCTGACCGGCGACGATCATGGCGCCGACCGCGTTGCTGCCCTGAATGTGGCTGTTGTCGTAGACCTCGATGCGCCGCGGCAGCCGCGGCAGCCCGAAGCATTCGGCCAACGCGCCGAGCAGCTTGCGCTGCGAGGAGGTGTCGGCAAGCTTGCGGCCGAGCGCCTCGCGCGCATTGGCGAGCGAATGGTCGACGAGGTCCTTCTTCTCGCCGCGGCGGGGCACCGCGACCTCGACCTTGTAGCCGCTCTTGGTGCTCAGCGCCTCGGCCAGCAGCGCGCGCTCCTCGATCTCGTGGGAGATGAAGATGCAGCGCGGGCAAGGCTTGTCGTCGTAGAATTGGGCAAGGAACGCGCCCAGCACCTCGCCGGCCGTGAGCGAGCGGTCGGCCTTCGGGAAATAGGCGCGATTGCCCCAGTTCTGGCCGGTGCGGAAGAAGAACACCTCGACGCAGTTGAAGCCGCCCTCCTGGTGGACGGCGAAGACGTCGGCCTCCTCCACGCCGCGCGGGTTGATGTCCTGATGCGACTGCACCGCCGACAGCGCGGCGAGGCGGTCGCGATAGATGGCGGCGCGCTCGAAGTCGAGCGTGCCGGAGGCCTTTTCCATCTCGCCCGCGAGCTCGTCCTTCACCGCCTGGCTCTTGCCCGACAGGAACGCGTTGGCTTCGCGCACCAGCTCGCCATATTCGGCAAAATCGATCTCGCGCGTGCAGGGGCCCGAGCAGCGCTTGATCTGGTGCAGCAGGCAGGGCCGGGTGCGGCTGTCGAAGAAGCCGTCCGAGCACGACCGCAGCAGGAAGGCGCGCTGCAGCGCCGTGACCGTGCGGTTGACCGCCCACACCGACGCGAACGGACCGTAGTAGCTGCCAGGCCGCGTACGGGCGCCGCGATGCTTGAGGATCTGCGGCGCCCAGTGGTCGGCGGTAATCAGGATATAGGGAAACGACTTGTCGTCGCGCAGCAGCACATTGAAGCGAGGCCGCAGCCGCTTGATCAGATTGGCCTCGAGCAGCAGCGCCTCGGTCTCGGTCGCGGTGGAGACGAATTCGAGCGTGGCGGTCGCCGCGATCATGCGCTCGATGCGCGGGTCGTAGCCGGTCGGACGGGTATAGGCGACGATCCGCTTGCGGATGTTCTTGGCCTTGCCGACGTAGAGCACGTCGCCCTGGGCATCGATCATGCGATAGACGCCGGGCGAGGCCGGCGCCAGCTTGGCATGGCGCGCGACCGCGGCGCGGCCGGCGGCGAGCGGCCCGGTGGCGGACAGATCGATCGCGGTTTCCTGCTCGAGCTCGGGCAGCGCCGCGTCCTCGTCCTCCTCGACGAGCTCGGTTGCCGGATCGACGTCCTTCTTGGAGCCGTTCATGGCTGGAAAGTTAAGGGCTCGGCCGGCGACGGGCCACCGATCCGCAGCTGACAGGACAGGTAATCATTCAAACACCGCGATGTGCTTGCGCGAAGGGGCGGTGGCACCGCCCGCGCCTCGTCGACGGGCCAAAAATTAAGTATTCATTCACCATAACGTCGGCCATATCGTAATAATGTTTTAATATATCGGGCTCCAAGATGGCGTATTTAAAGTCTTATGATGGCACTATATTTTGATTTCATCTGTTGCTTTCTTACACTAGACGTACAGAAAATTGCGAATACTCTGCCGCCCACGGACGTATCAGGAGGGTAGCGTAATGAAACGCGTACTTGTTGCGAGCGTAGGCGTGCTGGCTTTGACCGCCGCCATGGGGACAGTTGCCGGGGCCGCCGACCTTAGCCGCGGCTACCCGGCGCCGGTGAGGGCGCCGTATTACTCGCCGGTCTACAACTGGACCGGCTTCTATCTGGGCATCAACGGCGGCGGCGGCTGGGGCCGCTCGGCCTGGAGCGGCGTCGATACCTTCGACCTCTCCGGCGGCCTGATCGGCGCCACCATCGGCTACAATTGGCAGTTCAGCCAGGTCGTGGTCGGGGTCGAAGGCGACATCGATTGGTCGGGCATCAGGGGCACCACCAACACGCTCTGTCCGCCCGGCTGCGAGACCCGCAATTCCTGGCTCGCCACTGTGCGTGGCCGGGCCGGCTACGCCATCGACCGGCTGCTGCCGTTCATCACCGCCGGTCTTGCGGCCGGCAACGTTCGCGCGACCGTGCCGGGCTTCCCGGGCGGGACCATCACCACCGCGGGCTGGACCATCGGCGCCGGGCTCGAATTCGCCGTGCTGAGCAACATCACGGTGAAGGGCGAGTATCTCTATGTCGATCTCGGCGACTACAACTGTGGATTCAATTGCGGCCTGGTGGCGAACGGCAATGTGTCGTTTTACACCAACGTCTTCCGCGCCGGCCTCAACGTTCGCTTCTGATCGGCGGCCGGCTCCGGCTCTCCACGCCAGAATCAGAAAGGCCCCGGCAGCACCGGGGCCTTTCGTTTTTCGACGTATGCTTGACGCGCGTCACCACTCGACGCCTTCGAATTCGCGCCGCAGCTGCAGCCGGATGTTCGGATCCGGATCGGAGCCGACATACTGGCCGTTCTGATAGACGTCGTAGCTGCGATTGGTCGAACGCGTTGGACCCATCTGACCATTGTATTGATCGAGTTGCGACGGATTGGTCTGCGGCCGCGGCGTCGCGGTCTGCGCCAGCGCCGGCGTCGCGATCGCGGTGGCGAGCACGGCGGTCGCAACAAGCATCTTGGTCTTCATGATGATGTGTCTCCTTGGTCAGACATCTCGTCGCCCGCGCGATTGGTGTAACATGGAGCCTCTAGGTGCAATGCACAAATTGTTGAACTGGCCGTGACAAAATCACGTAAAAATATCGTATTCACAATGATATAGAAGACATATCCGTTTTATGCGGAATTGATGCGATGCACAAAACCGGACCGCGGCGTGCGCGTGGGCGTCGCGTAAGAAATTCGAAAAAATTCGCGCCGCCCCCACCGTCGCGCGGACAACGAGGCCCCGGACGCCGTCCAGGGCCGCTCGATGTCAGTTGAAAAAGTGCGCGGCGCCGCGATCACTCGGTCGGTGAAACGTCGCGCCGCAACTCCCAGCGGATATACGGATCCGGGTCCGACCCGACATATCGCTGGTTCAGATAGACGTCGTTCGCCGGGTTATCGGAGTGCCGGCGACCGTCGGTTTGGATGTCGATGAGGGCGGGCTGTCCCGGCCCCGTCCCGGACTGACCGAAGGTCTGATCGGGCGCCCTTTGCGCGGCGGGCGGTTGCGGGCCGGGGGTCTGAGTCAAAGCCGGCGACGCAATCATCGTGGCGAGCGTCGCTGCGGCAGCGAGCATCTTCATCTGCATGATTGTTCTCCAGGTGACCCCGTCCTTCGCGACGCGCATGTGCGGCGCGCAATGACCGGACTGCAACGCACAATTTCTTGACTCCCGCGTGACCGGCGCGCGAGCAAAAAGAGCCATCGTATCAATGATCTGCAGCGGCGCTTCACGTTTTATGCGGAATTAATGCGGCGCAAGCGATCGAAGCCGCTGCCGGATGATCGCGACTGCGAATAATTCGTCTAAAAAGACGCTCGCACGCGAATCGGCGCGTCTTAAGCGTTGAGCTCCGCGGGCAGCGGCAGCTTGCCGCGAATCATGTCGGACGCTTTCTCTGCGATCATCAGCACGCAGGCATTGATGTGCGCCGAGACAAGATCGGGCATGACCGAGGCGTCGACGACGCGCAGGCGCTCCACGCCGCGCACGCGTAGCTCGGGATCGACGACCGCCTCGGGCCCGATGCCGATCGCGCAGGTGCCGCAGGGATGGTGGGCGGTGATCGCGGTGCGCCTGATGAAGGCATCGATCTCGGCGTCGGTCTTCACATTCTCGCCCGGCGAGGTCTCGGCGCCGCGATAGGGATCGAGCGGTTTCTGATAGGCCACGTCGCGCGCCCGCTTGAAGCCTTCGCGCAGCGTCGGCAGGTCGTTGGGCGCCGAGAAGAAGTTGTAGATGATGCGCGGCGGATCGCGCGGATCGGTCGAGCGCAGCAGGATCTCGCCGCGACTGTCGGGATGCAGGAGCGTGGGACGGATGCCGTAGCCGTCCGCATAAGCCGGGCGGATCAGCGGAAACCACAGATCAGCCTGCGCCGGCGCGCCGCGAAACATGAACTCGATATCGGGCACCGCGAGCTCGGGGCGCGTCTTGACGAAGGCATGCAGGCCGCCGGGCACTACCGTGCCGGGCCCGGTGCCGAAGAAGTAGGCGCGGATCATGCTCACAGCCATGCGGTCGAACCGCATTTCCCGGCGGAACGGGCTCGCGGTGAGCCGCTCGAAGAAGATGATCACCGCCAGGTGATCCTGCAGATTTCTTCCGACCGGGAGATCGGCGACCGGCTCGATGCCCATGTCGCGCAATTGCGCGGCCGGCCCGATGCCGGAGAGCATGAGAAGGTGCGGCGTATTGAAGGCGCCGCCGGCGAGGATCACCTCGCGGCTCGCCGGCGCGCGCGCCACGTCGCCGCCGGCCCTGACATATTCGACGCCGGTGGCGCGGGCGCCCTGGGTGAGCACGCGCGTCGCATGCGCGCCGGTCTCGACCGTGAGATTTCCCCGCTTCCTGGCCGGCTTGAGGAACGCGGTGGCGGCCGACGAGCGGTAGCCGTCGCGGATGGTGTATTGGCCGCGCCCGAAACCTTCCTGCTGCCGGCCGTTGTAGTCCTCGGTGTGCGGGAAGCCGGCCGCCTTGCCGGCCTCGATCCAGGCATCGAACACCGGATCGGGCGTCTTCGCCGGCTGGGTGCCGAGCGGGCCGCTGCCGCCACGCCAGGGGTTTTCGCCGTCCTCCCAGGTCTCGCAGCGCTTGAAGTAGGGCAGGACGTCGGCATAGGACCAGCCGCGCGCGCCCTTCTGCGCCCAGCGGTCGTAGTCGCCGCGATGGCCGCGGGTATAGGCCATCACGTTGATCGAGGAGGAGCCGCCCAGCACCTTGCCGCGCATCGCCTCGATGCGGCGGTTATTGAGGTTCGGCTCGGGCTCGGTGTGATAGCCCCAGTCGAACATGCCGTAGTCGTGCATCTTGCCCATGCCGAGCGGCACGTGGATGAGCGGATGGAGATCGCGGCCGCCGGCTTCGAGCAGCAGCACGTCGGCAGCGGAATCCTCGCTCAACCGGTTGGCCAGCACGCAGCCGGCGGAGCCGCCGCCGACGATGATGTAGTCATGGCCGTTGCTCATCGTCTCGCTTCGCGCCCCCTGCCCTTGCTACGCGCCTCAGACGTCGAGCGTGCTCTTGGCGAAGATTTCATCGAGCCCGACCCGGCGGGCGCAAAGCCCCTGCTCGTGCACGTATTGCGCAATGGTCTCGAGCACCGGCCGGGCGGCCTTGACGCCGTAGGCCAGCGGATCGTTGGCGGCGAGCGTGCGCTTGACGCCGGCATCGAGCAGGCCGGACTCGAAATACCACTGCAGGTACGAGCTGCCGGCGCGGGCGATCTCCTCCTTGGCGGCGACGAAGGCGGAGTAGAGATTGAGCGCGATCCAGGGATGGCTCTCGAGCAGCGAACGGCGCACTACCACGCCGTGATTGATCGGAAACAACCCGGTCTTGGCGAAGTAGCGGCGGCCCTCGGCGGCCGGATCGGGAAACAAGTGCCGGGTCACGCCCGAGATGTCGACGGTGCTGCGGTCGACCAGGTTCTTCTCCGGCAGATAGTGCAGCGCGCCGTCGAGCTCGCCCCGCAGGAGCATCTCGCCCATGTTGGTGGTGGGCGCGATCTGGTTGACGCGCACGCCGGTGGGCGCCGCGAAGCCGGTCGCGCCGCCGTGACTCTTGTCGGGGTTGCGCTCCATGAACCACTCGATCTCGCGCGCATGCACGCCGAACTCGTGCTGCAGGATGCCGCGCGCCCAGATCGCCCAGGTCTGCTGATATTCCGGCACCCCGATGCGCTTGCCGCGCAGGTCGGCGGGCGTCGCGATACCGGAGTCCGTGCGCACGATGATGCTGGTGTGGAAGAACTTGCGCATGGTGAAGACCGGGATCGCCACCCAGCGAGTGTCGCCGCGCGACACCGAGATGATCAGCGACGACATCGACATCTCGGAGACGTCGAATTCGGCGAAGCGCAGCTGCCGCCAGAACATCTCCGACGGGTGGACCATGGTGGGGAAGAGCCTGATCCCCTGCGGCGCCACCCGCCCTTCGAGCAGCGGACGGGTGCGCTCGTTGTCGGAGAGCGCGATGCTCAGCTCCAGGGCCGGCGCGTTCATGCAGCCCTCGCTCGCGGCGCGACGTTCATCGGATCTGGAGAATCGGGACGGCTCAAGCGGGGGGCGGCACGCTGACGAAGACGCGATTGTCGCGCACCTTCACGTCGACCGGCCGCAGCCGATATTTGGGATCGCCGCAGTGGCGGCCGGTGTCGATGTCGAACTCCCAGCCGTGCCAGGGGCAGACGATGTTCCTGCTCTTGGCGAAGCGCAGCCCGCGGCTGGTCTGGTCGGGCCCCAGCTCCTCCTCGACGCGCGGGATCACCTTGCCTTGACAGACCGGGCCGCCGTCGTGCGGGCAGTGATTCTCGTAGGCGACGAGGCGGTTGCCCTCGCGGAAGATGCCGAACTCGAACGCGTCGACCCGCAGCACGCGGTAGCCGCCATCCGCGAACTCGCTGAGCTCGCCCACCATGATCTCGTTCATCGCTTCACCCCGTTACGCCGTTCTTGATGACTTTGCTTGCGCCGCTACTCGTTCGGAGCACGGCGGTACCACATCTGCAGGTCGAAAAAGTTGAGATCGGCCGCGCGCATGATCGCGCAGATCGCGGTCACCGCCTCGGTGGCGTTGACGGGCTTGTCGCCGAACGGCGGCAGCTCTTGCGCGCGGTCCTCCGCCTTGGCGGCATAGAGCCGGATCGCCGCGGTGAGCACGCGCTGCAGGCTTTCGTCCGGCACCGCCTCCGGCTTGCCGCTGCCGAGCGCGTCATCGACCTGCGAGCAGAACGCCGAGACGGTGTCGGCGATCTCGCCCTTCGCCGTCACAGCGCTCATGTCACTCGGCCGGAACCGCGACCGGCTGCTGTGCCGGCGCCTTCTTGCCGGCCTTGGCGGGCGGCACTTCGAGGTCGAACAGCCGGGCGGCGTTGAGGCCGAGAATGTTGCGCTTGGCCTGCTCGTTGAGGAACGGCAGCTTGGTGATCGAGCTCGGCGCGTCGAAGTCCCAATGCGGCCAATCCGATGCGTAGAGCAGCTGGGTGTCGGCCCGCATCGCCTCGAAGGTCGCCTGCGTGAGCTTAATGTTGCTGCGCTCGAGCGGCTGGCTCGTGTAGTACATCTCCTGCATGTACTCGCTCGGCCGGCGCTTGAGCAGCGGGCACTCCGAGGTGCGCATCATGTACTCGGAATCGAGCCGCTGCATGACGAACGGGATCCAGGCGAGCCCGCTCTCGATCCAGATCACCTTGAGCTTGGGGAAGCGCTCGGGCAGGCCGTTGAGCACCCAGTTGGTCATGTGGACCATGTTGAAGTGCGCGAACGACAGCGCGTGCATGCCGATGAAGCGGTTGATCTGCGCAAACGACGGATCAGACCAAGTGAAGCCGGCATGGAAGCCGAGCGGCTTGCCCGACTCCTGCAGCGCCGCGTAGAGCCGCATGTAGGAATTGTGCCAGACCGGCTTGTGGCGCGTGGAGGTGACCGAGAAGCCGACCACGCCGGGCGCGTCGGCGAACCGCTCGACCGTCTCGACGCAGGCGTCGGGATCGTTGAACGGCAGGTACAACAGCGCCTTCTGGCGCTTGTCCTGCGGCAGGATCTGCTCGATCAGCCAGCGGTTATAGGCATTGCCGAGCGCCACCTCGACGTCGGTCTGCGGATGCATGCCGAGCGACAGCATCGGGGTCGGGAACACCACCATGTAGTCGATGCCCATCGCATCCATGGCGCGCTGGGTGAGCTGCACCTGACGATGCAGGCCGGGCGGCGTCGGCTCGGCGAGCTTCTGCTGGTGCATGATGCGGCCGGCAACGTCCTGGTAAAGCGGACCATTGGCGTTGAGCAAGCCGGGCGCCGGGCCGCGGTCGCGAAACGCTTCCGCGATGTAGCGCAGGACCTCGTTGTCGATGCGGTCGGTGACCTCCGACCAGAACGCCGTCTCGTTGACGTGCGCGTCGACGTCGACGACCAGCCAGTCCTTGAGCTTCTCCGTGGTCGGTGCGGCCTTGGCGAGATAGTCGCGCGTGTCGGTACGCGTGGAAATCTTCTCGAGCTCGGTGATCCGAGGGGCCGTTTCACGGATGTTCATGTTTCCACCCTGCGTTGATGAATGCGGTTTGCCGGGGCACCGCTTCAACTTCATTCTTCCAATTTCAAACGGCACTTTATTGGGCCAAATCCCGCCGCGCAACGATTTATGGGACAAGGCAAGCCCAATCCCCACCCGCCGGCTCGCCCAATAAGTCCTTGCACAACCGGCATAATGCCCGGCTGCGCCGGCCATCCCGGAAGCGTGCGGTGCAACGCTGCCATGGCGATGCGGCGGTCGTCGCCCACACATTGGCGCCGCGACCGCGCCGCCGCGATGCGGGACGCCGACGACGCCATCGATGCGCGCCCGCCCGGCGCCGGCGACCGATTCGCTTCCACGAGGGCAATGATGGCGAGCAGGCGAAGCCGCCAACTGCGTGGAAGTCCGCGCTTTCTTGCGCGCGAATGAAACGTTTGCCGGCAAATCCCTCGTCCGCGCCCAAACCGGTGTGGCCTTATGGAAACATCCAGCGAAATTGCCAAAACGGGACACTCGAGGGCACCCCCATCGATTGCCTGCGCCTTTTTTCCAGACGTAAATGGCGAGAAAAGTCCGTTACTTGCGGGGCCAAGGGTCAGGACAGGGGTCGGGGGATGTTCGCCGGGTTTTGCCGCATCGTGGCGGTCTGGGCGATGGTCGGCGCGTCAACCGCGGCCGTCGCGCAGGTGATTCCGCCGAGCGAGCTGCCGGGCCGCGAGCGCGAGCGATTCACCACCTATCCGGTCACGCCGTTCCAGCCCGGCGCACCGATCGCGGGGCTGCCGAGCGCCAAGCCCCCGCCCGGCACCTCCGACATCAGGATCGTGATCCGGGCGGTGAAGGTCGTCGGCTCGACGGTCTACCGGCCGGACGAGCTGGCGGCGCTCTACGCCGAATTCATCGGCCGCACCGTCTCGCTCACCGCCGTGTACGAGATCGCCAAGCGGATCACCGACAAGTATGGCGCCGACGGCTACGTGCTGTCGCGCGCGATCATCCCGTCGCAGGATCTCGATCCGGCGGGCGCCGTCGTGCGCCTGCAGGTGGTCGAGGGCTACGTCGACCGGGTCGAATGGCCGCCGGTGCTGGCGCAATATCGCGACTTCTTTTCCGAGTACGCGGCGAAGATCATCGCCGAGCGGCCGGCCAACCTGTTCACCATCGAGCGCTACCTGCTGCTGGCCGGCGACCTGCCGGGCTTGCGGCTCAGGAACCGGCTCATCCCCTCGACGATCCACCCGGGCGCGGCCACGCTCGTGGTCGAGGTGGTCGAGAAATCGCTCGACCTGCTGGCCCGCTCGGACAATCTCGGGAGCAGGGCGCGCGGGCCTTACCAATTCCTGGGCAGCGCGAGCATCAAGAATGCCTTGCGCATCCACGACGCCTTCACCGCCACCGTTGCCGGCTCGTATCAAACCAGGGAGCTCAAATACGTCGCCGGCAATTACCGCCAGGTCCTCAACAGCGAGGGCCTTTCGGCCTACGTGTTCGGCGCCTACGGCTGGGGCCGGCCGGGGACGTTCGAGCTGGAAAGCATCGATTATCGGACCAAGAGCTCGATCTTCGAAGCCGGATTGACCTATCCGGTCGTGCGCACGCGCCTGCGCAACCTGAGCCTGACTGCGCTCTGGTTCCAGACCGACGACCAGGGCAACATCCTCAGTGCGCCCTTCAGCCTGGACAATTTGCGCGGCTTCCGCCTGCGCGCGGAGGCGGACTGGGTCGACTCGATCGGCGGCGTCAACCAGCTCTACGCCGTGTTCAGCCAAGGCATCCACGGCTTGGGCAGCACCGACAACGGCAACCCGTTGGCGTCGCGCGCCGCCGGCCGCGTCGATTTCAACAAGATCGAGGCGACGTTCGCGCGGCTGCAATCGCTGGGCGGCGGCTTTTCGTTCTTCGTCGCTGCGCTCGGCCAATACGGCTTCACGCCGCTGCTCTACCCGGAGGTTTGCGGCTATGGCGGGCGGGTGTTCGGCCGCGCCTTCGACCCCTCCCAGGTGATCGGCGACCATTGCGCGGAAATTCTGGGCGAATTGCGCCTCGATCTGCCCACCCCTGCCCGCGAGATCACCCAGACGCAGCTCTATCTCTATGCGGACCGGGCCTGGCTCCATAATATTGCCCCGGATCCCGGGATACCTTCGAACGTCAACGCAGCGTCGGCTGGGGGTGGACTCCGGCTCGGTTGGCTCAATGCGGTCTACCTCGATCTCTACGCCGTCAAGGCGATCGAGGGGCCGCGCGACGATTGGCGGTTCCGGTTCATCCTGACCAGCCGCTATTGAGGGACGCTGTGATGACCTCGCACCCGCGAAATCTGGTGTCGGCCCTGGCGCTGCTGGCGCTCGCCTTGCTGCCGGCGGCCGCGACCGCACAGATCATCACCCCAGGCTGCGACGGGCAATGTCCGCAGCGACCTCCGATCATCGAGATTCCGCCGCCGCGAGTGAACAGCAACCAGATCGCGCCGCAGATCAAGGCCATTCAGGATCTCACCGATCCGGTGCTGATCTCGATCATCCCGGGCGAGGTCGTCAACCGGGATGCCCTCAACCGGCCGCCGCCAACGCCGCAACTGCGCATATTGGGTCAGCCGGGCACCGGGGGCGGCCCTGGAGCAACAGGTCCGACTTTCCCCAAGACCAATGGGATGCCGCCGCTCGGCGAAGATCGCTTCATCCAGAACGAACTGCTGGTGTTCGCCGTGCGCGGCCTGTCCCAGCAGATGATGAACGACATCCTCCGGCGTATCGGCATGACGCTCATCGACCAGCAGAGCCTGGGCACGCTCGGGGTCACGGTCTACAAGTTCCGCGTCGACAACCCCAACATGTCGGTGCGCGACGCGCTGCGGGCGCTGCAGGCCGCCTTCCCGGCCGTTCCGCTGTTCCAGCCGAACTACGTCTATGTGGCGGGGCAGCAGCAACCCGATGCCGCGCCCGCCTCGCGCGGCGATGGCCAGCGCGGCGACGCCGCCCAATACACCTTGGAGAAGCTCAAGCTCCCCGACGTTCACCGCCTCGTCAAAGGCGCCAATGTGCCGATCGCGGTCATCGATTCCGAGATCGACGCAGCGCATCCGGACCTGCAGGGCGTGGTCGCTCAGCGTTTCAGCGCGGTGGGCGCGCCGGAGAAGCCGCACGCCCACGGCACCGGCATGGCGGGCGCCATCGCCTCGCGCCAGAAGGTGGTCGGCATCGCACCCTCGGCCCGCCTGTTCGCCGTGCACGCCTTCTCCAGCGCGGCTACCGCCGAGAGCACCACCTACCACATCCTCAAGGGCATCGACTGGTCGGTGACGCAGGGCGCCCGCATCATCAATATGAGCTTCGCGGGGCCGAAAGATCCCGCGCTCGAGCGGGCGCTCAAGGCGGCCTACGACCGCGGCGTCGTGCTGATCGCCGCCGCCGGCAATGCCGGACCGCGCTCGGCGCCGCTCTATCCGGGCGCCGATCCGAACGTGATCGCGGTGACGGCGACCGACGTCGACGACAAGCTGTTCGAGGGCGCCAATCGCGGACGCTACGTCGCGCTGGCGGCGCCCGGCGTCGACATCCTGGTGCCGGCGCCGGACGGCGGCTATCAGCTGACCACCGGCACCTCGGTGGCGGCGGCCGAGGTGAGCGGCATCGTGGCGCTGCTGCTCGAGCGCAATCCGCGACTGACGCCCGCAGACATCCGCCGCATTCTCACCGGCAGCGCCAAGCGGCTCGGGCCGGGCCAACGTGACGACAATTTCGGCGCCGGCCTGGTCGATCCGCTCAAGGCGATCCAGTCGGCCGATCCCCGGACGGTCAGCCGAACGCCGCCGCGGCGCTGAGCAGATCAACAATTCGCGCGGGCGGCGGCCATCAGGCATCCGCTTCGAAGCGGAACTCAGTGCCTTTGCGCGCGATCGTGCCGAAGCCCGGGAAATCCAGGTGGGCGCCGGCGACCTTGAGCTTGTCGGCCGCGACGCGGTCGAACATGCGCTTGCGCGTCGCGCAGGCGGTCTGCGGATCGACGTCGTAGACCAGCCCGGTGTCGGGCCGCGCGACCTGCACCGCCGCCAGGTGGACGAGATCGCCCCAGACCAGCAGGCCGTCGTTGCCGGACTGGATCAGCCAGCCGGTATGGCCCGGCGTGTGGCCGGGCATCAGCACCGCCGAGATGCCGGGCGCCGCCTCGCCATCGGCCACGGTGCGCAGGCGCGCCCGATACGGGCCCGTGCTCGTTCTCGTATTGACGATGTTGCGGCGGATGCGGTCGTTCGGGGCGGTGGCGACGTCGCGGTCGAGCCAGAAGCCCGCCTCGGTCGCGTGCAGGATGAGCTCGGCATTGGGAAAGTGCGGCCGGCCGGCGGCATCGACCAGACCGTTGGCATGGTCGGGATGCAGGTGGGTCAGGAAGATGGTGTCGATCTGCTCCGGCGCGACCCCGAGCGCGCGCAGGTTTTCGGGGAGCTTGCCGAGCGTCGGACCCATGGTGTTGCCGGAACCGGCATCGATCAGCCCGTACTTTTTTCCACGCTTGAGCAGGAAGGCATTGACCGAGATCGGCACCGGATCGGTGGCCTTGATGCCGGCGAGCCGCTCCTTTTCGGCCGGGTCCATGCCGAGCACCACGTCGAGCGAGGTCGTCAGCACCCCGTCGCTGAGCGCCGTCACCTCGATGTCGCCGATCTTTTGGGTCTGCGCTGCCATGATCGTGCTTGAAACCGGACGGCTACTGCACGGACCCGATCTGGATCAGCTCGGCGAGCTGGGCGTCGGTGAGCGGCGCCGGGATGAACTTGAATTGGACGGCATCCTTCATGCTCTCCTGGATGCCCGTGATCTTGCCGGTCTGCAGGCTCTCCCTCGGGATGAAATCCTTCAGCATCAGCCGGACCGCCGGCTCCGAGAGGCTGGAGAACGCGATGTAGCGCGCCACTGCGTCGGTGCCGGCATACATCCAGTCGACGGTCTCGTTGTAGGCCTTCATGTAGCGTACGATGGCGTCCTTCTTGGCCGCCAGATTCTGCGCATTGATGACCTGCACGCGGATGGTCTGGCCGCGGATGGCCGCGAGGTCGCTCGCGCGCGCGATCATGCGGGCTTCCCCCTTGTCGAGCCGGTCGAGGACGAACGGCGCCACCGCCCAGCCGACGTCCACCTGGCCCGACATGGTCTGGGTGATTGTGCCGGCGGCGTCGCCGGTGGCGACCGGCTTCGCCTTGAGCCCATACTCGCTGATGAAGCGCAGCACCGCCACGTGGGAGGACGCGCCGGTGGTCGAATAGGCGAGCGTATGCCCGTTCACGTCGCGGATCGACTGCAACGGCGACTTGGCGGGCACCCACCAGAACACTTCGCGCGACCCGGTCGAGCTCGCGCCGATGATGCGCAGCGGCGCGCCCTTCGCATAGGCGCCGAGGCTGCCGAGGGTGCCGGCGCTCAGGCCGACATCGACCGAGCCCGACACCACGACCTGCATCGTCTCGCCGCCGCCCTGGGTATAGAGGATCTCGAGGTCGAGGCCGTGTTTCTGGAAGATGCCGGCCTGCTTGCCGAGCTCGGGTATGGCGCCCTCCCAGCTGCCGCGGATCGGCGAGGCGATCTTCAGCGTCTCGGCGGCGAGCTCGTGCGGGAGCGTGGACGCCGCGAGCGCCGCGACCGCGGCCAACAGGTAGCGGACAGTCATTCGATCCTCCCTCGCCGTCACTTTTTTGCAATCGCCCGCGACGTCGATCGTCTCTCGCACGCCTCGAACTCTAGCGGCATTGCCTCGTCCGCGCCATGGCGGCCGCCTGTGCGGCCATTGCGCGCGTCGTGTTGCCCGGCCGGCCGGTGCGGCGGTATCGTCGCGGAGCGCGACGCATGCCGGCCGCGGCCATGGAGGAGACGATGCAATATTGCTCGATGGGCGCCCGCGCGCTTCTGATCGCGACGGCGCTCGCGCTCGCGTCTTCGGCCGCGTCGGCGCAGAATTGGCCGAGCCGTTTCGTCACGGTCGTGGTGTCGTTCCCGGCGGGCGGCCCGACCGACGTGCTGGCGCGGGCGATCGCGAGCGACCTCGCCGACAAGCTCTCGCAGCAATTCGTGGTCGAGAACCGCAGCGGCGCCGGCGGCAATGTCGGCGCCGCCTCGGTCGCCAAGGCGGCGCCCGACGGCCACACGCTGCTGTTCGCCACCACCAGCGTGGTCAACAACCGGTTCATGTACAAGAGCGTGCCGTTCGACGCCGACCGCGATTTCGTGCCGATCGTGCTGATCTCGAAGACGCCGATCGTGCTGGTGGCGAGCCAGGCCACCGGGCTGAAGCGCCTCGACGCGCTGATCGCCCACGCCAGGGCCAATCCGGGCAAGCTCAATATCGGCTCGCCCGGCCACGGCACCGCCGCCCACATTACCGCCGAGTCGCTGCAACGGCTCGCCGGCTTCAAGTTGACGCATGTCCCTTATCGCGGCTCGGCGCCGATGATCGCCGACCTGCTTGGCAATCAGATCGACGTCGTCGTCGATTTGTTGCCGACGCAGATTCCGCTGCTCAAGGAAGGCAAGTATGCAGGCATCGCGCTGACCAGCTCGGCGCGTTCCGCCGCGCTGCCCGATCTTCCGACCGTGGCGGAGAGCGGGTTTCCGGGCTTCGAGGCGACCTCGTGGAACGCGCTGTTGGCGCCGGCCGGGACGCCGCCCGATGCCGTCCGCAGGCTCAACGCCCTGGTCAACGCCTACCTCGTGAGCGACAAGGGCAAACAGGACCTCGCCAAGTTCGACATGCAGGCGGGCGGCGGCAGCCCCGAGGATCTCAAGGCATTCATGGCGAGCGAGGTGGCCAAATGGGGCCCGATCTTCAAGGCCGCCAACATCACGATGGAGTAGCCGCATGACTGCATGGATGACGGCGCTCCCGCGCGGGATGCTGCTCGCGCTCGCGCTGTGGCCGGCATCGGCGGAGCGCGCCGCCGCGCAGGCCACCGACTATCCAGCGCGGCCGGTCACCTTCATCGTGCCGTTCGCGCCCGGCGGCGTGACCAGCCTGTTCGCCCGGTTGCTGGGGCAGAAGCTGGAGCAGCGGCTGGGCAAGCCGTTCGTGGTCGACAATCGTCCCGGCGGCGGCGGAGTAACGGCGGCCACCGCGGTCGCGCAAGCGGCGCCCGACGGCTACACCATCATGATGGCGTCGAGCACGATCCTGGCGATCAACGTCACGGTGCGCAAGAATCTCGCCTACGATCCGCGCAAGGACCTCACGCCGATCGCGCTGTTGGCGCGGGTGCCGTTCGTGCTGGTGGTCAACCCGTCGCTGCCGATCCAGTCGGTGGCCGACCTAGTCAAGCTGGCGAAGGAGAAGCCCGGCCAGCTCTCGTTCGGCACGCCCGGGCCCGGCACGTTCCATCACCTCAATGCCGAGATGTTCAAGGGCATCTTCGGGCTCGACCTGATCCACGTGCCCTACAAGGGCTCGGCGCCCGCACTCAACGACCTGGTCGGCGGCCACATCCAGATGATGTTCTGCGACGTGCCGCCGGCGATGTCGCTGATCCAGTCGGGCAAGATCCGCGCGCTCGGCGTGACCACCGCGCAGCGGGTGCCGGCGGTGCCCGACATCCCGCCGCTCGCCGAGGTCGGCATCCCGGGCTACGACACCGCCTCCTGGCACACGGTGACCACCACCGGCAACGTGCCGAAGCCGATCGTCGACAAGCTCTCCAGCAACATCCGCGAGATCATGGGCGACCCGGCGGTGGTGGACGTGCTCACCCGCGACGGCGCGCTGCCGCAGGTGAGCCCGACCCCCGAGGAGATGCGGCGCTTCGTCGAGAGCGAGATTTCCCGTTGGGGCAAGATCATCGAGCAGGCCGGGCTGGCGGGGTCGGAGTAGGGTGGGCAAAGGCGCGCGCTGACAAATCCAAGCAAGCGAAGCAACCTCGGCCGCGCGCGCCATGCCCACCGGATCGTCAACGCGTGGGCACGGCGCACGCAGCCGTGCTTGTGCAAACTGCACAGGGTGTCTGCGTGCGCCTTTGCCCACCCTACGGATCTGGAGAGCGCGCTAGTTGTCCAGGATCGTCTTGGCGCGGGCCAGCACGGCGGGCTCGGTATTGGCGATCGAGTCCGCGACCTTTTGCGAGTCTTCGCCGCTCACCGGGCTGATGTCCATTCCGGCCTTCTCGGCTTCCGCCAGGAACAGCGGGTCCTTCATGGTGGCGTCGAAAGCGCGGCGCAGCGCAGCGACCCGCTCGCGCGGCGTGTCGGGCGTGGTGACGAAGGCGCGGGTGATGCCGGTGTCGGCCGACAGGAATGCCAGGACCTTGCGGTCGTCCTCGTTCGTGGCGAGCTCGGTCATCAGCGGCACCTCGGCCAGCTCCGGGTGCCGCCGCAGCGCGATTTGAACCAGAATGAAAATCTTCTTCTCGGCGAGCCAGTGCGGCTTGGTCGATTTCCACGAGGCCCACGAATTGGAGCCGCGCCCGCCGACCTCGCCGCGCTCCATCGCCAGGTTGACGTCGTTGCCGCCGGGATAGCCGGAGACGATCTTGAACTTGGTGCCGACCAGCGCGTTCATCGCCTTGGGATAGTAGACCGAGCTGGTCGCGGTGCCGGGCGCGCCGACCACGAGCTCCCGCTCCATTACGTCGCGGATCGACCGGATGCCGGTCGTGTGCCAGGAGTTCACCACGTTCGGGCTCTCGGTGGTGTTGCCGATCCAGAAGAGCTTGCGGGTATCAAACTCGACCTTGCCGCCGCCGAGCGCCTGATGCGCCGACATGTTCTGCATGATGGCGTGAAGCACGGTGCCGTCGCGCGGCGCCTGCGTGGCGAGCCAGTTGGCGGCCTGCAGGCCGACCGCGCCGGGCATGTTGCGGGCGATGATCGCCGGCTCGCCCGGGATGTGCCGGCCGATGTGGCGCGCGAGGAGCCGCGCGCGCAGGTCGTAGTCGCCGCCGGGCGAGGTCGCGACCAGCATGGTCAAGGTCTTGCCGCGATAGAAATCCGCGACCGCATCGGCGGCCGCCGGCGCCGGCAGCGCGAGCAGCAGCACCAGCGAGAGGGCGGGCAATTTGCGTGGAGCCATGGCCGATCCCGAAGCGCGCGAACTCGAATGCCGGGAGAATAGAAACTACCCGTGATCCCGCAACGGCGCCGATGGTCGCGGTTTCGTATGCCGGGCGCGGATGCGTTTGCGGCGGCTCACGCCGCCGCCGTCTGCTGGCGAAAGGCCGGCATCACCTCCTGGGCGAGACGGCTCAAGGATTCGCGCTCCCACGCCGCGTTCGGGCCCGCCCAGTCCATCGCGCTCAAGAGCAGCGTGCCGAACGGCCCCGCCGCCTTGCGCAGCGCGACCAGCTCCGCCAGCACGGTCTTGGGCGAGCCGAAGATCGTGCGCTGCTCGATGAAGGTGTCGACCGTCACCTCGTCGTCGCGCATGTCGGGCCGCGCCTTGAGAACGCCGAGGCGGCCGAGCTGGCTGTAGACCTTGTGCATGTGACCGTAGAAATGCCGATAGCCGCTCTCGGCGCTGTAGACGCGGGCGCGGGCCTCCTCATCGGTGGCGGCGACGTGGATGGTCCGGACGACCCGCCAATCGTCGCCGTTCGCCGGGCGGCCGGCCTCCTGGCAACCCTGGCGGTACAAGGTCCAGTGGTTGGCGAGATCGCTGTTCGAGAGCAGCGCGCTCGAGATCACGCTCCAACCCTTGCGGCCGGCGACCTTGACCGAGGCGGAGTCCGGCGACGACGACGGGATCGCGATCGGCGGCCGCGGCTTCTGGTAGGGCTTGGGCAGCCAGCCGAAATTGAGCCCCGGATTGACCGTCTCCTTGATGCGGGTGGTCCAATAAGTCCCGCCCAAATCATACGGCGGATCGCTCGCCCAGATGCGCTCGATCATCTCGATCGCTTCCGCCAGCATCCGGCCGCGCTCGCGCGGATCGGGCGACACGTTCATCATCTCGTTGTCGGTCGGCGTCGAGCCGGAGCCGATGCCGAGGATAAAGCGGCCCTTGCTCAGGTGATCGAACTGCGCCGCCTCGGCGGCGATCATCGCCGGATGGTGCAGCGGGGCGTTGATGACGCCGGTGCCGAAGATGAGCCGCTCGGTGCGGGGGACAAGGCTGGCGGCGAACTGCAACGGCGCCGGATAGGGCTCGGTGGCCGCCGAATAGTGCTCGCCGATGAACAGCTCGTCGAAGCCGAGCTTCTCCAGCAGCAAGGCCTTCTCGGTATCCTCGGCGAGATAGGCATGCAGCGGCCGCCCCGCCGGGTGCAGCGGCATCATGAACATTCCCAGGCGCAATGGGGGTCTCCATTTGTTGGCGAATGGCGAATAGCGAGTAGCGAATAGGGACTGAACCCTCGTCACTATTCGCCATTCGCTACTCGCTATTCGCTTCTCACGGAATCTTCTTCACCACCTTGGGGTCGAGCCCCAGCACCCGCGCGGCGTTGCCGCCCAGGATGTTGCGCCGGCCCTGCTCGCTGAGGAACGGCAGGTCGTAGACCACGCTCGGCAGGTCGAAGTCCCAGTGCGGGTAGTCGGACGACCACATCAGCTGGGTCTCGGCGTTGATCATCTTGAAGGTCGCCTCCAGGATCGAACGGTCGCGCGGCTTCTCCATCGGCTGCGACGAGTAGAACATCTCGCGCATGTACTCGCTGGGCTTGCGCTTGAGCGACGGGCAGTCCGACGTGCGCATCATGTAGGAATGGTCGAGCCGCTGCATCAAGCAGTACGCCCAGGTCAGCCCGCTCTCGATCCACATCACCTTGAGCTTGGGGAAGCGCTCGGGCAGGCCGTTGATCACCCAGTTGGTCATGTGGACCATGTTGAACCACATGAAGCCGAGCGCGTGCACCGAGATAAACCGGTTGGTGAGCGACAGCGACTGGTCGTGCCAATTGTAGGCGGCGTGGAAGGCGATCGGCTTGCCCATTTCCTCGAGCAGCGCATAGGTCTTCACGTAGGCGTTGTCGTGCACCGGCTTGTAGCGCGGCGACGTCACCATGAAGCCGACCACGCCCTTCTTGTCGCCGAAGTCCTTGACGGTCTTGTAGGCGGCGTCGGGGTCGTTGAACGGCAGGTAGAGCATCGACACGATGCGCGGCTCGGCTGCCAGGATGCGCTCGCAGAGCCAGTGATTGTAGGCGCGGCACATCGCCACCTCGACCTCGACCTGCGGGTGCAGGCCAAGAAACAGCATCGGTGTCGGGAACAGGCAGGAATAGTCGACGCCCATGGCGTCCATCCATTCCAGCGTCATCCCGATGTCGCGGTGGTGGGTGCTCGCGAGCTTGTCGTGGCGGCGGATATCGTGGCGGCGCAGCTCGTGGCGCGTGATGCGGCCGCCGATGTCCTGGTAGCCGATGGTGCCGCCGAGCATGGACGCGCGGGCGCCGCGCTTGGCCGATTCCCCGGCCTGGCGGCGGATCACCGGGTTTTCGATGTATTCGAAGACTTCCTTGTAGGACTCGCTCTCGTAGTGATGCGCGTCCACGTCGACGATCAGGAAATCCTGGTAGTTGCGCTCGCGCGCCTGTTGCGCGGCGTGCTCGAGGTGCTTGCCGGTGCTGTAGTCCTCCTCGGCGAGCTTGCGCACTTCGCTGCGGGCCATATCCATGGGGCGCCCTCTCCTTGGTTGGTTCAGGCGACGACGAAAATGTCGTCGCCGCGGCGGACCACGTCGTACTTCTTGAGCTTGAGCCGCCGGTCGCCGACGCACTCGCCGGTCTTGAGCTCGTATTCGTAGCCGTGCCACGGGCACACGAAATGCACCTCGTCCGAGAACGTCTGCCCCTGATAGGTGCGGTCGGGCGCGATGACGTCGATCACCCGGTTGATCATCAGCCCCTCGCAGGCCGGACCGCCGGAATGGACGCAGTAGTTGCTGTAGGCGAAATAGGCGCCGTCCTTGAAGAACACGCCGATCTCCTCGCGGCCGGCGATGACGATCCGCCGATCGCCGTCGTTGAGCTCGGAGGCCTTGGCGACGAAACATTCCGGCATGGCGGAACTCCTTGGCGCGATCCTAGCATTCCGGCAGGCCGCTGGGGCACCTTCGGCGGCGCAAATTCCACGGCCGAAAACGGGATGATCCGGCCCCCGCCGCGCCGGCGCCAAGGCCTTGTACCCGGACCGGAAAACGGCGGGCGAGCATTTCGCCTGCCGTTCATGCATAATGCAGAGTCCGCTCGACGGGCGGACCACGGGTTTGCTAGAGGTTCGCGAGTCGCGTCGGCTATTGATCGCGGGGGGCGGTTGCCGGGCGACAGGGTTAGCGAGCCACCCGGACGCGGCGGAAGGCCGGTTGAAACGTCAACTGGTCGGCCGTAAGAGTTGCGCGAGCAGCGGGGCCGGAGGGAGCACCGGGGTGACGCCGGTCCGGAAGCAAAACATGCAGGCCCACGCTGTAGTTCATCCGCACGATCGGGCTGCTGCGAAGGGCCAAAGCCGCCCGTTAGACGTTGAACATTTGTTCATTTTACCGCCCGCGTCGCTCACCCGACTCCTTGCGGACATGTGTTGGACGCGATTCCTTGGCTTGTTGCGACCGGTCATGCTGCGCCCCTGCTCCGGTCGATCCGCCCCCTGGCAAGCGTTCCTGGTCCTGATCGCCGCGGTGCTGCTGTCGTCGGCCGCGGGCGCGCAACGGCTTCCCGACGAGCCGCGGACCGCGCCGGTCAAGCGCGAAATCCTTGCGCTCTACGACAGCCGCGAAGAGCCGCGACCCGACCAGACCCGCATCCACCGCTTCGCCGAAATGCCGCTCAATCATTTCGGCTTCGTCGTCACCTATTGGGATGTCAACACCGAGCTGCCCGGGGCGGAGCGGACCGCCGACGCGCGCGGCGTCATCACCTGGTTCCGGCGCGCGCAGCGCGCGTCGTTCTATGTCTGGGCCCGCCAGCAGGTGGCGCGCGGCCTGCGCATGGTCGTCCTCGGCGACGGCGGGCTGCCGACCGGCGGCGCCTCGCTGGCTGACGCCAACCGCCTGTTCGCCGAGATCGGCTTCGGGCTGAGCGGCGCCGTGGTCGACATCACCTATGGGACGCGCGTCCTGCACCGCGACGGCATCGTCGGCTTCGAGCGCCCGCTCGATCCGGTGCTGCCGCCGTTCCCGATCGTCGGCACGTTCGGCGCCGACGTCGCCTCCCACCTGATCCTGGAGCATCGCGAGGGCAACCTGGTGCTGGCCAGCAGCGTGGTGCTCACCAGCAATCGCGGCGGCTACGCGGCGAACGGATATTTCATCTACGAAGAGCCCGGCACCGGGCGCACCAAGTGGATCATCGATCCGTTCGCGTTCTTCCAACGGGCGTTCGGCGTCGAGACCATGCCGGTTCCCGACGTGACCACGCTCTCGGGCCGCCGCATGTGGTTCAGCCATATCGACGGCGACGGCTGGAACAACGTCACGCGCGTCGAGGCCCATCGCGACAAGCCGACGATCTCCGCGCTCGTCGTCCTGCGCGACCTGATCGTCCCCTACCCGGATCTGCCGGTGGCGGTCGGGGTGATCGGGGCCGACGTCGACGAGAGGTACGGTACGCCCGAGGCCGCGCGCCAGGCCGCGCGCGAACTCTACGCGCTGCCGCAGGTCGAGATCGCCAGTCACACCTACACGCACCCCTATCAGTGGAGCTTCTTCGAGAACTACGATCGCCGGCTGGAAGAGCGGCTGATCGGTCCCGACGAGAGCGAATGGAAGGCCGTGCTCAGCGACCGCTGGCGCAAGGTCGTGCGCCGCCTGTTCCCCGGACTGGCGCGCAAGGCGGAGATCGACAGCAAATTCATCGACGACGATCCGCCACGCGCGTTCAGCGATTATCCGTTCGACCTCGACCAGGAAATCCGCGGCGCCATCACCGCGGCCGAGGATCTGGCGCCGGAAGGGAAGCGGGGAACGCTCTACCTGTGGAGCGGCCAAGCCGATCCGTTCGAGGGCGCGATCGCGCGGACGCGGCGCCTGGGACTGCGCAATCTCAATGGCGGCGATTCCCGCTACGATGCCGACTATCCCTCGATCAGCTATCTCTCCCCGATCTCGCGGACCGCGGGAGCGGAGCGGCAGATCTACGCCGCCAACGCCAACGATTACATCTACATCACCGACGGCGGCGGCCGGCCGCACGGCTTCTTGCACTTGGAGACCACGGTCAACGCGACCGAAAGTCCGCGCCGGCTCAAGCCGATCAACGTCTACTACCACATGTACGCGGGCGAGAACGCCGCCGGTCTCGCCGGCGTGCGCCATCATCTCGATTCCGCCCGGCAGGCGCTGTTGACGCCGGTCGCCGCCTCGCACTACGCGGCGATCGCCGACGGCTTCTTCTCGGCGCGGATCTCCACCTTGGGCGAGATGACCTGGCTCATTGGCAATCGCGGCGCCCTGCAGACCCTGCGATTCGACGACGTCGCCGACCTCGCGGTCGATCTCTCGCGCAGCGTCGGCGTGATCGGACAGCGGCGCAAGGGCGCGTCGCTCTACGTGGCGCTGGACGAGGCGCGCGAGGAAGTCATCGTGGCGCTCGGCCCGGACAACCGCGAGGGCGGCGAGGCGTCGTCGCCCTACCTGATCGACGGGCGCTGGACGTTCCGCGACCTGCGCCGCCGCGAGTGCGGCTTCAGCGTGATGGCCAAGGGATACGGCACCGGCCAGATGACCTGGGGCGGGCTCAAGCCCGGCATCTATCATGTCTCGGTGCAGGATTCCGAGAAGACGGTCTGGGACGAGGAGCTGGAGGTCGGCGACGACGGCCGCCTGGCGTTGACCGCCGACGCCGACGCCATGACGCCGCTCCTCATCAACGTCGCGTGTTCGGATCACAACGGGCAGCGGTGATGGTTCGGCACATTCTTCTCATCATCTCGCTGACGATCGTGGCGCTGGCCGCGGCCGTCGCCCTGGTGCCGGGCGAGCGCGAGCAATGGACGATGCTGGTTCGCGACGGGCAGAACCAGGAGGCGATCCGTGTGCTCGAAGCGCGCTACGCCGAAGGTCGGCGCGACGTCGACGCGGTTCTGCACCTGCACAAGCTCTATATGTCGTTCGCCGAGATCGATCAGGCGACGCGCATCATGGAAGGGTTCGTCGCCGACCATCCCAACGATCCCGCCGTGGTGACCCTGCTGGCGAAGCACTACAGCGACATTCAGGACAAGCGCGGCGAGATACGCGCGCTCGAGCGGTTGTTTGTGCTGGCGCCGACGATGCCGACCGCGCGCGACCTGCTCGCGCATTACCGGCTGGAGGGCGCGTTCGACCGCGAGCAGGCCCTGTTGCGCAACCTGCTCGCCAACCAGATGATCACGGCCAATGACGCCGAGCGGCTCGGCCTGATGCTGGCGGCGCAAGGCGACCTGTTCGGCGCCCGCGAGGCGCTGGTGCGGTTCGACGAGATCGCCAACCCGGAACGGATCATCGGCCGGCTGGCCCTGTTCGACGTGCTCGTGCAGACCGGCGACAAGACCACGGCGCTGACCAAGGGGGCGTCGTGGACCGGCTACTGGCGCAAGGTCAGCATTCATCGCCAGGCCGGGGCGGATGGTCCGGCCGCCCGCCTTGTGCGCATGATGTTTGCGGTGGACGAGATCGCGGCGCGCCAGCGCATTTGCGAGATACAGCGCGCCGAGCGGCCCGCGCGGGATGAGGACGGCGAGCAATCGCGCGATCCATGCCTGGTGCCGGGCGAGACCGGTGCCGAAATCACGCGCTTCGAGCCGCGCGAAGAGTTCGGCCGCAGGAGGCGCCGGTGAGCAGCGACATCGTCCCCCCGATCGGCGCCGATTCCGACCGGCCGCGCCGGTCGCCATGGTCGGCGCGGCTGCGCCTGGTGACCGAGTTCGTGCTGCTGTTCGCCGTCGCTCTGCTCTTGAAGCACGTGCTGTTGGCGGTGGCCAACGGACCGTATCCCAGTCCATTCTGGCTTCCGGTCCTGGTGCTGAGCCTGCAGCACGGCATGGCGGCGGGTCTCGCCGCCGCGGTGCTCGCCGCCGCGCTGCAATTGCTGGAGGGGCCGCCGCCGGCGCTGCTCACCGAGGATCTCTATTCGTACGTGGGCAGGATCGCCGCCGAGCCGATCGGCTGGACCTGCGTCGCCTTGCTGATCGGCCATACCCGCAGCCGCCAGCTCGACCACCTCAAGGAATTGGAGGCCGAGCTCGCCGAGCAGAGCCAACAGGCCGCCGTCGTCGCCGATCTGTGCGAGGATCTGCGGGCGCGAACGGAAACGCTCGAGCGCCATATCGCCGCCAACGCCCACGCCTCCAATGTCGATGTCGCGGAGGCGATCACCGAGCTGCACGACGCGACGTGGGACAATTTCGCCGAACGGCTGGCCCGATTCGTCAGCCTGATGACCGGCGCCGCCGAGTTCTCCATCCTGATGCTGCGCGACGGCGCGCTCACGCCGGTGTTTCATCCGGCCGACGATCACCGGCCCGCGGCGGGTGCTGTCGTGCCGTCGGATGACCCGCTGTTCGCCGCAATCGTGAATGATCGACGAACCTTGTCGGTCGCGCGCACGGCCGACCAAGCGCTGCTCGGCAATCGCGGCGTCATGGCCGGACCGCTCATCGACCAGCAGGCCTCGGACCGCGTGCTCGGCATGTTTGCAATCGGCGGCGCCGCCCTGGACGATCATCCGGAGGATATCGAGCGCCGGTTCTCGCTCACCTCGTCCGAAGTGTCGCGTCTCGCCGGCCGGATCATCCTGATGGGGAACTGGCAGTCCGCGGCAGCGCCCGGCCAGTCCAACGGACACGCCGAAAAGCCGCATGACGCGGCTTCCAACGGTCAAGGCGGAGTGGGACAAGGCGACACGCCCCGAGACGGCACGCCGCAAGGCCGAATGCCCCGCGCCGCGAGAACGAAACGCTCGCGTCCCGATCGCAAAATCACCCTGCAATGACCCACCCGGATCAATCCTTCGGGACCGAGTCCGCCACCATGCCGCGGCTTGATGGTGCCACGGCGCCGGGACTGGAAATCGGGCTGGACGACGTGCTGGTCGCGCTGGTGACCTCCTGGTGCAGCCTCGGCGTGCTGTGGTACGGCACGGGCCCCGACGCGAGCTTCTCCTCTTTCCTGCTCTTGCACCTCGCCGTCGTCGGTGTCCCTGCCCTGTTCTTCGCCATACGCGTCTATCGCAATGGCGATCTCACCATTGCGGTGCTGCTGCTGCTCGCCACCGCCACGGCGGGACCGATCGGCGCCATCGGCTGCGCGTGCATGGCGTTTTCGCTGTGGTGCCGGCTCCCGGCGCCGACAAGGCTCAAGCACTGGTACGAGTACATCGCGGGCGTGGCGGCGCGCCGGCGGGTGGCGCGGATCCACGACGAGATGGTGTCCGGCCGGCTGCCCGCCGATCCGCACGCCAAGGTGCCGCGCTTTGCTCCGATCCTGCAGGGCTCCTCGGTCGAAACGCAGCAGCGCGTCCTCGGCGTCGTCGGCCGGCGCTATCACCCCGATCTTCGTCCGATCCTGCGCAAGGCGTTGCGCAACCGCAACGGCTTCATCCGGGCGCAGGCCGCCGCCATCGCCAGCCGCCTGGACATCGAGGAAAAGAACCGCCTCTGGTCCACGACGCCCGCCGATCAAGGCGCGCCCGCCGACGCTCTTGATGTCGAGGCGCGCCGGCCGTAGGACCGGGGATGCGCATTGAAACGTATTCGCATCCGGGACGCCACGTGGATCGATCGGCACCCAGCGACAGGCCAATCGCCGACGTCTGCATGATCGTGGAAGGAGCCTACCCCTACGTGTCCGGCGGGGTGTCGGCGTGGGTGCATGGATTGATCCGCCGCCAGCCCGACTTGCGGTTCTGCATCGTCGCCATTCTGCCGGAGCCGCCGCCGCCGGTTGCGAAATACGGCGAGCTTCCGAACCTCGACGCGCTGCATCATCTCTATCTGAGCGAATCGTACGGCAGTAGCGGCTGGCGCCGGCCCCGTTCGTTCGACCAAGCCGAGTTCGACAAGGCGGCCGACGTGTTCCTGCGCGGGGGCGGCCTGGCCGAGCTTGCCAAGGTGATCGGGTTGCTTGCGCCGCTGGTCAAGGCGCGCAGAACGGCGGACCTGCTCGACTCGACGCTGGCCTGGAACCTGGTCTGCGATCTTTACGACCGCGAGATGCCGCACGAATCCTTCCTCCACTTCTTCTGGGCTTGGCGCGCGCTGTTCGGCGGGCTGGTGGCGACGCTGTCGTTTCCGCTGCCGCCGGCGCGCGTCTACCCCACGGTTTCGACCGGATTGGCCGGCCGGCGGGCGGCGCGCGCCGCGGTCGAGACCGGCCGGCCGGCGATCATCACCGAGCATGGCATCTACACCAACGAGCGGCGGATCGAGATCCTGCAGGCCGACTGGATCGTCGACACCGTCGACAAGGGATTCGCGATCGACGACCCGCGCCGCGATCTGCGCGATTTCTGGTCGGCGGCGTTCGAAAGCTATGCGCGCGCCTGCTACGAGGCCTGCGCCGAGGTGCTCACCCTGCATGGCGCCAACCAGTCGGCGCAGACGCTGCTCGGCGCCGCGCCGGCGCAGATGAAGATCATCCCCAACGGCGTCGACTATCAGACGCTCAGCCGCCTGCCGCAGGCGAGCCCGGACGATCCTCCGACGGTGGCGCTGGTCGGACGGGTGGTTCCGATCAAGGACATCAAGACCTACCTGCAGGCGGTGCGGGTGCTGCGCGACCAGGTTCCTGGCCTCAACGCGCTGGTGCTGGGACCGACCGATGAGCAGCCCGACTACTACGAAGAGTGCAAGGCCATGGCCGCAGAGCTCGGACTCTCCGAGACCGTGCGCTTCACCGGCCAGATCAACGTCGCCGAGTATTTTCCGCGCATCCACGTGAACGTCCTGACCAGCGTGAGCGAATCGCAGCCGTTGAGCGTGCTGGAGGCCGGCGCCGCCGCCATTCCGACCGTAGCCACCGACGTGGGCGCCTGCCGGGAGATTCTATTCGGCCGGCGCGACGAGCTGCCGGCCTTGGGTGAAGGCGGAGCGCTCACCGACGTCGCCTCGCCGGAGCAGACGGCGGCCGCGATCGCCGCGCTGCTGCGCGACCACGACCGGCGCCAGCGCTGCGGGCGGGCGATGCAGGAGCGGGTGAAGCGCTACTACGACCTCGACCTGGTCGACGCGGCCTATTCGACGATCTATCACCGCCACATGGACGCGCCGTCGTTGGCGGCCGCAGCCGGGTGAACCATGGCGGGCATCGGCTTCGCACTCGAGCGGCTCTACCGCAGCACCTCCATCGCCGATCGCGCGGCATCGTTCGCGCACGCATCGGTGATCGCGGCCGGTCCCTGCCTGCTGGCGGTGCTGTGCATCTGGCTGATCAGCGCCACCATCAACGAGCTCGAGGGCAAGACCACGATCGCGGCGTTCCGCGCGCTCGTCATCTACAGCTTCGCGCTGTCATTCGTGGTCACGGCGCCGATCGCGCTGGTCAGCACCCGCCTGATATCGGACGAGCTGCATGACCTGGACGTGGCCGCGGTTCCCGGAATCATGCTGGCCGGCTTCGTTTTTTCCGCGGTCGCGACCGTCGGCTTCGGCACCTTGCTGTTCGGGGTCGCGCTCGACCTGGAGACGTCCGCGGACGTCGCCGCGGTGGCGAATTGCACGCTGATCGGGCTGGTCTGGGTCGCCTGCCTGTTCGCCAGCGTCACCCGCGACTACAACTCGGTCACGATATTTTTCGCCGCCGGCATGCTGGTCGCGGTCGTGTCGGTGACCTTGAGCTACAATTGGCGGCCCGATCTGGCGACCATGCTGTGGGGCTTCAGCGTCGGGCTCGGCGTCACCCTGTTCGGCCTGCTCAGCCGCGTGATCGCGACCTTTCCGTTCGCGGTGACCAGCATGACCACGCCGCTTCTTGCGCTGTGGCGTGCGTCGATCGGCTATTGGCCGATCGCGCTCGGCGGACTGTTCGGCGCGATCGGAGCCTGGGTCGACAAGTGGGTGGTGTGGCTGTCGCCGTTCGGGACCCAGATCCAGAACGGCCTGCTGCACGCGCCGCTCTACGACAGCGCGATGTTCGTGTCCTACCTGGTGGTGATCCCTGCCTATGCGGCGTTCGTGCTCCATCTCGAGGTGAGATTCTTCCGCAACTATCGGCTGTTCTATTCCAGCATCCTGGAGCACGCGACGTTGGCGCAAATCCGCGCCCACGGCCGGCGCCTGCGCGACGAGACGATCGCGTCGCTGACCGGCATCACGGTGCCGCAACTGGTGATCTGCGCGCTGGTGGCCGCGTCGGCGCCGGCGGTGGTCGAGGTGCTCGACATGCAGTTCCGGCAGGTGGGAACGCTCCGCCTCGGCGTGATCGGAGCGGCGTTTCAGTTCCTGTTCATCACCTGCTCGTCGCTTACCCTCTATTTCGACCGCCGGATGGTGTTCCTGGCGCTGCAGGCGGTCTTCCTCGTGCTCAACGGGGGTTTGACCTGGGCGCTGCTGCCGCTCGGGCAGACGTATCTCGGGCTGGGCTTCCTGGCCGCGTCGGCGATCTCCGCCGCCGTCGCCTATCTGGCCCTGGTCAGAACGCTCTATCGGCTCGATTACCTTACATTCATCGCGAACAATCCGGCTGTCCGCATCCGAAGGCGGGCGGCGAAAGCCCTTTGAGGTCGCGCCGGCCGACATAGCCGATATAGCCGAGCTCCCTGATCTCGCGCAGCATCGACGCCGCGAGCTCCGGGCTCGACGTGTATTCGATGACGAAGACCGGCTTGCCCGCACCCGCCACGGCACGCAGCCTGCGCACCGAGTCCATGATGCTGCGCTGGGAGTTGCGGACGTCCGGCTCGTTCTCGCTGTAGAGCAGGTCCTCGCGAGCGAAGCCGTCGATCATCCGCATGAACTGGGGATTGCCCACGAGCCCGTCGCCGTTCTGCGGGATGATCATGAACTCCTTCCGCAGCTCGCGTGCGTGCGAGGCGATGGCGCCGAGGAGCTCGACCATGTCGGCGAGCGCCGACGGCCGTCGCCGCTTCCACTGCTCGAACTTGTCGACGCCGTCGACATAGATGCCGTCGAACCCGGCGTCGATGATGCGATCGAGATAGGCGTTCGGTTTCCCGAACAACAGCGCCTGCCAGTCGCGATGCCAGTAGCGCACGAGATAGTTGCCGGGCCAGTCCGGATTCTCCGGCTCGAGCCATTCCGGTCGCTGCTTGAGCCAGCTGTCCTGCCAGTAGTAGCGATAGTTCTCGGCTTCGCCGATGCTCAGATAGGCCAGGATCAGGCGCCGCCTGCCGTCCGGCTTCTTGCGCATGAGCTCGACGACGTCGCGCGGGAACGCGGTGGCGTTGCGCTTGTCGAAGCCATAGTCGATCACCACCAGGTCGTAGGGACTGAGCTTGATCTCGAGCGGATCGACGTTCTGCAGCTGGAACGCCCAGCTTCGCACCTCGCGCAGCCGCGATCCCTCGGGCTGCGCGGAGACGGCAGGCGCCGTCAGGCTCAAGACCAGCGCGATAAAGGCGCCAAGGCAAGAATCTGGCCTGCTCGGCATGATCGGGACGCCCATCAGCGGTCGCGGACGATTGCGACCGAGCCTAGCTTAGCTCCATAAGCCGTTGATTGGCGCGGGCGCGTGACATGATGACGCTTCCGTGCGCGTTTCCGCGCCGATTATTTTTCCGCCCGTCTGCCGGGCGCGACATCGCGAACGTTCGCGTCGGCCGGTTCGTCATTCAATTTGATCGGGGTGAGCCGGGTGCGATCGACGTTGAGCTCGAACACGTCGAACCGGTTGTAGTAGCCGACGACGTCGTGGAACTGCTTCGGCTCGACGCATGCGGATATGTCGATGTCCTGATAGAGGAGGCCCTCGGTCTCGCACAGCGTGTCGCTGATCACCTCGCCGCTCGGCCCGAGCACCATGGAGACGCCGCGCGGGCTCAATTCCAACGTCTCGCGCGCGTCGTGGTCGAGACCGGGCAGGGCGTCGAACAGCGATCGGTCGAGGCAGGCCGAAGACACGACGTTGAACAACTTGCCCTCGAACGAATGCGCGCCGGCCCGGATTCGGATGGCGGAGGCGAGATCGTAGCGGCCGGCTTCGTTCGCCATGCGGGTCGGCCAGACCGGCGGATAGGACGAGACATGCACCTGCTCGCCCTGTGCGATCAACGAGTAGCGGGCGAGCGGATTGGTGTTTTCGCCGCAGATCAGCATGCCGATCTTGCCGACCGCGGAATCGCAGACCCGCAGCCCGGCGCCGTCGCCGTTCGCCCAGACGAGCTTCTCGTAGAAGGTCGGCACCAGCTTGCGGTGATGGCTGAGCATCGCGCCGTCGGCGCCGATCAGCAGGTTGCTGTTCCACAGGCAGCCGACCGAGACCGGCGCGCGCTCGGTGAAACCGATCGAGACCACGATGGCGTGCTCGCGCGCCGCTTCGCAAAGCTGCGCCACCTCGGGACCCGGCACCTCGATCGAATTGGCGGCCAGGCGCTTGAAATAATCGTGGCTCCTGATCGGCGCCTGCACCGCGGTCCAGACCGGGAAGCCCGGCACGAACGATTCCGGAAACGCAATCAGCCGCGCGCCTGCGCGAGCGGCCTCCGCGATCAACGCCACCGCCTTGGCGACGGTGGCGGCCGCGTCGAGGAAGACCGGCGCCACGTGCGCGCTGCAGACCTTGACCTTCGGGTACTCGACCATTCCTGGATACTTCGATCGCACGAACAGCGGATGGCGGCGCGCGGCGCCGCCATCCGCGAGCGTTACACCGGCAAGGTGGACAGGTTGTGCCGCAGCGGCATGTTCTTGAGCAGGTCCTCCTTGGGAATCCGCCGCTTGACCTCGAACTTACCGTTCTCGACCCGGCTGATGTAGCAGTCGATGATGCCGGCGTGGTCTTCCTTGCGGATCATCTTGTCGCCCTGCGGATGGCCGAGCGAGTTCTTCATCTGCATGCCTTCGAGCGCCTGGATCGCGCCCTCGATGTCCTTGCGGGTCTTGTAGCCGGAGGTTTCGACCGCCGCCTTGATGGCGAACATGTCCTCCCAGCATTGCCAGCCGTGGCTCTTGTCCATCACGCGGGTGCCGCCGATCTCGCGGCAATAGACGTCGTCGATGCCGATCAGCCGGTTGAACTCCTTGTGGTACTCGTCGTTCTTGTGCGCCAGCATGCGCGGGAAGTTCTCGAAGAAGTAGACGCCTTCCGCGGCGCCCTGGATGTCGCCCGGATCGATCGATTCGAGGCTGGCGGACGACGAGAACATCTTCACCTTCTTGTCGAGGCCCATGGTCTTGGCCTGGGTGTAGAAGGCGACCGACAACGAGCCGATGAACGCCGGCAGCACCACCTCCGAATCGGCGGGGATCTGCGCCAGGTAGGGCACGAAGTCCTTGGTGTCGAGCGGCACCGGAATGCTGGTGAGCACCTTACCGCCCGCCTTCTCGATGAACAGCTTGGATTCCTGGTTCGTGCTCTGGCCCCAGGCGTAGTCGGCATAGATAATGGTCCATACCTTGCCGAAATTCTCGACGCACCAGGGCATGCTGGCGGCAGCGATCGAATAGGTGTCGGTGCCGGTGCGGAACGAAAAGCGCGTGCCTTTCGAGCCGGTTGCCTCGGTTGCTTCGCCGGTCGAGAAGTAGATCGTCTTCAACTC
>JBEVIH010000060.1:0-19305 GCA_040510815.1 Xanthobacteraceae bacterium | reverse complement strand
CGCGGCCGCAACGCCGGCGAGGACGTGATCTATTCGGGCACCGTCGCCGGCGCGGTCGAGGCCACCGTGCTCGGGATTCCCTCGCTTGCGCTGTCACAAGCCTACAAGGGGCGCAGCGCCCAGCCGCCACATTGGGAGACCGCGATCAAACACGGTCCCGACATCATCCGGCGCGCGCTGGCGGCCGGCATTCCACGCGACGTGCTGATCAACGTCAACTTCCCGGATTGCTCGCCGAACGAGGTGAAAGGCATCGCGGTCTCCTGCCAGGGCCGCAACCGCCAGGAGCGCCTGCAGATCGATCAGCGCCAGGACGGCCGCGGCAACAACTACTACTGGATCGCCTATGTGCGCATGCGCGGCCTGCCGCCGGCCGACGGCTCCGACATTTCGGCGCTCGCCGACAACCGGATCGCGGTGACGCCGCTGCGGCTCGACATGACCGACGAGCCGTTCATGACCAAGCTGGCGGAATTGTTCGGGTGATCTACCGGCTGCCGTCGAGCGCGGTTTCCAGCATCTGCTTGAGCCCGTCGAGCTGGAACGGCTTTTTCAACGCCGGCCGGTCGCGATAGGGCTCGGGCAGGCCGCGTTCGCCATAGCCGGTGGCGAAGACGAAGGGCCTGCCGCGGGCGACCAGCGCATCGGCCACCGGCGAGATCGGCTGGCCGTTGAGATTGACGTCGAGGATCGCCAGGTCGAAATCGGCGGTCTTGGCGGCTTCCAGCGCCTCGTCGATACGGGCGGCTTGGGCGGCGATGGTGTAGCCGAGCTCGCCGAGCATGTCCTCGAGCAGCATCCGGATCATGAGCTCGTCCTCGACGACCAGAATCCGCTTGGCCCGCGGCTTGGACCCGGTTGCAGTCGAGGGCATTATCCCTTCACTCCCGATAAGGACGGAACCCGAACGTAGCGATGAAACCGACCGGCGCATAGGTGGGACGGCGCCGATATTTGGTCACCCTTCGTGGCGAGTTCAAGGGCACCGGCGAAGCGCACGGCCTCCGTCGATCGCGGCCAACAAAGTTCCATCCACTGATTGGATCGGCCACCGTTTCGGCCTAGCTTTCGGGAGGGCCATTTGAGGTCCACAGGGAGATGGGGCGTTGGCCAAAGAACCGCCCGGCGACGACAAGGTCGGCCGCATGCAGTTCCTGCTCGGCCTGCGCCGGCGGGGCATCAGCGACGCGGCGGTGCTGCGCGCCATGGACGAGGTGCCGCGCGAGCATTTCGTCGAGGGGCCGTTCGTCGATTCGGCCTATGCCGACCAGGCGCTGCCGATCGCCTGTGGTCAGACCATCAGCCAGCCCTACGTGGTCGCCTACATGACCGAGCAACTGGGCATGCGCCCGGACCACCGCGTGCTCGAAGTGGGCACCGGCTCGGGCTACCAGGCGGCCGTGCTGTCCAGGCTGGCGCGCGAGGTGGTCAGCGTCGAGCGCTACCGGACGCTGGCGGAGGCGGCGCGGAACCGGTTGGCGGTGCTGGGGTACAAGAACGTCGATGTCCGGGTGGGCGATGGCCTCGCCGGCCAGCCCGACCGGGCACCCTATGACCGCATCATCGTCACGGCCGCCGCCGAAACCATCCCGCAGGCCCTGGTCGGCGAGCTCGCTGAAGGCGGTGTGATGGTGCTGCCGCTCGGGCCGCATGCCGGCCCGCAACAACTGGTCAAGCTCACTAAAGGCGAGGGCGGGATCACCCACGAGGACCTGATCGGGGTCCGCTTCGTGCCGCTGCTGCCTGGGCGGGCGCGCGAATTGTAACGGTTGTGGCGACGACTCGTTAGGGTTGAGGCGCCGTAATTGCTTAAAGTCTTATTTACTTCCGGGGTGTTAACTCAGCTCTCTGTTGTGTTGCGTATGAGTGAGTAAGCCATGCCCCTCATCGAGGTGTTGCGCCCGTGGTCGTGGCCGCGAGCGGCTGCGCTCACGTTGACCGCCATCGGCATTGCCGGATGCAGCGCCGAGTCACTGCGTTTCAACGACAATCCGAACGCGCGCGTCGAAACCACCGCCTCGATCCCGTCCGCACAGCCGGCGCCCGCGGGCCGGGTGGAGAGCAGGCCGCTCCCGCCGGCGACGGCGCAAGCCGGCCCGCCGCCGTCCGCCAACATGCCCGCGTCGGTGCCTGGCGGCACCGGTACGTCCGGCGGTGGTCGCGGCATGGCGTCGTACACCCCCGGCAACAATCCCACGCACGCGACCGACGTGACCGGATCGGTGGCGCCCAAATCGGCGTCGAGCGGCCACTGGAGCTTGGAGGGCGGCACCTCCGTCACGGTCGCGCCGGGCGAGACCGTCGAGAGCATCTCGCGCCGCCATGGCGTGCCGGCATCCGCGATCATGCAGGCCAACAACCTTCCGTCCGGCACGATCCATCCGGGGCAGCAGTTGGTCATTCCGCGCTACAGCCCATCGCCGGTCGCGAGTGCGTCACCGCCGGCCACCCGCGTGGCGCCGGCGAAGCCGCTTGGTCCCGCGCCCGCCGGCAATCCGGGCGTACACTTGGTCGCTCCCGGCGAGACGCTGAGCAAGATTTCGCGGCTCTACGGAAAACCGCTCGGCGACATCGCCAAGGCCAATAACATTCAACCCAGCGCCAAGCTCAACGTCGGTGATCGGCTGGTGATCCCGGGCGTGCGCGCCTCCGCCATCAAGTCCAAGGCCCGGCCGCTGATGACACAGGCGCCGGCCACGCCGAGCGAGCCCGCCGGCGAAGCGCCGCAGAGCGCGAGCGTTTTTGCACCCGTGGCCGAACAGCCGTCCGCCAAGGATGCCGTGAAGTCGGCGGAAGGCACCGGATCGCTGCCCAAGTTCCGCTGGCCGGCGAATGGCCGCGTGATCACCGGCTTCGGTCCTTCGGCCAACGGCCAGCAGAACGACGGCATCAACATCGCCGTGCCCGAGAACACGCCGGTGAAGGCCGCCGAGGACGGCGTCGTCGCCTATGCGGGCAGCGAGCTCAAAGGTTATGGCAACCTGGTGCTGGTGCGCCATCCCAACGGCTACGTCACCGCCTACGCCCATGCCAAGGAGCTGCTGGTCAAGCGCGGCGATCAGGTCAAGCGCGGCCAGGTCATCGCCCGCTCGGGCCAGACCGGCAACGTCAACGCGCCGCAGCTGCATTTCGAGATCCGCAAAGGCGCGGCGCCGCTCGATCCGATCAAGTTCCTGACCGGCGCGTAACGCTGAACAGGGCGAATAGCGAGTAGCGAGTAGCGAGTAGCGAGTAGCGAGTAGCGAGTAGCGAGTAGGGTCTATTCTCCCTATTCGCCATTCGCTACTCGCCATTCGCTAATTCGTCAGTCGCACGCCCAGTCGCCCCGCCAGATCCTGCACGTATTGCCAGGCGACGCGGCCCGAGCGGGCGCCGCGCGTGGTCGCCCATTCGAGCGCCTCGCGGCGCAGCGCCTCGCCGTCGTGCTTGATGCGGTAATGGGCGATGTAGCCGTCGACCATCTCCAGATATTCGTCCTGGCTGCAGCGGTGGAAGCCGAGCCAGAGCCCGAAGCGGTCCGAGAGCGAGACCTTCTCCTCCACCGCCTCGCCCGGATTGATCGCGGTCGAGCGCTCGTTCTCCATCATGTCGCGCGCCATCAGGTGGCGCCGGTTCGACGTCGCGTAGAACACCACGTTGTCCGGCCGCCCTTCGATGCCGCCTTCCAGCATGGCCTTGAGCGACTTGTAGCTGGTGTCTTCGGCCTCGAACGAAAGATCGTCGCAGAACACGATGAACCGGTAGGGCCTCCCGCGCAGGAGCCCCATCAGGTCGGGCAGGCTTTCGATGTCCTCGCGGTGGATTTCGACGAGCTTGAGCAGCCCGCCCTTGCTCCGCCCGTGCGTGGCATTGACCGAGGCATGCGCGGCCTTGACCAGCGACGACTTGCCCATGCCGCGGGCGCCCCAGAGCAGCGCGTTGTTGGCCGGCAGGCCGCGCGCGAAGCGCTCGGTGTTTTCGACCAGCATGTCGCGCACGCGATCGATGCCCTTGAGCAGCGACATCTCGACGCGATTGACCTTGGCGACCGGAAGGAGCTGACCGTCCGGATGCCACGAGAAGGCGTCGGCGGCGGCAAAATCGGGCGCCGACCTGGCGACCGGCGCGAGCCGCCCGAGCGCGGCGGCGGCCTGCTCCAGTGCGCCGGCGATGCGCTCGATGGCGTCCCCGGCGGTCGTTAGGGGCGGCGGGCGGGACGCCTTCGATGTGGGCTTTTTGCTGCGTTTGGCCATGGCCGTCGTCGGTTGCGCCGCACCCTTAGCGAGGCCCCGAGGACCCCGCAAGGTCGGCTGCCCGCAAGCGGCCGTTGGGGCCTGATTCCGCGGCAAATCAGCCTGATTCCAAAGCCAAAGCCACATTGCAATTGGGCCTGCGACCGCTATAGTCCGCGCCGATTTCGGTTAACCGAACGATTTGTCGCGAGGCAGCGAACGGTCGCGCTCCCGAGCAACCGAGAGGACGAAAGATGTTTGTGACGCCCGCCTTCGCCCAGTCCAACCCGTTCGCGGGCGATAGCTTCATGGTGCAGTTGCTGCCGTTCGTCCTCATTTTCGTCATCATGTATTTCCTGATCCTGCGCCCGCAGCAGAAGCGGGCGAAGGACCACCAGGAGCTGATCAAGAATCTGCGGCGCGGCGACACCGTCATCACCTCGGGCGGGCTCGTCGGCAAGGTCACCAAGATCGTCGATGACGATCAGATCGAAGTGGAGATCTCCGACGGCGTGCGCGTGCGGCAGGTGCGCTCGATGGTGTCGGGCGTTCGTGCCAAGGGCGAGCCCGTCAAGGACGACGCGGGCTAGGGGCCGATCGCGGCTTCAAGCTCAATCGACGCGAACCGGGACGGTCAGGATCGATGCTCTATATCTCCAAGTGGAAGGCGTTGGCGATCCTGCTCACGGCGCTGATCGTCTGTCTGTTCGCGGTTCCGAACTTCTTCCCCGAGAGCACGGTCAAGCGTTGGCCGGCCTGGGCGCAGCGCCACATCGTGCTCGGCCTCGACCTGCAGGGCGGCTCGCATATCCTCCTCGAGGTCGACGCCAACGACGTCCGCAGGCAGCGGCTGCTGACGCTGCAGGACGACGTGCGCAAGGTCCTGCGCGAGGCCCGCGTCGGCCTCACCGGCGCTCCCGTCATCCGCGGCAGCTCGGTCGAGGTGCGGATTCGCGAAAACGATCTGCAGCAAGGGCTGACCAAGCTGCGCGAGCTGTCGCAGCCGCTCACCGGCTTCCTCGGGACCACCGGCGCCCGCTCGGTCGACGTCGAGAACGTGGGCGGCGGCCTGGTGCGGCTCACGGTGACGGAGCCGGCGATCCTCGAGCGGGTGCGCCAGGTCGTCGACCAGTCGGTGGAGATCATCAGCAAGCGGGTCAATCAGCTCGGCCTGGTCGAGCCGTCGATCCAGCGCCAGGGCAACGATCGCATCCTGGTGCAGGTGCCCGGGCTCGGCGATCCGCAACAGCTGCTCGACATCCTCGGCAAGACCGCCAAGCTGACGTTCCGCCTGGTCGACAACTCGATGACCGCCGAGCAGGCGTTGCAGACCCGCCCGCCGCCGGAATCCGAGATCGTCTACGGCTCGAAGGCCGAGAACCGCCAGCCTTATCTGCTCGAGAAGCGCATCATCGTGTCGGGCGAGGAGCTCACCGACGCGCAGCCCGGCTTCGACCAGCGCACCAGCGAGCCGATCGTCACCTTCAAGTTCAACAATTCCGGCGCACGCAAGTTTGCGCAGGTCACGCAGGAAAACGTCGGGCGGCCGTTCGCGATCGTGCTCGACGACGAGGTGATCTCGGCCCCGGTCATCCGCGAACCGATCATCGGCGGAAGCGGCCAGATCTCCGGCAGCTTCACGGTCGAGTCGGCCAACAATCTCGCGATTCTCCTGCGCGCCGGCGCGCTGCCCGCCAAGCTCACCGTGATCGAGCAGCGCGTGGTCGGCGCCGGGCTGGGGCAGGATTCGATCGAGAAGGGCAAGCTCGCCTCCTATTTCGGCGCCGTCCTGGTGGTCGTGTTCATGGTGGTCACCTACGGCACGTTCGGCGTCTTCGCCAGCGTCGCCGTGGCCGTCAACGTGGGGATGATCTTCGGCGTGCTGTCGCTCCTCAACGCGACGCTCACCTTGCCGGGCATCATCGGCATCGTGCTCACGATCGGAATCGCGGTCGACAGCAACGTGCTGATCTATGAGCGCATCCGCGAGGAGGTGCGCAGCGGCCGCACGCCGATCACCGCCATCGACGCCGGCTTCACCCGCGCGCTCGCCACCATTCTCGATTCCAACATCACCACCTTCATCGCGGCGGCGGTGCTGTTCTTCTTCGGCAGCGGACCGGTGCGCGGCTTCGCCGTGACGCTGGGCATCGGCATCGTGACGACCGTATTCACCGCCTTCGCGCTGACGCGGTTGATCGTCGCCTGGTGGGTGAGGTGGACGCGTCCGCGGCAACTGGCGATTTCATAGGCGGACGACGTGCGACTGCATTCCTCCATACCGCTGCTGCGGATCGTCCCGGACGACACCAAGTTCGACTTCATGCGCTTTCGGCGCATCAGCTTCCCGATCTCCGCGGCCCTCTCCATCGTTGCCATCCTGCTGTACTTCTTTCACGGGCTGAATTTCGGCATCGACTTTGTCGGCGGCACGCTGATCGAGGTGCAGTCGAAGAGCGGGCCCGCCGATCTCGCCAAGATGCGCGCGACCCTGGGCGGGCTCGGCCTCGGCGACGTGCAGTTGCAGGAGTTCGGCTCGCCGACCGACGTGCTGATCCGCGTCGCCCAGCAGCCGGGCGGCGAGCAGGCGCAGCAGGCCGCCATCAACAAGGTGCGGGAGGCGCTGGGCGACGGCGTCGAATATCGCCGGGTCGAGGTGGTTGGCCCGCGCGTGTCGACCGAGCTCCTGGCCAAGAGCACGATCGGGCTCGGGCTCGCGATCTTCGCGATCCTGATCTACCTCTGGTTCCGCTTCGAATGGCAATTCGCGCTCGGCGCCATGATCGCGAACGTGCACGACCTGGTGCTGACGATCGGCTATATGTCGCTGACCCAGATCGACTTCGACCTGTCGAGCATCGCGGCGCTGCTCACCATTCTGGGATATTCGCTCAACGACACCGTGGTCATCTACGACCGTATCCGCGAGATGCTGCGCCGCTATAAGCGGATGTCGATGCCCGAGCTGCTCAACGTCTCGGTCAATTCGACGCTCTCGCGCTCGATCATCACCCACGTGACGGTGACGCTGGCGCTGCTGGCGCTGCTCCTGTTCGGCGGCCATGCCATCCACAGCTTCATCGCCACCATGATTTTCGGCGTGGTGCTGGTCGGAACCTATACCTCGGTGTTCATCGCCGCCCCGATCCTGATCTACCTCGGCGTCGGGACCGCCCGCATGGAAGCGGAAGAGCCGGCGGAACGCGCTCCGGCGCGCAGATAAGGCGGCCCGGACGGGAACACGCCTGCCGCGCTAAGCTTGCGCCCATGCAGGACGCGTTCGCCCATTGCGAAGCGCTGGTGCGCGCTGCCGACAAGGATCGGTTTCTCGCCACCTTGTTCGCGCCGGCCGAGCACCGTCACGGGCTGTTCGCGCTCTATGCCTTCAACATCGAGGTCTCGCGCGTGCGCGAAGTCGTTCGCGAGCCGCTCTCGGGCGAGATCCGACTGCAATGGTGGAGCGAGGTGGTGGGCGGGGAGGGCCGCGGCGAGGTCGCGGCCAATCCGGTGGCGGCCGCGCTCACTGCGGCGATGACGCGCTATGCGCTGCCGCGCGAGCGGCTGGCGACGCTCCTCGAGGCGCGCCGGTTCGATCTCTACGACGAGCCGATGACGACGCTGGCCGCGCTCGACAGCTACGCCGAAGGCACCGCGTCCAATCTCATCGCGCTGGCCGCGCAGATCCTCAATGGCGGTCGCGACGCCGGCATCGGGGCGCTCGCGCACCATGCCGGCCTCGCCTACGCGATCGCCGGCCTGCTCAAGGCGTTGCCGACCCATGCCGCGCGCGGGCAGCTCTACGTGCCGGTCGAGTTGCTGCAGCGGCACGGCGCGGGGCGGACGACTCCCGGCGGCAAGGCCACGCCCGAGTTGCGCGCCGCGCTGGCCGAGCTGCGGCTGATCGCCCGCCGGCATCTCGCGAAGGCGCGGGAGCTCGTCGCCGCGGCGCCGCCCGCCGTGATCCCGGCGCTGCTGGTGCTGGCGCCGGCCGCGGCGACGCTCACGCGGATGGAGCGGCGCGACTACGAGCCGTTCGTGCCGGTGGAGACCGCGCAATGGCGCCGGCAGTGGCTGATCTGGCGGGCGGCACGGCGGTCGGCGCGGATGTTCGGCTAATCACTCCGCGGCGGCGGCGTGGCCGTCGCCGGCGATCCAATGCTCGAGATCGGCGAGCGCGCGCCGGGACAGCGCCTGCTTCTTCGCCAAGGTCTTCGCGGTGCCGCGCAGCCGTTGGCCCGGTTCTCCTTTGACCGCGTGCACGAGCGGCGGAAACAGGCCGAAATTGACGTTCATCGGCTGGTAGGAGCGTGGGCCGGCGTCGATCGTCTCGACGTGGCCGCCGGTGATGTGGCCGAGCAGGGCCCCGTGGGCCGTGGTCGGCGGCGGCGGCAGCAGACTTTCGCCCAACCGCTCGGCCGCCGCGAAGCGGCCGGCGAGCAGCCCGATCGCCGCCGATTCCACGTAGCCTTCGCAGCCGGTGATCTGGCCGGCGAAGCGCAGCCGCGGCTGCGCGCGAAGCCGCAGCGAGCGGTCGAGCAGCTTGGGCGCGTTGAGGAAGGTGTTGCGGTGCAGCCCGCCGAGCCGCGCGAACTCGGCCCGCTCGAGGCCCGGGATGGTGCGGAAGATGCGGGTCTGCTCGCCGTGCTTGAGCTTGGTCTGGAAGCCGACCATGTTGAACAGGGTGCCGAGCTTGTTGTCCTGGCGCAGCTGCACGACCGCGTAGGGCTTCACCGCGGGCGCGTGCGGATTGGTGAGCCCGAACGGCTTCATCGGGCCGTGACGCAGCGTCTCGCGCCCGCGCTCGGCCATCACCTCGATCGGCAGGCAGCCGTCGAAATAGGGCGTCGCTTCCCACTCGTGGAAGGCGACCTTGTCGCCGGCGACGAGCGCATCCACGAACGCCGCGTATTGCTCGCGGGTGAGCGGGCAGTTGACGTAGTCGGCGCCCGATCCGCCCGGGCCGGCCTTGTCGTAGCGCGATTGCAGCCAGGCCACCGCCATGTCGATCGAGTCGCGGTGGACGATCGGCGCGATGGCGTCGAAGAAAGCGAGCGCATCCTCGCCGGTCAGCGTGCCGATCGCCGCGGCGAGGGCCGGCGAGGTGAGGGGCCCGGTGGCCACGATCACGCTGTCCCAATCGGCGGGCGGCAGTCCGGCGACCTCCTCGCGGCGGATCGCGATCAACGGATGGGCTTCGAGCGTGGCGGTCACGGCCTGCGCAAAACCCTCGCGGTCGACCGCCAAGGCGCCTCCCGCGGGCACCTGGTTCGCGTCCGCCGTCCGCATGATCAGCGAGCCGAGCCGGCGCATCTCGGCGTGCAGCAGGCCGACCGCGTTGTGCTCGCGGTCATCGGAGCGGAACGAGTTCGAGCAGACGAGCTCGGCGAGCGCCGAGGTCTTGTGGGCCGCCGTGGTGTGCTTGGGACGCATCTCGTGCAGCACGACCGGCACGCCGCGCGCCGCGATCTGCCAGGCGGCCTCCGCGCCGGCGAGCCCGCCGCCGATGATGTGCACGCTCCGATGCCGCTCGCCGGTCATGGCAGGCAAACTATGCCCGCCGCCGGGTCGCGACAATGGCGCGCAACGGAACCAGCCCGAGCTGAAGTCGGCCCCAAAAAGCGAAAGCGCCCGCACGGGGCGGGCGCTCGCAGCGGGTGTTTGCCGACTTTAGCGGCGGTCGGCGGCGTCCCAGGCGACGCGGGGGATGTCCGAACGGCTGATGCCGATATCGGCCAATTCGCGGTCGCCGAGCTGGCTGAGCTCACGCAGGCTGGTGTTGTAGCGCCTCCAGGACTCCAGGAAGCGGATGATTGCGACAAGCATGATCATTTCCTTTCTTTGTTTTGGCCGGCGAATTGCCGGCGATTCGATGGGTGGAACATAAGGTTCCATGCTGCGTCGCAACAGACACGATCTCGGTTCGCAGATATGCAGAAAACGCATGAACCAAATCACTGTTTATTCATACAAATGGCGATTTTCCGCGCGCGGCCCGGCGGGCGGTAAGAAACCTGGTTCCCCTATGCGTTTTCCGGGCGTCTCAGCCGCTCACGCTCGCGCCGCCAAAGCGCTCCTTCCAGCGCGGAATGACATCCCGGTTGTAGACATTGTCCGGGATGCCACCTTTGAGGGCGGTGACGACCGAGCGGGTCGCCCAGGCGACCCCTTGCCGAAGCTCGCCGCCCTCGGTGTAGGAGGCGGAGTGGGGCGAGAGCACCACCCGGTCGCCGAGCTTGCGCAGGGGGGAGTCCGTCGGCAGCGGCTCCTCCTCGAAGGCGTCGATCGCGGCGCCGCGCAGGCGGCCTTGCTCGATCGCCCGCGCCAGCGCCTTCTCGTCCATCACCTTGCCGCGGGCGGTGTTGATGACGATGGCGTGCGGCTTCATCAGCTTGAGCTGCTCCTCGCCGAACATGTAGCGGGTCTCTTTGGTGAGCACGACGTGGAACGAGACCACGTCGGACTGGCGCAGCAGCGTCTCGTAGTCGACCGCCTGGACCCCGTGGGTGAGGAAATGCGCCGGCGGCACGTAGGGATCGTAGGCGATGATGCGCGCGCGCCAGGGCGCCAGCAGCTGCGCCACCCGCGTGCCGATGCGCCCGAGGCCGACCAGGCCGATGGTCTGGCCGGCAAACCCGTCCGAGCTGCGGCTGCCGACGTAGTAGGCGAAATTCTCCGGCGTGCGCCACTTGCCGGCGCGCACGTCGGCGTCGCGCTCGGCGACCTTCTTGAGCAGCGAGAGCATGAAGGTGACCGTGGTCTCGGCGACGCCGAAGCAATTGGACTCGGTCGGGGCATGGCAGACCATGACGCCGAGCTCGGTCGCCGCCTCGATGTCGATGTCGTCCACGCCGACCGTGTACTTGGCGACCACGCGCAGGCGCTGCGAGGCCTGCATGATGCGCCGGCTGATCGGGGTGTGGCGGATCGACGTGCCCATCAGCGCCACCGCCTCGCGCGCCGCATCCACCACCGCATCCTCGCAGCTCGTGCGCGGCAATTGCCAGCCGCGGTCGCCGAACACGACCTCGCAGCCGATGCCTTCGATCGCGCTGATGGTCTCCGGCGGCTCCTCGCGCGGGGCGAAGATCAAGACTTTCGGCTTGGACATGGAGGCTCCGTGGGTGGTTTTTCGTTATCGCATGTTCGGACGGAGAACCGGATTCCACATTTCCTGAAATGCTCTAATTGAGTTGGATCCCGCTGTCCTTGAACACCTGGCCCCAGCGCTCGGTTTCTTTGCGCACGAAGGCGTCGAACTCCTCCGGCGTGCTGGTGGCCGCGCTGATGCCGGACTTTTCCAGTTTGTCGGCGATGGCGGGGTCGGCGTACATCTTCACGATCTCGCCGCGGATCTTGTCGATGACCGGCCGCGGCGTGCCGGCCGGCGCGACGAAGCCGATCCAGGTCGAGATGTCGTCGAGCGCCGGCAGCCCGGCAGCGACGGCGAGCGGCTGGACCTCGGGCAGGGCAGCGAGCGGGCGGCTGTTGAGCTTGGCGAGCGGACGCAACTTGCCGCCCTGGATCAGCGGCAGGCTGGTGGCGGTGCCGTCGACGATGTAATCGACCGCGCGGTTGAGCAGGCCCTGCACGGTCGGCGGACTGCCGCTGAAGGGAATGTACTGCACCTCGATCCCGGCCTCGCGGTTGAACAGGTAGCCGGCGAGCCGCGTGGTGATGATGCCGGCGCCGTAGTTGAGCTTGCCCGGATTGGCCTTGGCGCGCGCGATCAGCTCCTTCACGGTCTTGGGGCCGTCGTCGGCCCGCACCGTGAGCAGCGAGGTGTTCTTGGAGCCGAGCGTGATCGGCGCGAAGTCCTTGAGCGGATCGTAGCTCAGGCTCTTGTTGGTGACCGGGTTGAGCACCATGGTCACGTCCATCGCCGCCAGCAGCGTGTAGCCGTCGGCCGGCAGCTTGGCGACGCGCGCCGCCGCGATCGCGGTGTTGGCGCCGGGCTGGTTCTCGATCACCACCGGCTGGCCCCAGACCTCGCTCAGGCGCTGGGCGATCACCCGCGACAGGATGTCGGTCGGCCCGCCGGCCGGGAACGGCACCACGATGCGCACGGTCCGATTGGGATAGGTCGCCGCATCGCCGGCTTGCGCGGCCGCCCCGGTCGAGGCGAGGAGGCACGCCAGGCCGGCGGCCGGGACGAGGGCGGCGAGACGGGATGCGAACATCGGCAGGTCCTCCCCGATTGCGGCGCGCTCGCGCGCGATCAATCGTATTGCAGTCCGGTCTCCTTCACGACCGTCGACCAGCGCTCGGCCTCCTTGCGGATGAAGGCGGCGAATTCCGCCGGCGTCGTGGTCGCCGCGAACAGCCCGGACGCGTCCGCCTTCGCCTTGATGGCGGGATCGGCCAGCACCTTCACGATCTCGGCGTGGAGCTTGTCGATGATCGCGACCGGCGTGCCCTTGGGCGCGACCAGCCCGAGCCAGACCGTGATCTCCTCGTAGCCCGGCAGGTCGGCGGTGGCGGTCGGCACGTCGGGCAAGGCGGGAAACGGCCGGCTGTCGAATTTGGCGAGCGCGCGGAACTGCCCGGATTGCACCAGCGGCATCGAGGCCGACGTGCCGTCGAAGGTGAAGTCCACGCTCTTGGTCAGGAGCCCCTGCGCGACCTGGGCGCTGCCGTTGTATTTGACCAGCACCGTCTTGGTGCCCGCCGCCTTGTCGAACAGGTGGCCCATCAGCTGCGTGGTGATGGTGCCGGCGCCGTAGTTGAGCTTGCCTGGCTGCGCCTTGGCGGCGGCGATGACCTCCTTCGTGCTGCGATAGTCGCTGGCCGCGTTCACGTACATGAACACCATGCTCTTCGCGGTCAGCGTGATCGGCACGAAGTCGCTGAACGGATCGTAGGGCGGGGTGCGGTAGAGGTACTGGTTCATCGTCAGGGTGGAGTCGATCGCCATCAGCAGCGTGTAGCCGTCGGGCGCCGCCTTGGCGACCTGCTGGGCGCCGATCACCGTGTTGGCGCCGACCCGGTTCTCGATCACCACCGGCTGGCCCCAGTCCTCGGTCATCTTCTGTCCGATCATTCGCGCGAGCACGTCCGATGGCCCGCCGGCCGGGAACGGCACCACGATCTTGATCGAGCGGTTGGGAAAGGCCGCGGCGTCCTGCGCTTGCTGCGCGGTCGCCGGGCCGATCACCAGCGCCGACAGCGACGCCAGCGCAATCGCCTGAGCTAGACGTTTCATGGTGCTCCTTCTCAATCGAACTTGATGCCGGTTTCCTTGATCACCTTCGACCAGCGCTCGGCTTCCTTGTGCAGGAATGCGGCGAATTCCTCGGGGCTATTGGTCACCGGATAGTTGCCGGTCCGCTCGGATTTCTCCTTCACCGCAGGGTCGGCCAAGGTCTTCACCACCGCGGCGTGGATCTTGTCGATGATCGGCTTCGGCGTGCCCTTGGGGGCGACCAGCCCGAGCCAGACCGAGATGTCGTCGAGGCCTGGCAGCTCGGCCGCTACCGCCGCCGGCGGGATATCGGCCATCGACGGCGGGGCGTTGCGGTCCATCTTGGCGAGCGGGCGCACCTGGCCGCTGGCGATCAGCGGGGTCACGATCTGGTTTGCCGCGTAGATCAATTCGACGCTGCCGGTGAGCAGCCCGTTGACCGTCTCCGGCGTGCCCTTGAACGGCACGTAGACGACCTCGATGCCGGCGGCCCGGTGCAACTGGTGACCCATGAGCTGCGCGGTGATCGTGCCGGCTCCGTAGTTGAGCTTGCCCGGCTGCGCCTTCGCCTTGGCGATCAGCTCCTTCAGGCTCTTGGGGCCGCTCGCGGCCAGCACCGCCAGCACCGACATGGTCTTCGCGGTCAGCGTGATCGGCGCGAAGTCGTTGAACGGGTCGTAGGGCAGGCTCTTGTAGAGGAACTGGTTCATCACCAGCGTCGAGTCGATCGCCATGAACAGCGTGTAGCCGTCCGGCGCCGCTTTCGCCGCGGCCTGGGCGCCGATCAGCGTGTTGGCGCCGGGCCGGTTCTCGACCACGACCGGCTGGCCCCAGTCCTCGCTCATCTTCTGCCCGATGACGCGCGCCACGATGTCGCTCGGCCCGCCGGCGGGGAACGGCACGATGATGCGGATCGGCCGGCTCGGATAGCTCCCGGCGTCGGATTTTTCCTGCGCGAGGGCAGGGACCCAAAGCAGCGAGCAGGCGAACGCGCAGGCCAATGCATGCGTGCAATATCGAGCGACGCGATTCATGGCTCCTCCCGCCGATGTTTCTTGCCGGTCGTTGTGGCGATTGTCACCGTTGTCTTTTGCGCTGGCAACCGCTTAATGCGCGGCCAGCGGCCATCGGCGCGCCTTTCTAACCGCGCCGGCCTTGCGCTAAAGTGACGTCGATGTGCGGAGCACCCGCACCGAACGAGGAAGGAACCGTGCTCGCCCGCAACCCATCCGCGCATGACCGCCGCTCGATGCACAACGCCAACCGGCTCAAGATCGGCCTGTTCGGTTCGAACTGCTCGTCCGGACGCGCCGTCACCATGGTGCCCGAGCGCTGGTCGGGGAGCTGGCCCGACAATTTGCGCCTTGCCCGCATGTCGGACGAGGCCGGCATCGATTTCCTCCTCCCGATCGGGCGCTGGAAGGGCTATGGCGGCGACACCGACTACCAGGGCGAAACGCTCGAGACCATCACCTGGGCGACCGGCCTGCTCGCCTCGACCAGGCAGCTCACCGTGTTCGGCACCGTGCATGCGCCACTGTTCAATCCGGTGATCGCCGCCAAGGAGATGGTCACCGCCGACCACATCGGCGGGGGACGTTTCGGCTTGAACATCGTGGTCGGCTGGAACGAGGGCGAGTTCCAGATGTTCGGCGTCAAGCAGCGCGACCACGAGCAGCGCTACGAATACGCGCAGGAATGGATCGACGTCATCAAGATGATCTGGTCGGACAAGGAGGATTTCGATTTCCAGGGCCAATACCTGAGCATGAAGGGCATCAAGGGCAAGCCCAAGCCCTATGGCGGCACCCGGCCGGTGATCATGAATGCCGGCGCCTCGCCGGTCGGCCAGGCCTTCGCGATCCGCAATTGCGATGCGTTCTTCCTGCAGGCCTCGCGTACCTCGCTCGACGAGACCGCGCAGAAGGTCGCCAGCGTCAAAGCCCAGGCCAAGGAGCAGGGCAGGGAGCTCGGCGTCTATACGGTCGGCGTCATCACCTGCCGGCCGACCAAGAAGGAGGCCGAGGACTACTACCACTATTCCATCGTCGAGCACGCCGACTGGCGGGCGGTCGACGACATCCTGGCGCTCAAGAACATCACCGCGCAGAACACCCCGCCCGAGCAGTTCGCGCAGATCCGCACCGGCTATGCCCAGGGCATGGGCGGGCTGCCGATCGTCGGCGACCCCGACCACGTGGCAGGCCAGCTCATCGATCTGAGCGAGGCCGGATTGACCGGGATCGCGGTCTCGCTGGTGAACTACATCGACGAGCTGCCGTTCTTCTGCGACGAGGTCCTGCCCCGTCTCGAACGGGTCGGGCTGCGCGAGAAGGCTTGACCATGACGGCGCGCGTCGGGTTGATCATTCCATCCTCGAACCGGATGGCCGAGCAGGAGATGGTGCCGGCGTTTCCGCCGGGCGCGCAGGCGCATGTCACGCGCCTGCGCATGACCGGCGCCCATCACCTCACCACCGAGCGGCTGCTGCCGCGCATCGAGGAAGCGGCTGGCGCGCTCATCGACGCGCGCTGCGACGTCGTCGCCTTCCACTGCACGGCCAATTCGATGGAGGGCGGCCAGGACGGCGAGCGGCAGATCCTCGCCGCCCTGACGCGGGCCGGCGCGACGCGCGCGACCACGACCATCACCGCGATCCAGCGCGCCTTCGACGCGCTCGGAGCGCGGCGGGTCGTGCTGGTGACGCCCTACACCGCGCGGACGACCCAGCATGAGGCCGAGTTTCTGCGCCGGGCCGGCTACGATGTGCTGTTCGCAAAAGGTTTCGCGCTCGCCGGCAGCGACGCCTATTGCGCGACGCCCGCCGAGTTCTGGCGCGACCGCGTGATCGAGGCGCGACGCGGCGATGCCGACGCCTATCTGGTGAGCTGCGCGAACATCTCGGTTTTCGCCGTGATCGGGGACCTGGAAGGACGGCTCGGACGCCCGATCGTCACCAGCAACCAGGCGGTGATCTGGGACGCGCTGCGGCTGATCGGATGGCACGAGACGCGCGGCTGCCCGGGGCGATTGTTCGACACGCTGACAGCGCAGGGGTCGGCGCGCGCCGCCGAGCGTGGCTAAGGCGCGCAGGTGCATCCCTCAGCGCCGGAATATTTGCTTTTATTTCAGGAAACGCCAACACCCGCCGCGAGCCGTGCGGTGACCCGTGAGGAATGCGAAGGGCCTTCGGCGACCGCGCCTGCGGCGGATACCCGGCGAAACCATAGTCCGCGCCCCGCGCTCGGGCAGCGTGACGAGGTCGCTCGACAGGCGCGGCAGCGACAGCGTTCAAGCAATCCCCGAAGACCACAACCTTCCGGTGGCGGCTGTGGCGTCCCCGCCACAGCCGCAAAGAAACTCCACATCGGGACGGCGCCGACTCTGCGACGGCAGAGCCGCGGAAAGCTAGGCAGTGCGGGCCATTCGGCATCGTCCTGGCGCCATCGGGCCCACGATATGCTGTTGCTGCCCGGCGACAGTTGGTGGCTATGTGATACCACGCCTCATTTCCGTCTAGGTACGCCAGGCAACGTTGGGGCCATGAGTAGGCCAAAATATTGAAACTCGGGGGTGTCAAAATGTTTCGGGAACATAAGCTAGGGGGGACGTCAGGCGTCCTGCTTTCCGCCGGCGTGGCGCTCGGCATCGTGCTGTCCGCCGGGGCTTCGGCGCCTGCAGCCGACCTGCCGGTATTCGTGAAAGCAAAAGGGCCGGAGCGCGGCCTGTTTCGATGGACCCTCGAGGCGGGTGCCTTCTGGACCGGCGGCGATCCGATTCCCTTCAACACCGGGGATATTTTCGGTGGCGGGATCGGCTTTCCACTTTTCATCCCCTTCATCCCGATCGGTGGCGTTGACCCGAACGTGAGGCCGCAGGTGGGCTGGGACGCCGCAATCGGCTTCGATTATCGGTTTCCGGGCACTCCCTGGCACATCAACGGCCAGTTTCGCTACGGTGAAGCGAAAGGATCGAAGAGTGTCGCCAGCTCGTTTAGCCTTCTCCAGCCTCCGCCGGAGCAATCGTTCTCGTTCAGCAGCGCAACAGACGCGAACCTCAAGGAGCGCCACTGGATCGTGGATTTCGGAGCGGGCTACGACATCTTCACCGGCGCGAGCAATCGCCCGGCGCTCCTGCAGGCGAACTTCGGTATGCGTATTGCCGAGATCAAGGCCACCAACCGGGTGAACACCTCGGGGTCGATCTTCACAAGCGACGGCGTCGATACCACGACGATCAGCTTCTCCCAGTCCGACAAGGATGTGCGATCCTTCCTAGGGCTTGGACCGCGCGTGGGCGTTGAAGGGGCAATCCCGCTGTGGGGCGCGTTCGGCTTCGACTACGCCGCCAACGTCGCCGTGCTGTGGGGTCACACGAAAATCAACTTCGACTCGGTCAGCTCGTTCTCCGTTGTTTCAACCGGCACCGAGCCTTTAGTGGTCAGTGGGAGCGGCCTGACATCGGGTTCGCAGTGGTCGCAGACGGCCGCGGTGTGGAATGCCGACGTCCAGGTGGGCATCTCGTACTGGTTCATGTCAAACATGAAAGTCGGAGTGAGCTACCGGTTGGACGCGTTCCTGGCGCCGTTGCGGGCTTTCCCGTCGCAGGATCCCGCCGTCATCGATCGCTACTATCATGGACCCAAGGTGACGTTGACCGGCGTTCTGTGAACAAGGAAGCCACTATATGACCGGCAGGCCGTCGCGTGCTCCAACGCGACGGCCTTGTTTTTTGGCGTGACCGCGTGATCGAGGCCCGGCGCCCCGATGCCAACGCTTATCCTGTCCGTCGCGCGAACATCTCCGTTTTGGCGTGGTCGAAGAGCTGAAAGCACGGCTCGCGACGTCCGCCTGTTACTAACAACCAAGCGGTGATCTGGGACCCGCGCTGGCTGATCGGGTGGTGGGAGAGCCGCAACTGCCCGGGACGGCTGTTCGACAGGATATCGGCGGAGGAACCGTGAAGCGCGGCTGAGTCGCGCAGGTGCATTCCTCAGCGCGAAAATATTTGCTTTAATTTCCGCAAGACCTCGCCAGCCGGGCGCCGCAGGCCCGAGAAACGCATCACAACATTCGGCATTTGGAGGAACGACATGCGCTCGATCAAAGCATTATCAACCCCCGTCCGCGCCAACCGTTCACGGACGTCCGCCGGCATGGCGGCGGTCTCGCTGTGCGCGGCGCTGGCGGCAGGGAACTCTGCTGCGCGTGCCGCCGACGTGACCTACGAGCGCCTGCTCAAGCCCGAGCCGCACAATTGGCTCATGAACCATCGCGACTTCGGCTCGCAGCGCTTCTCGCCGTTGGAGGCGATCAACAAGTCGAACGTCAAGAACCTCAAGCTCGCCTTCGCGGTGGCGCTCGGCGGCACCTCCGGCAACGAATATCTCGAGGCGACGCCGCTGGTCGACGACGGATTCATGTACATGACGGACGTCTGGGGCGTGGTCTACAAGATCGACGTGCGCTCGGGCACCTTCGGCCGCATCCTGTGGAAGATGGATCCGGGCCAGCAGAAGCCCGACCGCAACCGCGGGGTCGCGCTCTGGAGCAATCTGGTGATCTCGGTCACGGGCCTCGACGGCCGGGTGATCGCCACCGACAAGGAGACCGGCAAGGTCGTGTGGGACAAGAACCTGCACGACCAGGACGGGATGGAGATCACCGCGGCGCCGCTGGCGCTCAAGGATTCCATCATCGTCGGCGGGTCTGGCGGCGACAATGGCGTGCGCTGCTGGGTCGCCTCGCTCGATGCCAAGACCGGCAATCTGCAATGGAAGACCTACGCGGTGCCGGCGCCGGGCGAGCCGGGCAGCGAGACCTGGAAGGACAAGGCCAATGCCTGGCAGACCGGCGGCGGCGCGTTCTACGTCACCGGCTCCTATGACCCGGCGACCAACCTGACCTATTGGGGCTC
>JBEVIH010000059.1:0-11774 GCA_040510815.1 Xanthobacteraceae bacterium | reverse complement strand
GGCGGTGAGAAGGCGGATGGTGGGCAAGCGAGGGCAATGCGCCCAATCTGGAACGCGGCGGCGCAATCCGCGGCCAGGGCGCGGTCTTGCGTCAGCTGCACGCGTGGTTAAAGGAACAAGACCCCAGCTTCGGCGGCCTCGTGCGAATACAAAACAGGCGGCGGGAATTTCTATGGGTACACCCGAATTTTGAGTCTGAGTATTGATTGTCGAATCGCAGGTCGCGATATTGCGCGACCGGTCGGGGGGGGCCCATCGACTTGAGCTGCGCCTTCCCAGCCGCAGCGCCCGTAGGATCAACATTGGGGGGATCATCGGTCACGCCTTCCCGCGGCACATCGATCCGCGTTATTTTCAGAGCGCGTCTATGGAAAATGAGAGCCGAAATTGACCGAGCTTGCGACCCCGACATTGAGCGCCGCCGAGCGCCTCGCCGCCGTCCGGCGCGAGATCGCCGCCGCCTGCCGGGACGCCAAGCGCGAGCCCGACTCGGTGACACTGGTGGCGATCTCGAAGACCTTCGGCGCCGAGGCGGTCGAGCCGGTGATCGCGGCCGGGCAGCGGGTGTTCGGCGAGAACCGGGTGCAGGAGGCGAAGGCCAAGTGGCCGGCGCTCAAGGCGCAGCACCCCGGCGTCGAGCTTCATCTCGTTGGCCCGCTACAATCGAACAAGGCCAAGGAGGCTGTCGCGCTGTTCGACGCGATCCACTCGGTCGACCGGTCGAGCCTCGCCGAAGCGCTGGCAAAAGAGATCGCCCGCCAGGGCCGCCAGCCGACGCTGTTCGTCGAGGTCAACACCGGCGCCGAGCCGCAGAAGGCCGGCGTGCTGCCGGAGGAGACCGATGCATTTCTCAAGGCCTGCCGCGACACCCACGGGCTCACCATCGCCGGGCTGATGTGCATCCCCCCGGCCAATGAACCACCGGCGCCGCATTTTGCGCTCACCGCCAAGATCGGGCGTCGTAACGGCCTGCGCCTGCTCTCGATGGGCATGAGCGCGGATTTCGCGCTGGCGATCGCGTTCGGTGCCACCCACGTGCGGGTGGGCACGGCGATTTTCGGGGCGCGGACCTGATCCGTTGCCCTTGCTGGCCCTTACTTGGTTACTGAATGGTGATTCGGGTTTTCCGTCCGGCGCGGGCGATGAGCCGCCGCAGCGTGCCTGCCGCCAGCGCCACGCACCCCGCCGTCGGCGACCGGTCCGGCCGGGCCACATGCACAAAGACCGCGCTACCCCGCCCCGCCGCGCGCGGACGGGTATTGTGGTCGATCTCGATGACGAAGTCGTAGAGGTGGTCGCTGCGCCACAGCCGGTCGCCTGGTTCATTGGCCGAGCGCCGGAACGGTTGATTGTAGCGGCGGTCCGAGCGATCTTCGCACCAGGCAATATCGGGGGTAACACGTTGCGCCGGCAGCAAAGTTCGCGGACGCGGCGCCCGGTCGGCCCGCCACCACAGCCGCCTGAGCCGAAAGCGGCCCCGCGGCGTCCCGCCGTCGCCTTCACGCTTGTCGGCGCGGATGCCAGCGCGGCCGAGGATGACCGGGATCGCCAGCGGCCCCGCCAGCAGCACACCGCGGGTCCGGTTTCCCGGCCGGGTCCGCACCCGGATTTCCGAAAACGACAGGCGTCGCATGGCCTCCGCGTCCAAATGACGGCAGAATCCTGGGGGCAACCCCCGCTTGCTCTTTTACCCCCGAATGTTCTACTTCGGCCACCGCCGCGGCCGGCGGAATCGGCCATGGGACTGCATGAATGTCGAATGTCCGCAAGATCCTGATCGTGGACGACGACGCCGAGCTGCGCGACGCGCTGGTCGAGCAGCTCGGGCTGCATGAGGAATTCGAGTCGGCCGTGGTCGACAGCGGAACCAAGGGCGTGCAGGCCGCCAAGGCCGGCCAGATCGATCTCGTGATCATGGATGTCGGCCTGCCCGATATCGACGGGCGCGAAGCCGTGCGCATCCTGCGCAAGAACGGCTTCAAGGCCCCGATCATCATGCTCACCGGCCACAACACCGATTCCGACACCATCCTGGGGCTCGAATCGGGCGCCAACGATTACGTGGCCAAGCCGTTTCGCTTCGCGGTGCTGCTGGCGCGCATTCGCGCCCAGCTGCGCCAGCACGAGGCGAGCGAGGACGCCGTGTTCAGCATCGGGCCTTATACGTTCCGGCCGAGCTCGAAGCTCCTGCTCAATTCCAAGGGCAACAAGGTCCGGCTCACCGAGAAGGAAACCGCGATCCTGCGATTTCTTTATCGCGCCGGCCAGCGTCCGGTCTCACGTGAAACATTGCTGCAGGAAGTCTGGGGCTACAATTCCGGCGTCACCACCCACACGCTCGAGACCCATATCTACCGCTTGCGCCAAAAGGTCGAGCGGGACGCCGCCAGCCCCGCCATCCTGGTGACCGAAGCGGGCGGCTACAAGCTGGTGCCGTAACCTCGTCCCATGGCCATCGAGGACGACATCGCCTTCTACGAACGCGTGCCCACGCTGGGTCTGCTGGGGCGCCAGGCGCTGCGCATTTTGGCGATCGGCACCGAATCCCGTTACGTCCACAGCGGCGAGGCATTGTTCAACGCCGGCGAGGACGCCGACTGCGCCTACGTGGTCCAGGAAGGTGCGTTCAGCCTGTCGTCGCCGGCCGCGGACGACGGCGAGGGCGTCACCGTCGGGGTAGGCACGCTGCTCGGCGAGATCGCCCTGCTGACCGAGACCAAGCGCCCGGTCACCGCCACGGCGCTGGAGCCATCGACGGTGCTGCGCATTCCGCGCAGCATCTTCCTCAAGATGCTCGAGGGCTTTCCGGACGCCGCCCGCCGGCTGCGTGACAATTGGGCGGCGCGCACCGAACGCACGACCGGCGAGATCTACAACGTGCGCGGCATTCTCGACGCCTACGATCAGAAGTGATTGCGCGCATGGGCGCGCAGGTGAGCGCCGCGGAGCCCGCTCTAGCCTTTTTGCATTGAACGCATTTTCGGACGGAAAACCGGTTTCCACTTTTCCTGAAAATGCTCTACACCTCCAGCGTCGCCGTGACGGGCACGTGGTCCGACGGCCGCGTCCAGCCGCGCGAATTCTTCAGGACTTTGAGGTCGGCGACCCGATCGGCCAAAGCCGGCGCCACCCAGACGTGGTCGAGGCGGCGGCCCTTGTCGGCGGTCGCCCAGTCGGGCGAGCGGTAGCTCCACCACGTGTAGAGCTTGGTCGGCTCCGGCACCAGCATGCGCATGGCGTCGACCCAGCCGCCGGTCTTCTGCACCGCGGTGAGCTTCGCGCATTCGACCGGCGTGTGCGAGACCACGCGCAGCATCTGCTTGTGGCTCCAGACGTCGTGCTCGAGCGGCGCCACGTTGAGGTCGCCGACCAGGACCATCCGGCTTGCGCCATTGCAGCGCAGCGCGGCGTTGTCGCGCATCTCGTCGAGGAAGCCGAGCTTGTGGGCGAATTTCGGATTGAGCGCCGGATCGGGGAGGTCGCCGCCCGCCGGCACGTAGAAATTATGCAGCGTGATCGGGTCGCGCAGCCCGGCACGCTCGCCGAACACCGCCGACACGTGGCGGCAATCGGTCTTGCCGCAAAACGACTGGATGTGGAACGACTCGAACGGCAGCCGCGACAGCACCACCACGCCGTGATAGCCCTTCTGGCCGTTGAGCGCGACGTGCTCGTAGCCGAGCCGGCGGAAGCGCTTGAGCGGGAACTTGTCGTCCGGACACTTGGTCTCCTGCAGGCAAAGCACATCCGGCCGTGCCGCCTTGACGAATTTGGCGACCGCGTCGATGCGCAGCCGCACCGAATTGATGTTCCAGGTTGTGATGGTAAGCCGCATTCAGAAGCCGGCGATCAGCGTCAGTGGTCAGAAACCGACGTCCGCCACCTGCCATGGATGACAGATGGTGATCAAGAGTCGAAGATCAATGCGCGAGGGTTATGACCAGCAATCGACGGCTTGCTCGAAGCAGATCACTGATTGTAGCGGGTATAGTCGATCCGAAACAGGTTCGGGTCCGGGCGCTTGCTCGTGTCGAGATTGGAGACCGCGACCGTGGTGTCGTAGCCCTGCGGGTCGGTCACGGTCCACTGCTTGAGCTGATAGTCCTTGGCGCCCACCATCATCATCAGCCGGCTGGTGCCGATCAGCGCCTGCTTCTCCTCGATGGTGATGGTCACGAAAACGTCGTCGGCGCGAACGCTGGTCACATTGGTGTCGCGGATGAGGTCGATGCGGTCGGACAGCAGAAAGCGCAGCGGCGTCTGCGAGAGCGGATAGAGATCCTGCGTGGCGAGCTTGCTGTTGCGCACCACCACCGACTGGCCGTCGGCGACGATCTCGATCGGGGTCGGGGGGTCGTATTCGAAGCGCACCTTGCCGGGCTTCTGGATGTAGAACTCGCCGCGCACGCGGGCGCCGTCGGGGCCGACCTGGACGAAATTGCCGGACAGCTGCTGAACGCTGGACAGGTACTGGCTGACCTTGTCGACCTGCGCGCGCTGGGTCGGGTTGAACGTCGCGGTGGTGGTGGCAGTGGCAGCCGCGGGGGCTTCGGGCTCGGGCGGCCGGTTCCAGTTGAACAGCGATTTCAGGCCCGAGAGCGGCCCCTGGGCTGCGGCGGGCGGCGGCGGCATGCCTTCCTTTGGCAGCGGCGCCGGGGTCGGCAGCGGCACGGGCTCGGCGTTCGCCGCCGAAGCCGTCACCACCATCCCGAGCAGCAATACCCCGACGAATGCCCTCTGGCCCGCCATAGCCCCTTCTCCGCGCTCGCCTTCATGAGGTCCGTAGCCGCCCGTTGTGGCGACAAGACGGCTGTTTGGCCCCAATTTCAGTTAACGGCCGATCGCCTGATTCTCAATAGCGCTCGGCATCCTCCTCGCCCACCAGGATTTCGCGCTTGCCGGCATGGTTGGCCTGGCCGACCACGCCTTCCTTCTCCATGCGCTCCATCAGCGAGGCCGCCCGGTTGTAGCCGATCTGCAGCCGGCGCTGGATATAGCTGGTCGAGGCCTTGCGGTCGCGCAGCACGACCTGCACGGCCTGCTGGTAGAGGTCGCCACCTTCGGGCTGTCCCATGGCGGTCGTGTCGAAGATCGGATTGCCGTCCTCGTCCTCCTCGTCGGCCGCGGTGACGGCTTCGAGATATTGCGGCGTGCCCTGCGTCTTGAGGTGGCGGACCACCTTCTCGACCTCCTCGTCCGAGCAGAACGGCCCGTGCACGCGGCTGATGCGGCCGCCGCCCGCCATGTAGAGCATGTCGCCCTGGCCGAGCAGCTGCTCGGCGCCCTGCTCGCCCAGGATGGTGCGGCTGTCGATCTTGGAGGTGACCTGGAACGAGATGCGGGTCGGGAAATTCGCCTTGATGGTGCCGGTGATGACGTCGACCGACGGGCGCTGCGTCGCCAGGATCACGTGCAGGCCGGCGGCGCGCGCCATCTGGGCGAGGCGCTGCACCGCGCCCTCGATGTCCTTGCCGGCGACCATCATCAGGTCGGCCATCTCGTCGACGATGACGACGATGAACGGCAGCGGCTCGAGCTCGAGCTCCTCGTTCTCGTAGATGGCTTCGCCGCTCTCCTTGTCGTAGCCGGTATGGACGGTGCGGGTGAGCTTCTCGCCTTTCGTCTTCGCCTCGGCGAGGCGCGCGTTGTAGCCTTCGATGTTGCGCACGCCGAGCTTCGACATCTTCTTGTAGCGCTCCTCCATCTCGCGCACCGCCCACTTCAATGCCACCACCGCCTTCTTCGGATCGGTGACGACCGCCGTGAGCAGGTGCGGGATGCCGTCGTAGACGGAGAGCTCGAGCATTTTCGGATCGACCATGATCAGCCGGCACTGGTCGGGCCGCAGCCGGTAGAGCAGGCTCAAGATCATGGTGTTGATGGCGACCGACTTGCCGGAGCCGGTGGTCCCCGCGATCAGGAGATGCGGCATGCGGGCAAGATCGACGATCACCGGCTCGCCGCCGATGGTCTTGCCGAGGCAGAGCGGGAGCTTGGCGCTCGAGTCGACGTAGTCGGCGCTGGCGAGCTGCTCGCGCAGATAGACCTTCTCGCGGGTCGGGTTCGGCAGCTCGATCCCGATGGCGTTGCGCCCGGCCACCACGGCGACGCGGGCGGAGAGCGCGCTCATCGAGCGCGCGATGTCGTCGGCGAGCCCGATCACGCGCGACGACTTGATCCCCGGCGCCGGCTCGAGCTCGTAGAGCGTGACTACCGGCCCCGGCCGCGCATTGATGATCTCGCCGCGGACGCCGAAATCGCCGAGCACGCCTTCGAGCGCGGTGGCATTGTCCCGCAGCGTCTCGGCGCTCAAGGTGGCGCGTCCGATCGCCTTCGGGGTGGCCAGGAGCTCCAGCGCCGGCAGCACGTATCCGCCGCTCGACCTGCGGGTCGGGCGGGGAGCCGCGCGCGGCTTGCGCGCGGCGCGCGGTGCGTCGTCGTCCTCCTCCTCGTCGTCGAGGTCGGGCTCGATCGCGGGCTGCAGCGTGGCGCGACCGCTCTGCTCGAAGCGCGGCTCGGCGCGGCCGTGGACGGCGGGGGCCTCGCGCCGCGGCGCCGGGCGCGCCGGGGTCCTGGTGAACAAGCGGGCGAGCCGCGCCTTGAGGCTGAGAAAGCCGTGCGTGATCCAGCCGAGCGAGATCGAGGCGCGTTCCTCGCGCGGCTCGACCGGCTCGTCGGCGTCGTCGCGCTCCTCGGCGTCGCCCCGCCATCCGAATCCGGACGCGATGGCGAACGAGACCAGTGCGCCGATGCCGCTGGCGGCCGCAACCGCCATCCGGATCACGCCCGATGAGCCCGCGCCGGCAAGCAGGACCGGCAAGCGCAGCAGCCCGTCGCCGATCACGCCGCCGAGCCCGGCCGGCAACGGCCAGGTCGCGCTGCGCGGCAGGCAGGACGCAAAGGCGGTGGCGAGCAGCACGCCGAGGATCCAGAAGATCAGCCGGATCCGCTCCCGGCTGAGCGGCCGATGGGAGGCGAGCCGCCATCCCCAGACCGCCACCGGCAGCACGAATGCGAGCGCCGCGACACCGAACAGCTGCATCAGCAGATCGGCGACGATGGCGCCGGGAAAGCCGAGCACGTTGCGGATCGGCGCGTTGGTGGCATGGCTCAGGCTCGGGTCCTGCACCGACCAGGTCGCGAGCGCCAGCGCCAGCAGGATCGCCAGCCCGATCAGCCCGACCCCGGCGAGCTCGCGCAGCCTGCGGCGCAGCGCCTCGCGCAATCCGTCGGGCAGGAAGCCTTCGAGTCCGCGGTCGATTGCCGGCATCGCCTGCCCTCAGCCGAGCACCGCGACCAGGCGATGCAGCGCCTCCGCGGTGGTTTCCTGGTCGTGCACCATGGCGACGCGGATGTAGCCCAAGCCGGGGTTCGAGCCGTCGGCCTGGTCGCGCGCCAGATAGCGGCCGGGTACGACCCGCAGTCCGGCCTCCTTCCACAGCCGCAGCGCGACCGCTTCGTCGCCGCCCTGCGCCCTGACGTCGAGCCAGAGGAAGAATCCGCCCGCCGGCCGCCGGTAACCGTAACGGTCGCCGACGATCTGGTCGGCGAGATCGAATTTCTGCGAATAGAGCCGCCGGTTCTCCTCGACATGCGCCTCGTCGCCATAGGCGGCGATCGCCACCCGCTGCGCCGGCATCGGCACCTGCGGCGCCGCCACGTTGCGCAACTCCAGAAAGCGCGCGAGAAAATTGCGGTCACCGGCGGCGAAGCCGATGCGCAGCCCCGGCAGGCTCGAGCGCTTCGACAGCGACTGGAATTCGACCACGTTGGCGAAGTCGGGACCTGCGGCCTCGAGCATGCCGGCCGGCGGGTGGCGGGTATAGATTTCCGAGTAACACTCGTCGCTGAACACCAGGAACCCGAATTTTCGGGCGAGCGCGACGATCCGTTTGAGGTAGGCGAGGTCGGCGACCGCGCCCTGCGGGTTGGCGGGCGAGGCGATGACGAAGGCCACCGTGCGCGCCAGCAGATCCTCGGAGAGGGCATCGAGGTCGGGCAGAAAGCCGGTTGCGGCGGTTGCCGGCAGGTAGACCGGCTCGCAATCGGCCGCCACCGCGCCCGCCGCATAGGCGGCATAGAACGGATTGGGGATCAGCATGGCGGGGCGGCCAAGTCTACCATGCGCCTGTCGGCCGCTGGCCCAGCGCGCGGCCGCGATCGAGGCCAGGAACAGGCCTTCGCGCGAGCCGCTGAGCACCAGGATTTCGGTCGCCGGATCGATGGCGCGCGGCAGCGCGAAGCGTCGCCCGAGCCAGGCGGCGGCGGCCTGGCAGAAGGCGTCGAGGCCCTTGTTCATCGGATAGCGGCCGAACTCGTCGATATGGGCGGCCAGCACCGGGCCAACGAACGACGGAACCGGATGCTGGGGCTCGCCGACCGCCAGGCTGATCGCCGGCTTGCCGGGCGGCATGTCGCCCAACAGCTCGCGCAGCCGCACGAACGGCGAGCGGCCGACATCGGCCCGGACCGGCGAGGGAGGGGAAACGCGTTCGGCGGCGGTCATGAACATCGACACAAGCGGCGCGCGCACCCGCCGCACAAGGGAAGTCCTACCATAGGTGCGGCGAGGTTAAGAGCCGATTAACCATCGGGGCGGCAGCAGGATTTACGGCGCGGACGACGAGGTCAGCTACGGGCCAAATAGTGAGGAGCCCAGGCTTGCGCCTGGGCCCCTCGACGGCAAGGGCGGTGCCGGGTCTCCACCCTAACCGTGTCTCAAACTGCGCGGCTCACATCGTGTAGGCGCGCTCGCCGTGGTCGGTGATGTCGAGGCCTTCGCGTTCCTTGTCGACCGGCTCGCGCAGCCCGACCAGGATGTCGACCACCTTGTAGAGGATGAAGGACACCACACCTGACCACACCAGCGTCGTCAGCACGGCTTTGCACTGGGCGAAGACCTGGGTGACGAACTCGTAGTCGGCGATCTTGCCGGTGGTGTAATCCATGATGCCGACCCCGCCGAGCGCTGGATTCACCAGGATGCCGGTGCCGATGGCGCCGACGATACCCCCAATGCAGTGCACGCCGAACACGTCGAGCGAATCGTCGTATCCGAGCGCGTTCTTCACCGTGGTGACGAAGTACATGCACACGACACCGACGATGAGCCCGAGCACGAGCGCGCCCATCGGGCCCGCATAGCCCGCCGCCGGCGTGACCGCGACTAGGCCGGCGATACAGCCCGAGATGATGCCGAGCAGTGAAGGTTTGCCCTTCACCAGCCATTCGGCGAACATCCACGACATCGCGGCGGCCGCGGTCGCGACGAACGAGTTGGTCATCGCCAGGGCGGCGCCGCCATTCGCCTCGAGGTTCGAGCCTGCATTGAAGCCGAACCAGCCGACCCACAGCAGGCAGGCGCCGACCATCGACAGCGTCAGCGAGTGCGGCGCCATGATCTCCTTGCCGTAGCCGATGCGCTTGCCGACCAGCAGCGCGCCGACTAGGCCGGCGATGCCCGCATTGATGTGCACAACGGTACCGCCGGCGAAGTCGATCGCGCCCCATTGGAACACCAGGCCGGCGTCCGCCATGACCTCGTCGAGCTTGGCCTGAGCCGCCGCCTTGGCCGTCGGATCGGTTGCGGCGGCCAGCGCCTTGGCGGCCGCGTCGATTGCGTCAGGGCCCGCCCAGTACCAGACCATGTGGGCGATCGGGAAATAGACGAAGGTCACCCACAGCGGAATGAACAACGCCACGGCTGCGAACTTCATGCGTTCGGCGAATGCTCCCACGATCAGTGCGGGGGTGATCGCCGCGAAGGTCATCTGGAAGCAGATATAGATCAGCTCGTGAATGGTCACGCCGACCGAGAAGGTGGCCGCCTGCGAGTCGGTCGTCACGCCCTTGAGGAAAATCTTGTCGAGCCCCCCGATGAAGGCCGAACCGCCGGTGAACGCGAGGCTATAGCCGTAGAGGACCCAGATGATGGTGACGATGCACACCGTGTAGAACACATGCGCGAGCACCGAGAGCGCGTTCTTGGAGCGCACCAGCCCGCCGTAGAACAGCGCGAGGCCGGGGATCGTCATCAACAGAACGAGGACGCTCGACGTGAGCATCCAGGCATTGTCGCCCTTGTTGAACGTGGGCGCGGCCGGCGCCGCTTGCTCGGCGGCAACGCCGTGCGACAGCAGAAATGCGCAGGCGACGAGGGCGGCCGCCGCAAGTCCCGCGCGAATAGGTGTCTTCAACGTCATTGGTCCACTCCTTTTGGATTACGCGGGATTAGAGCGCAGCGGCGTCGGTCTCGCCGGTGCGGATGCGCACGGCGGTGTCGAGACCGAGGACGAAGATTTTTCCGTCGCCGATCTGGCCGGTCTTGGCCGCGGTGGTGATGGTCTCGATGGCCTTGTCGACCTGGTCGGTCGCAACCGCCACCTCGATCTTGATCTTCGGCAGGAAGGTCACCGCGTATTCGGCGCCGCGATAGATTTCGGTATGGCCCTTCTGACGCCCGTAGCCCTTGACCTCGGTGACGGTCATCCCGTGCACCCCCATCGCAGTCAAAGCGTCGCGGACCTCGTCGAGCTTGAATGGCTTGATAATCGCCACGACTATTTTCATGGATTCAACCCCCGCTTGAGCCCGGGACCTGCACGGCAGGTTGGGGCGGTCCTCACTGAGCTTTGCCGTGCGAGGACTCGCCCCGCAGGCAATGCCGCAGGCTCACTATCAAGCCGCGTGCCAGTTCGCGGCTTGGGGTTCAAGCTTTTGAAAAATGGAGTGTTTTGCAGCAGCGCCAAGGGCCGGCTGCGACCTTCTGTCAGCCGCCGCCCAAAGTCCGGTCAGGTCTGCACAGATTTTCAGCAGGGCCTAAAAAGGAATCGGCTGCGCGTGCTCCGGGCAGATCAAAAGCGAGAGCGCATCCCGATTCACCCATCGGGATGCGCTCCCATCTTCTCTCGTCTGCTACTGCAGCGCTTCGCCGTGCTGGGTGACGTCGAGCCCTTCGATCTCCTGCTGCTGGCTCACGCGCAGCGGCACCATGAACTCGATCACCTTGAGCAGCACGAAGGTCAGCACCCCGGACCAGATCAGGGTGGCGACGATGCCGTAGAGCTGGATCAGCACCTGCCTGGCATTGCCTTCGATCAGTCCCGCAGACCCCTCGGGACTATCGGGGCTCATCGACAGCGCGGCGACCGCAAACACGCCGGTGAGCAGCGTGCCGGTCGCGCCACCCACGCCATGGACGCCGAACACGTCGAGCGAGTCGTCATAGCCGATTTTCAGCTTCAGCCAGGTGCAGGCCCAGAAGCAGAAGGCGCCGGCGGTCACCCCAATGACCACGCCGTGCCATGGCAGCACGAAGCCCGACGCCGGCGTGATGGTGCCGAGCCCGGCGATGGCGCCGGAGATCATGCCGAGCACCGAGGGCTTGCCGCGGATGCCCCATTCCAGCGCCATCCAGGTGAGCGCGCCGGCCGAGGCGGCGAGATGGGTCGCGGCGATCGCGTAGGCCGCGCGCGAATTGGCTCCGAGCGCGGAGCCGCCGTTGAAACCGAACCAGCCGACCCACAGCAGCGCCGCACCTGCCATCGTCAGCGAGGGGCTGTGCGGGAGCATCAGCGTCTTGGGAAAGCCCTGGCGCTTGCCCAGCAGCAGCGCGACGACCAGCGCCGAAACGCCCGCCGTGGTGTGGACCACGATCCCGCCCGCGAAATCCAGCGTGCCAAACCTCGAACTGAGCCAGCCGCCGCCCCAGATCCAGTGCGCGACAGGGGCATAGACCAGCAGCGACCACAGGGCGCAGAAGCCCACGACCCAGC
>JBEVIH010000058.1:0-6758 GCA_040510815.1 Xanthobacteraceae bacterium | reverse complement strand
CGGTTTCGTAATGCCTGACGCCGGCCATCGGCGAAAGCTCCCTGTTTGCTGCGTGCGATGATAAGGGGAGGGCGGAAGTTTGAACACAGGTGCGGCGGCGCTAAGATGATGCTGGCGCCGCAGCCTTGACCTGCACGTAGATGTCCTTCGGCGCTTCGGAAAAGTACCGGAACAGAGCCGGGCAAAGCCAGCCTTCCATGTCCAGGTCCGGTGCGTAATACCAATTTCCGGAATCATCGCCGCGTCGCCACTCCAGACGGAACTGGTGTCCGGGGAACGGGGTGCTTGAAAAAATCATCGTGAAGCCTCGCTCTGCGTCGGGAATGGCAGCCACAACGCGGTCGATCATGATGTCGGTGCCGGCAACGAATGGCTCCTGCGTCAGCCCCGCGCGCGGGTCATCGAACACCCACATGCCGAGGTGCTTGTAAGGCGCGATGACATTGATCGCGTTCATGGGCCTAACCTCCCTCGCCCTGCAACCCAGCGCGCCGCGCCGCCACCTGCGAGACCGACGACCAGTCCTTGGCGGCGTCGCCGTGCGCGAGCGCGTCGAGATAGTTGTCGCGCAGCACGCTGGCGAACGGCAGCGGGACGTGGGCCGCTTCGCCGGCGTCGAGCGCAAGCTTGGCGTCCTTGAGACCCAGCACGAGATCGAACCCGGGCGGCTCGAACTTCCCCGAGCTGATCAGCCCGGCATAGATCCGGTAGACCGGCACGTCGAAGATCGAGCCGACGACGGGATCGAGGACGTCGGACGGCTGCATGCCGTAGGCGCGCGCCAGCGCCGCCGCCTCGCCCATTGCCTCCAGGATGCAGGCGACCATCAGGTTGCCGGCGATCTTGGCGATGTTGGCGTTGGGCGGCGCCTCGCCCAGCCGCCAGGTCTTTTTCCCGATCGCGTCGAACAGCGGCTGCACCCGCGCGATCGCCGCCGCATCGCCGGCCGCCATGATGTTGAGATTGCGCTCGGCCGCCATCTCGGGCCGCCCATAGACCGGAGCGGAGACGTAGGGCACGCCCCGGGCGGCGTGGACCTTGGCCAGCTCGCGGACGCAGGCGACCGACGCGGTCGCCGAGTTGACATGCACCGTCGAGGTTCCCCCGCCCGGCAGGGCATCGCCGGTCACGAACGTCGCCCGCATCGCCTCGTCGTTGGGCAGCATCGACATCACCGCGTCGCCGCGAAAGGCGTCGCGCGCGCTCGCCGCAATCTCCGCGCCGTCTTTGGCGATCTCGTCGAGCGCGGGCTTGGAGGTGTCCCAGGCGCGCACCCGGTGCCCGGCCTTCATGAGGTTACGGGCCATCGCCTTGCCCATGCGCCCGACGCCGATGAAGCCCACGTCCATGCTCCCCTCCATCGCGTTTCGATCTTGCTCGATGTAGCATTCCATCAATCGCGGAACGGCGGAAGCATGTCGCCGGCCGCCAGACGGGGGGATGGCCGCGCATGGCGGACGCCGGGATCATCGTCGTGGGCGCGGGCTCGGCGGGCGCCGCGCTCGCCGCGCGGCTGTCCGAGGAAAAGAAGCTGCGCGTGGTGCTGGTCGAGGCGGGCCAGGACACGGCGCCCGGCGCGGTGCCCGACGACATCCGCGACATATTCCCGAGCGCCTTCGCCAACCGCGACTATTTCTGGCCCGACCTGACCGCCAGCATGACCGACGGCGATAAGCCGCGGCCGTTCCCGCAGGCGCGGGTGATGGGCGGCGGGTCGAGCGTCATGGGGATGATCGCGCTGCGCGGCCTGCCGTCGGACTACGATGGCTGGGAGGCGATGGGCGCGCGCAACTGGGGCTGGCGGGACGTGCTGCCCTATTTCCGCGGCTTGACCTGCGACCTCGACCGCCCCGCCGCGGAGCGCAACGCCCAGGCGCCCAACATCGTGCACCGGTTGCCGCGCGAGAAGTGGCCGCTCTACATGCGCCGCATCGAGGCGGCGCTGCTCGCCCGCGGCATAGCCTCCCACCCCGACATCAACGAGACCTCGGCGGACGGCTTCTTCGCCACGCCGCTGAGCCAGGACAGCGAGCGGGCCACGAGCGCGCGCTGCTATCTCACCAGCGAGGCGCGCGCGCGCCCGAATCTCGAGATCCGGACGAATACGCGGGTGCGCAACTTGCAGCTCGAGAGCAATCGCGTGTGCGGCGTCGTCGCCGAGCGCGACGGCAAGACCGAGGTGCTGCCGGCATCGGAGGTCGTGCTGTGCGCCGGCGCGATCAACTCGGCGGCGATCCTGCTGCGTTCCGGCATCGGTCCGGCTGACGAGCTGCAGCGGCTCGGCATCACGCCGGTCGCCGACCGTCCCGGCGTCGGCCGCAACTATCAGAACCATTCGCTCTTGCATTTCGCGATGACGCTCGATGAAAGCTCGCGCCTAGCGCACGGCGACCGCCACTACACGCTCACCAGCCTGCGGTTCTCGTCGGGGCTCGAAGGCTGCCCGGCCGGCGACCTGTTTCTTTATTTTGTCGGGCGGGTCAGCAACCGTCCGTTCGGAACCCGCATGGGCATGATCGCGGCGGCGCTCTATGCCCCGTTCTCGCGCGGCGCCGTCACCTTGCAGTCGCCCGTTCCCGACGTGCCGCCGCGCATCTCCCAGCGGCTGCTGAGCGACCCGCGCGACGCGCAGCGCATGGTGATCGCCACGCGCTTCGCCGAAGACCTCATCGTCGATCAGACCGTGCGGGGGTGCTTCGAGGAAGCCTACTTGCTGCCGCGCGATCCGCCGCTGCGGCTGGTCAACGGCACCGGTGCGCTCGGAACGATAAAGGCGCTGGCGGCGACCGCGGTTCTCGGATCGCCGGCGTCGCTGCGCCGTGCCGTGCTCGCGCGCGCGATCCAGCCCGGCCGCCTGGTCGCCGACCGGAACAGTCACCAGCCCTTGTCCGATGCAGAAATTCTGGCGGCGTCCGGCACCATGTTCCATCCGAGCTGCACCTGCGCGATCGGCGCCGAGGACGACCGGATGGCGGTGGTCGATCCGGAATGCCGCGTCTACGGCGTAGCGGGGCTGCGGGTCGCCGACGCGTCGGTCATGCCGCGCGTGCCGAGCGCCAACACCAACATCCCGACACTGATGATCGCCGAGCGCGTGGCCGATTTCATCCGCGCCGGGCTGCGTTCGATGTGAATCCGTTCTACCGAGGCGTTGTGATGCAGAATTCCGAGTTCGACTACATCATCGTGGGCGGCGGCAGCGCCGGCTGCGTTCTCGCCAACCGGCTCACCGAGTCGGGGCGGCACCGGGTGCTGCTGCTGGAAGCGGGACCCGGCGACCGGCATCTTTGGCTGCACATCCCGCTCGGCTACGGCAAGCTGTTCACCGATCGCCGGTTCAACTGGTGCTACGCGACCGAGCCGCAACCGGAGTGCCACGGCCGCCAGGTGATCGCGCCGCGCGGCAAGGTGCTGGGCGGCTCGAGCTCGATCAACGGGCTGATCTACATCCGCGGCCAGCCCGACGACTTCAATCTCTGGCGCCAGCAGGGCAACGCCGGCTGGAGCTTCGACGACGTGCTGCCCTATTTCCGCAAGTCCGAGGACAACGAGCGGGGCGCGGACGCGCTGCACGGCGCCGGCGGGCCGCTCGCGGTCTCGGATGTGCGCGACCAGCATCCGCTCGCCGCCGCCTATATCGAGGCGGCGCAGCAATGCGGCTATCCGCGCAACGACGACTTCAACGGGCCGCTGCAGGAAGGCGCCGGCTACTACCAGACCACCACGCGCAACGGCCGGCGCTCCTCGACGGCGGTCGGCTATCTCACGCCGGCGTGCCGGCGCGGCAATCTCACGGTGGTGTCGGAGGCGCTGGCCACGCGGATCCTGTTCGAGGGCCGCCGCGCAGTCGGGGTCGAGTATCAGGTGGGCGCCGAGAAGCGCAGCGCGCGCGCCGGCGCCGAGGTGATCGTCGCGTCCGGCGCCTTCAACTCGCCGCAGCTGCTACAGCTGTCCGGGCTTGGGCCGGCGCCGCTGCTGCAATCGTTCGGCATCCCGGTGGTCGCCGACCATCCTGGTGTCGGTGACGGGCTCAACGACCATTACGCCGGCCGCATCATGCTCCGCTGCAAGGAGCCGATCACGCTCAACGACGCGGTCCGCACCTGGCGCGGGCGGATCGCGGCGGGCCTGCGCTATGGTCTCACACGGCGCGGCTATCTCACGGTTTCGGCGATCTCGGCCGGCTGCTTCGTGCGCGCGCATCCGGCGTCGGAGACGCCGGACTCGCAGTGCTCGATCGCGCTCTATTCGGGCGACGCCATCGGCGGTCAGCTGCATCCGTTCCCGGGCGTCACCGGCGTGTGCACGCTGCTGCGGCCGGAGAGCCGCGGCTACGTGCGGATCAAGTCCGCCGACCCGCGGCAAGCGCCGGCGATCCACCCGAACTATCTGGCCACGCCGAAGGACCGCGAGACCGTCGTGGCTGGTGTCCGTGCGCTGCGCCGCATCTTCCGGGCGCCCGCAATGGCGCGCCACATCGCCGAGGAGATCGAGCCGGGCCGGCAATGCGAGAGCGACGACGAGCTGCTCGATTTCATCCGCCGCCGCGGCTCCACCACCTACCATCCGGTGAGCACCTGCCGCATGGGCCAGGACTCCAAGGCGGTGGTCGACGAGCGGCTGCGCGTGCGCGGCTTCGCCGGGCTGCGCGTGGTCGACGCCTCGATCATGCCGGCGGTGGTCTCCGGCAACACCAACGCGGCGACCATCATGATCGGCGAGAAGGGCGCCGACATGATCCTCCAAGATGCCACAGCGGGAGCGCCGCAGCGGTAGTGCGGACCGCACGAGGGGTGTTCGAGTTCGGGCAAATCGGCCATTCTATCCGTAATCCCACTGGCGCGGCCTCGGAGCTATGCATGGTCACCGGACTGAACCACGTCTCGATCGCCGTGCCCGACATCGAAGCGGCGGCGGCGGAGCTGCGCGATAAGTATGGACTCCAGGTCGGGGAGCCGATGGTCAACGCCGAGCAGGGGGTGCGGCTGGCTTACGTCGAGCTGGGCGCCGCCAGGATCGAGCTGATCGCGCCGTCGCGGCCGGACTCGCCGATCGCGAAGTTCCTGGAGCGCAATCCCAAGGGTGGCATTCATCACTTCTGTCTCGGCGTCGACGACGTCGATAAGACCACGCGCGGCTTTGCCCAAAACGGGGTGCGCGTGCTAGGTGGCGGCAGGCCGCAGCACAACGTCGCCGGCGAGCGGATCGCCTTCCTCCATCCGGGGGATTTTCTGGGCGCGCTGGTCGAGCTCGAAGAGCACAAGAGCCGGGGAGAGTGAACGTGAAGATCAAGCGCATTGAGCCGATCGCCGTGAGCCTGCCGATGAAGAAGCCGGTGTTCATGGCGGGCGTCGAGATCAGGCAGGCCGACAACGTGCTCGTCCGGCTCGAAGCCGACAACGGGGTGGTCGGCTGGGGTGAAGCCGCCTCCGCCCCGACCATGACCGGCGAGACGGTCGAGAGCATGATGGCGGCCGCCGCCTACCTGGCGCCGGCGCTGATCGGCCGGCCGGCGGAGGACATCGCCGGCGCGCTCGCCGCGATGGCCGCCCGCATGTACGGCAACAGCGCCGCCAAGGCGGCGATCGAGGTGGCGCTGCACGATCTGGTCGGCCGCGCCACCAACCGGCCGGTTCATGCGCTGCTCGGCGGCAAGCGAAGGAGCCGCATCGCGCTGCTCGGCGTCATCAGCAACGGCGAGCTCGCCGCCGACCTGCGCGACGCCGGCAACAAGAAGGCCGACGGCTTTCGGGCGTTCAAGATCAAGGTCGGCATCGACACGCCGCTCATCGACGGCGAGCGCACGCGGCGCGTCTGCGAGCTGCTCGGGCCCGACCTGCTGATCTCGTCCGACGCCAACCAGGGCTGGAGCGCCGAGCAGGCCGTGCAATATGCCCGCACGGTCGCCGGCAGCGGGCTTACGTTCTTCGAGCAGCCGGTGCTGGCGGACGACATCGCCGGGATGACGGCAGTCGCCGCCGCCGCCGACTGCGCGATCGGCGCCGACGAAAGCATCCACGGCCTCGAGGACATCCGCCGCCACCACGAGCGCAAGGCCGCGCGCGGGGTCAGCCTGAAGACGATCAAGCTCGGCGGTATGCGCGGCGTGATGGCGGCGGGCCTGCTCTGCGACCAGCTCGGGATGGCGGTCAACGTCTCCTGCAAGACCGGCGAATCGAGCCTCGCCGGCGCGGCGGGCGTGCATCTCGCGGCCGCGCTGCCGCAGATCACCTGGGGGCTGACGCTCTCGCACGAGGGGCTGGCCGACGACGTGACCGCGCGGCCGATTCGCGTCGAGCACGGGCACGTGGAGGTGTCCGACCGCCCGGGACTCGGCATTGACGTGGACGAGGACCGGGTCCGCCGCTACCGGCGCGACGTCCCGGTACGGCAAGTGGCATGAAGCAGTCCAACCTCGGGATCGGCGTCGTCGGCGCCGGCCGCATCGGGACGTTGCGCGCGCGGCTCGCCGCCAAGCATCCGTCGGTGCGCTTTCTGGCGATCTCCGACCGCGATCCGGCGCGGGCGCGGACGCTCGCCGATACGGCCGGCGCCGACCTCCACACCGGCAGCAACGACGAGGTGATCAGCCACCCGGACGTCACCGCGGTGATCGTCTCGACGCCGGAGCAGGAGCACACCAAGCCGATCCTGCAGGCACTCAAGCTCGGCAAGCCGGTGCTGGTGGAAAAGCCGATCGGTTTCTCGCTGCGCGAGGCCGACTTGATTCTCGAGACGCTGCGCGAGACCAAAGGCAA
>JBEVIH010000057.1:0-13164 GCA_040510815.1 Xanthobacteraceae bacterium | reverse complement strand
GCGGCGTCGCGGTCGGCATCACCGGCGCGCTGCCGGCGGCGATCGAGCGCATCGCCAAGTGGGCGAAGGCGGCCGAAAGCCGCGGCGTCCTGCTGGTGCCGATCAGCGCGGTGGCGAACAAGGCCAAGTCGAGCTAATCCTTGGCTGTCATCCCGGGCGACCGAGCGTAGCGAGGGAGATCCGGCACCATATCCCTCCTCTTTCGCCTGCGATGCTGATCGTTGCGGGTTTCGGCTCGCACTCGCTGCGGCTTCGCCGCGACGACAGGAAAGAAAAATGCCTCGCTTCGAAGACCTTCCTTACCGCCCCTGCGTGGGAATGTGCGTCCTCAATCACGACGGTCGCGTTTTCATCGGCCGCCGCATCGACGGGCCCGAGCACGTCGACGCGGTCCACGCCTGGCAGATGCCGCAGGGCGGCGTCGATCGGGGCGAGGACCCGTGGCCGGCGGCGCGGCGCGAGCTCTACGAGGAGACCAATATCCGCTCGGTCGAGAAGCTCGGCGAGATCGACGAATGGCTCTGCTACGACATCCCGCGCGAGCTCGTCGGCCAGGCCTGGAAGGGCCGATATCGCGGCCAAAGTCAGAAGTGGTACGCGCTGCGTCTCACCGGCGACGAGCGCGAGATCGACATCACACATCCGGCCGGCGGCCATGAGCCGGAATTCGTCGAATGGCGCTGGGAGCGGATGAAGAAGCTTCCCGAGCTGGTCGTGCCGTTCAAGCGGCCGGTCTACGAGCGCGTGGTGAAGGAGTTCGCGAAGTTCGCGAAGCGGTGAGGCAATCGCACGGGCTCGTGTCCCGGACGAGCGAGCGCAGCGAGCGAAGATCCGGGACCCAGGAGCTTTACAGCACGCTGCCCCCAATATTGCGCCTCGCGCTTCGCGATTCTCGTGCTGGGTCCCGGGTCTCGTTCCGCTCGGCGAAGACGCCTCGCTGCACTCGCCCGGGACACGAGTGCGAGCTACGGGGCCAGCGCCGCCTGCAGCGCCTTGAGCTGATCGAGCTTGCGGGCAACCTTGTCGCGCGCCCGATCGTCGGCCGTATCGGCGACGTCTTCCTCGGTGTCCTTGATCACGCCGGCGAGCACCTCGCGGTCGAACTCCTCGAGCGGCACCGCCATGTCGGCCAGCACAGTGAGGCCGGCGGGGCCGACTTCCGCGAAGCCGCCGTTGACCACCACCTTGAGCTCGCCGCCGTCCTGATACATCACCAGGATCCCCGGCCGCAGCGTAGCGACCAGCGGCGCGTGTCCGGCCAGCACGCCGAAGTCGCCCTCGGAGCCCGGCACGTCGACCTGATCGACCGCACCCGAGAAAAGGAGCTTCTCCGGTGCGACGAGATCGAACTGGAATTTGGCCATGGCGGCGTCCGCCCTTCGACTAGGCGGCTTCCGCCGCCAGCTTCTTGCCCTTCTCCACCGCCTGCTCGATGGTGCCGACCATGTAGAAGGCGGCCTCCGGCAGGTAGTCGTACTTGCCCTCGCACAGCCCCTTGAAGCCGCGGATGGTATCGGCGAGCTCGACGAACACCCCGGGCGAGCCGGTGAACACCTCGGCGACATGGAACGGCTGCGACAGGAAGCGCTCGATCTTGCGCGCCCGCGCGACCGTGAGCTTGTCCTCTTCCGACAGCTCGTCCATGCCCAGGATCGCGATGATGTCCTGCAGCGCCTTGTAGCGCTGCAGAATCTGCTGCACCTGGCGGGCGACCGCGTAGTGCTCCTCGCCGACGATCAGCGGCGAGAGCATGCGCGAGGTGGAGTCGAGCGGATCGACCGCCGGATAGATGCCTTTTTCGGCAATCGAGCGCGACAGCACGGTGGTGGCGTCGAGATGCGCGAACGAGGTCGCGGGCGCCGGATCGGTGAGGTCGTCGGCGGGCACGTAGATCGCCTGCACCGAGGTGACCGAGCCCTTCGTGGTGGTGGTGATGCGCTCCTGCAGCGCACCCATGTCGGTGGCGAGCGTGGGCTGATAGCCCACCGCCGAGGGAATACGGCCCAGCAGCGCCGAAACTTCCGAGCCCGCCTGCGTGAAGCGGAAGATGTTGTCGACGAAGAACAGCACGTCCTGTCCCTGGTCGCGGAAATATTCCGCCACGGTGAGGCCGGACAGGCCGACGCGGGCGCGCGCGCCGGGCGGCTCGTTCATCTGGCCGTAGACCAGCGCGCATTTCGAGCCGGCGGCGGACCCATTGTTCTTCTTCGGGTCCTTGTTGACGCCCGACTCGATCATCTCGTGGTAGAGGTCGTTGCCCTCGCGCGTGCGCTCGCCGACGCCTGCGAACACCGAATAGCCGCCGTGCGCTTTGGCAACGTTGTTGATCAGCTCCATGATGATGACCGTCTTGCCGACGCCGGCTCCGCCGAACAGGCCGACCTTGCCGCCCTTGGAGTAGGGCGCGAGCAGGTCCACCACCTTGATTCCGGTGATGAGGATCTCCGATTCGGTCGACTGGTCGGTATAGGCCGGGGCGTCCTGGTGGATGGCGCGCGTCTCCTGGTGCGGCACCGGGCCGGCCTCGTCGACCGGATCGCCGACCACGTTGATGATGCGCCCGAGCGTGCCGTCGCCGACCGGCACCTCGATCGGCTGGCCGGTATCCGTGACTTCCTGGCCGCGCACCAGGCCTTCGCTGGTATCCATCGCGACGGTGCGAACGGTGGACTCGCCGAGATGCTGGGCGACCTCGAGCACCAGCCGGTTGCCCTGGTTCTTGGTCTCGAGCGCGTTGAGGATCGCCGGCAGGTCCCCCTCGAACTGCACGTCGACGACGGCGCCGATGACCTGGGTGATGTGTCCGACTGCGTTGGCCATGGATGGTCCCTGTTACCTCGTAAAGATGCGGGTCTGCGGCGCGTGCCCTACAGCGCCTCGGCGCCGGAGATGATCTCGATCAGCTCCTTGGTGATCATCGCCTGGCGGGTGCGGTTGTAGCGCAGCGTCTGCTTGCGGATCATGTCGCCGGCATTGCGGGTGGCGTTGTCCATCGCGCTCATCTGCGCGCCGTAGAACGAAGCGGCGTTCTCCAGCAGCGCGCGGAAAATCTGCACCGAGACGTTGCGCGGCAACAGCTCGGCGAGGATCTCGTCCTCCTCGGGCTCGTACTCGTAGGCCGCGCCGCCGGTGTCGTTGTCGCCATCGCCCACGAACACCGGCGGAACGAGCTGCTGCGCGGTCGGAATCTGCGCGATCACCGACTTGAACCGTGAAAAGAACAGCGTGCAAACGTCGAAGGCGCCTTCCTCGTAAAGACGGACGATCCGGTCGCCGATACTCTCGGCATGCTCGAAGGCGAGCGCGCGCACGGCGCGCAGCTCGATATGCTCGAGGATCTGCTTCTCGTAGAGGCGGCGCAGCTGCTCGTAGCCCTTGCGGCCGACGCAGAAGAACTTGACCTCCTTGCCTTCGCCGATCAGCGCGTTGGCGCGCTCGCGCGCCAGCCGCACGATCGCCGAGTTGAACGGACCGCACAGGCCGCGCTCGGCGGTACAGACGACGAGGAGATGGACGCGGTCGCTGCCGGTGCCACTCAGCAGCGGCGGCGCCGAGCCGAGGTCGCCGACCGCGGCGGCGATGTTGCCCAGCACCTTCGTCATATGCTCGGCGTATGGGCGCGCGGCTTCCGCCGCCGCCTGCGCACGGCGCAGCTTGGAGGCCGCGACCATCTGCATGGCCTTGGTAATCTTCTGCGTCGCCTTGGTGGAGGCGATGCGGTTGCGCAGGTCCTTCAGGCTGGGCATGGCTAGCTCCGCGCCATCGCCGTCATCCTGAGGTGCGCGGCGAAGCCGCGCCTCGAAGGATGATCGGCCCCAACCGGGCCGTGGCCCTTCGAGGCTCGGCGCAGTGCGCCGAGCACCTCAGGGTGACGGATCGTAGATTGCGCCTGCTGCATCACGCAAACGTCTTGGCGTAGCCGTCGACCGCGGCCTTGAGCTTGCCGGCGGTCGCCTCGCTCAGATCGCCGCTCTTGCGGATATCCTCGAGAACGTCCTGGCGCTCGTTGCGCATGAGCACCAGCAGCCCTTCCTCGAACGCCCTCACCCGGTTGACCGGGATCGGATCGAGGAAGCCGTTGACGCCGGCATAGATGACGACGACCTGCTCCTCCATCTTCAGCGGCGAGAACTGCGACTGCTTGAGCAGCTCGGTCAACCGCGCGCCGCGGTTGAGCAGGCGCTGGGTGGTGGCGTCGAGATCGGAGCCGAACTGCGCGAAGGCCGCCATTTCACGATATTGCGCCAGCTCTCCCTTGATGCGGCCGGCGACCTTCTTCATCGCCTTGGTCTGCGCCGCGGAGCCGACGCGCGACACCGACAGACCGACGTTCACGGCCGGACGAATGCCCTGATAGAACAGGTCGGTCTCCAGGAAGATCTGGCCGTCGGTGATCGAGATCACGTTGGTCGGGATGTAGGCCGACACGTCGTTGGCCTGTGTCTCGATCACCGGCAGCGCGGTGAGCGAGCCCGCCTTGTTGTCGTCGTTCATCTTGGCGGCGCGCTCCAGAAGCCGCGAGTGCAGATAGAACACGTCGCCCGGATAGGCCTCGCGCCCGGGCGGGCGGCGCAGCAGCAGCGACATCTGGCGATAGGCGACCGCCTGCTTGGAGAGGTCGTCGTAGATGATCACCGCGTGCATGCCGTTGTCGCGGAAATATTCGCCCATGGCGCAGCCGGAGAACGGCGCCAAGTATTGCATCGGCGCGGGGTCGGAGGCGGTGGCGGCGACGATGATCGAGTAGTCGAGCGCGCCGTTCTCCTCCAGCACCTTGGTGAACTGGACCACGGTGGAGCGCTTCTGCCCGATCGCCACGTAGACGCAGTAGAGCTTGATCTTCTCGTCGTCCGAGGCGTTGAGCGACTTCTGGTTGAGGATGGTGTCGAGGGCGATCGCGGTCTTGCCGGTCTGGCGGTCGCCGATGATCAATTCGCGCTGGCCGCGGCCAATCGGGATCAGCGCGTCGATCGCCTTGAGCCCGGTCGCCATCGGCTCGTGCACCGACTTGCGCGGGATGATGCCCGGCGCCTTGACGTCGACCCGGCGGCGCTCGCTCGACTGGATCGGGCCTTTGCCGTCGAGCGGATTGCCGAGCGCGTCGACCACGCGGCCGAGCAGGCCCTTGCCGACCGGCACGTCCACGATCGCGCGGGTGCGCTTGACGGTCTGGCCCTCTTTGATCTCGCGGTCGTTGCCGAAGATCACGATGCCGACATTGTCGGTCTCGAGATTGAGCGCCATGCCGCGCACGCCGTTCTCGAACTCGACCATCTCGCCGGACTGCACGTTATCGAGGCCGTAGACGCGGGCGATGCCGTCGCCGACCGACAACACCTGGCCGACTTCCGAGACTTCGGCCTCCTGGCCGAAATTCTTGATCTGCTCCTTGAGGATCGCAGAGATTTCCGCGGCGCGAATGTCCATCAACCTGCCTCTTTCATCGCGAGCTTGATCGCATTGAGCTTGGTGCGCAGCGAGGTGTCGACCATGCGGCTGCCGAGCTTGACGACGAGGCCGCCGATCAGCGACGGATCGATCTTCACGTCGACCTGCACGTCCTTCTTGGTCACCGCCTTGAGCGCGTCCTTGACCGCCGCGAGGTGCTGCTCGCTCGGCTGCTCGGCGAGCGTCACCTCGGCGGTCACCTCGCCCTTGTGGCGGGCGACCAGCGCGCGGAACGCCTTGACGATGTCGCGCACCGCGAACAGTCGGCGGTTCGACGCCACCACCTTGAGGAAGTTGGCCGCCAGCCCGCCGATGCCGGCCCGGTCGAGCACGGCGGCGAGCGCCTTGGTCTGCTCCTCGGCGCCGAACACCGGGCTGCGCACCAGGCGGGCGAGATCGGCGCTGTCGGCGAGGAGCGCATCGAAACGGTCGAGATCGGCCTTGACCGCATCGAACGCGTTCTCGGCGAGCGCAAGCTCGAACAAGGCGGTCGCATAGCGTCCCGCCATGCCGGATACGATGCCGCTTTCGCCTGCCACGGGCTCACTCTTTCCGGCAATTCCGCAGGCTCGGCACCGTCGCGGACGGTGGGCGCCAAGCCCTTGAAATTCAAGTGGGACTTTGGGTTCTCGTGGAGAGCGCCGGCGCGCCCGGGGAACCCACGAAAATCGCGCGCTTGCTAACACACCGACCCCGGCGGTGCAACATGACGAAAGGTCCCGACGGCAGCGTAATTTCGCGACCGAAATGCTTGTGCGAGCCACCGGCAGCGGTGGTACACAGCGCCGGCTCACCCCGCCCGTTGTCCCGCCTGAACCTGCCGGAACCGCCGCGTGCCCAGCTCTCCTTCGCACGTCACCGTCGACGCGACCGCCCGGCTCATGCTGGTCGGGGTGAGCCTGGCGTGGGGCCTGACCTGGCCGGCCATGAAGATCGCGCTCAACGAGATCCCGCCGTTCAGCATGCGGGTCGGCACCTGCGTGCTGGCGGTGCTGACCTTGTTCGCGGTCGCGGTCTGGCGGCACCGCGACGTGCGGATCCGCAGCGCCGTCCTGGCCGGGCATCTCGTCGTCGCCGGCGTGCTGAACGTGACCATCTTCGTGCTGTTCTCCGCCTTCGCCCAGCTCGCGACCTCGACCTCGCGGGTTACCGTCCTTTCCTACACGATGCCGATCTGGGCGGCGCTGTTCGCGTACCCGATCCTGGGCGAGCGCCTGAACCTGGCGCGCGGCGTCTCGCTGCTGCTCTGCGTCGCCGGATTGACGGTGCTGACCTATCCGCTGATCGGAACCAGCGACCTGATCGGGCTCGCGCTGGCGCTCGGCACCGCGGTGAGCTGGGCGGCCGGCACCGTCTACCTGAAATGGGCGCAGATCGACGCCGATCCGATCGCGATCGCCATGTGGCAGCTGGTCGTCGCCCTGGTGGTGACGAGCGCGGGACTGCTGCTGGTCGAGGGATCGCTGCATCTGTGGCCGGTGTCGCAGTCGGCGCTGTGGGCGCTGGTCTTCTGCGCCCTCGCCGGCTCCGCCTTTGCCTATCTGCTGTGGTTCGAGATTGTGCGGCGGCTGCCGGCGATGACGGCGTCGCTCGGGGTGCTCAGCGCGCCGGTGGTGGGCACCGTCGGGTCCGTGCTGATGCTGGGCGAGCGGCCGACGGTGTCCGACATCGTCGGGTTCGTGCTGATCCTGACCGCCGCCGCCGGCGTCCTGCTGACGCCGGCCACCAGGGATCCAGTGATCAGTAGTCAGTGATCAGAAAGGCGGAGCTCCGTCATGGCATGGATCTACCTGCTCATCGCCGGACTGTTCGAGGTCGCCTGGGCGATCGGGCTCAAATACACCGAGGGCTTCTCGCGACTGATGCCGTCGCTGTGGACGGTGGCGAGCATGGTCGTGAGCTTCATCTTCCTCAGCCTGGCGCTCAAGACGCTGCCGGTCGGCACCGCCTACGCGGTGTGGACCGGCATCGGCGCGATCGGCACCGTCGTGCTGGGAATCTATCTGTTCGACGAGCCCGCGACCGTGTTGCGGCTCGCGTGCATCGGGCTGATCCTTTCCGGTATCGTCGGTCTCAAGCTGGTGACATAGTCGGTAGCAAGCCGGCGACATGGATTGCCGGCGACTGATTCTGCAGCTGCCGGGTCCGCATGCCACTCCCCGAAAGCGCCGACGCTGAAGCTGCCGCCGGCCGTCTGCTCAAGCTCCTGTGCCTGCTCTGGCTCGCCGGGATGGCACTGCGCATCACCATCCTGGCGGTCCCGCCGGTCATTCCGTTGATCCGTCACGACCTGCAGATGAGCGAGACCCAGGTCGGGGCGCTGATCGGGCTTCCGCTGCTCACCTGGTCGCTGGCCGCCGTGCCCGGCTCGCTGCTGATTGCGCGGTTCGGCGCGACGCTCACGCTGATAGTCGGACTCGTGATCACCGGGCTGGCGGCGGCCGGCCGCGGGGCGGCGCCCGACGTGTGGCTGCTCTACCTCGCGACCCTGGTGATGGGCTTCGGGATTGCCATCACGCAGCCGGCGGTGCCGACGTTGGTGCACGAATGGCTCCCGCACCGCATCGGCCTCGGCGCCGCAGTGTACACCAACGGCATGATGGTCGGCATTGCGCTCGGCCCGGCGCTCACCATCCCGCTGGTGCTGCCGTTGGCGGGACAGAGCTGGCGGCTCGCTTTGGTGGTGTGGGCAGCGCCGGTGTTGCTGACGGCGCTTCTCCTCGTTGTGCTGCTTCCGCGCGGACAGGGACAAACTCGTGCAACCACCGGGGCCGGGAGCCACTGGTGGCCCGATTGGAAAAGCCCGCTGGTCTGGCTGCTCGGGCTCACGTTCGGCTGCAACAACGCGCTCTTTTACGGCACCAATGCCTTCCTGCCGGACTACCTCATCAGCATCGGGCAGAGCGACATCACCGGCGCGGCACTGGCCGCGATGAACGGCTGCCAGCTGGTCGCATCGACGTTGCTTCTGGTGACCGCCGAACATGTGCAGCGGCGGGTCTGGCCATACCTCGTGTTCGGGCCGGCGGCGCTCGCCGGCGTGCTCGGTATCCTGTGGGCGAGCGGCTCCTGGGTCGTGGTGGCCGCCGGGCTGCTGGGTTTCTCCTTGTCGGTCACCTTCGTCGTGACGTTCGCGCTGTTGCCGGCGCTGAGTCTGCCCGATGAGATCCATCGGATGTCCGCCGGAATGTTCACGATCGGATTTTGCTGCGCGGTGATCCTGCCGATCATCTGCGGGGTCGTGTGGGACCTGACCGGCCGGCCGTGGACCGCGTTCGTGCCGCTCGGCTTGTGCGCGGTCACGCTGACGGTGCTCGGCGTCGCGCTCAGCCTGCATCGGCGACCGGCCACGGCGGACGCCAGAGGTTGAACTCGAGCAGTCTCAGCTGCGGCAGAGATGGATCCCGCGGGAGCGGCGAGAGTTCTGTAACCCCCTCACCCCCACCCTCTCCCCGAACGGGGAGAGGCAGCGCGCCGAGTTCGCGGCACCTCTCGGCATAGGTCCCCCTTCCCGCATGCGGGAAGGGGGATGTCGCTTCAACGCACCGCTACCGGCGCCACGGTCGAGCCGGTGCCGCCCTGGATCTTCAGCGGCTGCATGATGAAGGCGAACTCGGAGACCCCTTTCGCCGCCAGCTCGTCGAGCTTGAGATTCTCGAGCAGGTGCACGCCGTTGACCACCAGCGCGATCTGGTGCACCGGCAGCGAAATCTGCTTGTCGGGATTGGGCGCGACCTCGACCGGCCAGTTGTCCGAGCCGAGCAGCATCGGGTCCTTGGCGATCAGCCATTCGGCGGCCTTCACGCCGATGCCGGGGCACGACTTGACATAACGCGGGTTGTCCTTGCCGTAGAGCTTGCCCCAGCCGGTATTGATGAGGACGGCGTCGCCCGGCTGCAGCGTGACATTCTGCTTCTTGAGCGCGCCTTCGAGGTCCGCGACCGTGATCTCGTAATTGTCGCCGAGCATCTCGACGCCCTTGAAGCCGGCCACGTCGATCAGCACTCCGCGCGTGATCAGCGACCCGACATTGTGGACGCCGAGCTTGGTGAAGCCCGAGCGCGAGGAATTCTCCGCGACCTTGAAGCAGTTGTACCAGCTGTTCTCGTGGGTCTGATGGGCGAAGCCGTCGAACTGAGTGCCGACCTGCCCGATCTCCGAGATCACGATCTCCTCGTTGCTGCCGCGCCGGTTGGAGAAGTCGTTCATGAAGGTGCGCTTGATGTGCACGTCGAAACGCCGCGTGCCGAAGAACGGCATCTTGTCGTTGAGCACGTGCCCGAGCTCGATCACCTCGCCGGTCTTGATCAGCTTGACGGCGTTGAGCACGGATTGCGGCTTCATGTGGTTGGCCGAGCCGCGCTCGTCGGTGGCGCCCCACTTCGACGGGCAGCGCGTGTTTTCGGGCGGCGGCGTCCAGCTCGGGGCCTGGGCCAGGGCCGCGCTGGCGGCCATCAACGTTGCGCCCAATACGGCTCCAAACGCGATGCGTTGCATTGGTCTCCTCCCACGATGCTTATGTTTTGTCATCCCGGACCTTGTCCGGACATTTCAGCATGCGCCGCAACGGCGCGGCATTCAAGCCATACGGGAGAACCGTGTGCGTGCAACCGAAACGGCGCGTCGACCGCGGCTCGACAAGGAAAGCGGGGCTGTCGCGTTCAGCTACCGTCCGTTCGCGCGCGATGCTACGCTCGATCTCGGTCACTGAAAAATTCCAACGGGCAACGGGGACGCTCATGTTCATGCGCAGCGCGCTGGCCGCGACGGCCGTCCTGTCGGCGGCATTCGCCGGCACAGCACCGGTACGCGCCCAGAATACCGATGTGCGGTTCGTGCTCGACTTTCTGCTGCAGGGCCAGCAATCGGCCTTCGTGCTCGGCCGCGAGCGGGGCTACTACACGGCGCAGAAGGTCAACTTCGCCGCCTTCGATCCCGGCCGCGGCGGCGCCGACTCGATCACCAAGGTCGCCAGCGGCACGCACGACGTCGGCTTCGGCGACCTGAGCTCGCTGATCGAATTCAACGCCAAGAATCCCGGACGCGAGTTGATCGCCGTGCTGCTGGTCTATGACCAGGCGCCGCTCAGCCTGATATCGCTCAAGAAGTCCGGCATCGAGAAGCCCGCCGACCTCATGGGACGCAAGGGCGGCGCGCCGACGGTCGATGCCACCTACCGGCTGTTCAACGTCTTCGCCCGCGTCAACGGCATCGATCCGACCCGCGTGCAATGGACGACCGTGCAGCCGCAGGTGCGTGAGCCGCTGCTGGTGCGCGGCGAGATCGACTTCGCCGCCGCCTGGGTGATGACGGCGGTGCCGTCGCTGCTCGGTCTCGGCGTGAAGCGCGACGACATCAGCGTCATGATGCTGCGCGATCACGGCGTCGATCTTTACGCCAATGCGGTGTTCACCACGCCGGCCTTCGCCAGGCAGCATCCGGACGCCGTGCGCGGCTTCGTCAAGGCGACGATCCAATCGTGGCAGGGCGCGGCGGCCGAACCGGATGCCGCGATTGCGGCGCTCAAACGGGCGGAGCCGCTGTCGGACCCGGCGGTCGAGCTCGGCCGTCTCAAATGGGCGCTCGAGTTCGTCGTCACGCCGGGCGTGCGCAGCGCCGGCATCGGGCAGGTCGATCCCGCGCGCCTGGGGAAGCACATCGACATCGTCACCGATGGGTTCCAGCTGGCGCGCAAGCTGCCGCCCGAGATGGTGTTCGATTCGCGCTTTCTGCCGCCGGCGGCCGAGCGCCGGATCGGGAACTGACGACGCGAGCGCATTCAGTAGCTGAGGCGGGAGACCGATGATGCGGTTGCCACTGACCGGCGGATGCCAATGCGGCGCGGTGCGTTACGAGATCAGGGCGCAGCCGCTCACCGTCTATGCGTGCCACTGCACCGAATGCCAGCGCCAGTCGGCAAGCGCGTTCAGCCTCTCGCTGGTGGTCGCGCGCGATGCCGTCGTGATCGTCGCCGGCACGCCCAAGCAATGGCGCCGCGTCATCGAGGGCACCCGGGCCATCGCGTGCGTGTTCTGCGGCGAATGCGGCGTGCGGCTCCTGCACAATCCGGAGCGCAATCCGCAGGTCTCGATCGTCAAGCCGGGCACGCTCGACGACACCGGCTGGCTCGAGCCGGTCGGCCACGTCTGGACCCGCAGCGCCCAGTCCTGGTTCGAGATTCCGGACGACGGCGTGAACTACGACGCCCAGCCGCCGGATCAAGCCCGCCTGATCGAGGCGTGGCGGGCGCGGCAGGCGGCGAAGTGACTCGCGCCCGCGGACGGGCTGAGCCTCCCTGCTCAATTCCCTGCCCGTGGCGGCATCCGGTCGGCAACCGGAGGAAGATACTTGTCGGTGTAGACGATCGCCGGGTCCGGGCTGGTCGACAGCTGGTAGGCGTCGACCACCGCGTCGATCGTGCGCTTGAGCTTTTCCGGAGTGACCGAGCTCAACCCGCTCCGCTGCACGTGCGGCGTGTTGGTCAGGCCGAGCGCGATGTCGAGCCGCACCTTCTCGATGTCGAGCTTCATCATCGCGTCGCGCGTCTTGAGAAGCTCCAGCGCCTTCTGCGGCGACGCGATCGTGTCCTTGGTGCCCTGGTTGAGCGCTTTGACCACGCCGCGCGTCGTTTCCGGATTCTCGTCGGCGAATTTCTTCGGCGTCACCAGCGCGAGCCCGTACATGTCGGCGCCGAAATCGGAATATTTGATCACGAACAGATCGTCCATCGTGAATCCGAGCTCGAGCGCGGCCGGGATGTTCGAATTGGTGAAGCCGCCGGTGCCGTCGACCTCGCCGCGCCGGAGCATCGGGCCGAACAGCTGCGGCTGCACCGCGACCCAGTTGATCTTCACCTGCGGCACGTTTGCCGACTTGAGCAGGATCGAGATCGTGTCGTGCACCGCCGTGCCCGGCCCGCCCGCGATCTTCTTGCCGTCGAGATCGGCCGGCTTGCGGATGTTGGCGGCCTTGCGCGTGATGACCGCGAGCGGCGTCTCGTCGAAGCTGACATAGACGGCGATCAGCGGCGCGGCGGGATTTTGCGCGTTGAACCTCACCAGCGACGGCAGATCGACCCAACCGAAGTGGTAGGCGCCGCCCGCCACGCTGACCGCGACGTTGGTCGCACCGCGGCCGGCATCGATGGTGTCGACGGTGACGCCCTCGGCCTTGTAGTAACCTTTCTCCTGCGCGATGAAGAACGGCGCATGCGTGCCCTGAATGATCCAATCCAGCATGATCCTGACATTCTTCGTCTCGGCGGCCGCGGCGCTCGTAGAGGCCGTGCTCAAGATCAGCGGCAGCAGGAGCAGCCCGGCCGAGGCGCCGATCCCCATCCTCTTCTTGCGGTTGCAATCAGCGCGACGACGGGACATTGGCGACCTCCATCCGTCTTGGATAACCTTTGAAGTATGATGCAAAAGCCGTGCCGATGCAAAATCGCATCACGCACGACCGAACAAGGAGACGACCTATGCTGAAGCTTCCGGGCCATATCCGCTACAACTATTCGCCGATCGTGAAGCGGACCAACTACAGCTGGCCGGAGGGAAAGCGGCTCGCCTTCTACATTGCGCTCAACATCGAGCACTTTGCGTTCGGCGCCGGCATCGGCATGGATCCGAGCAATCGCAGCGGCCAGCAGACGTCCCGCAACTTCGCCTGGCGCGACTACGGCAACCGCATCGGCAATTGGCGCCTGTTCGAAATTCTCGA
>JBEVIH010000056.1:0-40028 GCA_040510815.1 Xanthobacteraceae bacterium | reverse complement strand
ATGCGCTGGTGCAGCCGGCGCTCGGCACCATCGGCGATTTCTTCGGCAAGACCCGGCTGATGAACTGGTGCGTGCTCATCGTCGCCCTTTCGGCGCTGGCCTGCGCAGTCGCCACCAGCTTCTCATTCCTGGTGGCGATGCGGGTGGCGGCGGGGATCGTGGCGGGCGGCGTCTTCCCGATCGGGATGGCGCTGATCGGCGATCTCGTGCCGATCAATCAGCGCCAGGTGTCGATCGCGCGGCTGCTGGCGGTGGGCCTCACCGGCAACCTGCTCGGCGCCACCCTCTCGGGCGTGATCGGCGACCTGCTCGGCTGGCGCGGCGTGTTCGGCATCCTCGGGCTGTTCGGCCTGGCCGTGACGATGATCGCGTTCTTCGCCTTCCGCGGCGTCGCGACGCCGCCGCCCGCGCCGTTCCACCGCGCCGCCGTCGTGGCGAACTTCCGCAGCATCTTCGCCGATCCACGCGCCAAGGTGTGCTTCGGCGCCGTGTTTCTCGAGGCGATCTTCATCCACGGGCTGTTTCCCTACGTGGCGATCCTCCTGCTGGCCACCGGCGAGACCAAGGCGTCGGTCGCCGGGCTGCTGATCGCCGCCTTCGCGGTCGGCGGCGTCGCCTATTCGTTCATGATCCCCTTTCTGATCGGCAGGGTGCCGGAGCGCCGCCTGATGATCATCGGCGGCGCCGTGGCGGCGAGCGGCCTCATTCTCGTCGCGCTGCACTTTCCCTGGTATTGGCAGGTGGCGATCTATTTCGGCTTCGGGCTCGGCTTCTACCTGCTGCACAGCAGCATCCAGGTGCATGTCACCGAGCTGTCGCAGACCGCGCGCGGCGCCGCCGCCTCGCTGCATTCCTGCTTCTTCTATCTCGGCCAGGCGGTGGGGCCGGTGATCTACGGCATCGGCTTCGCCCATGGCGGGCCGGAGCCGACGCTGCTCATCGGCGCCGCGGTGGTGATGGGCGTGGGCCTGGTTTGCTCGAGGTTGCTGCGCCACCGGAGCGGCGTGTATTGAGGGGCGTATCCCTCGTCGTCATTCGATCACCTGGTCGGCGCGCAGCAGGACGGACGTTGGCACGTCGATGCCGATCGCCTTGGCGGTCTTGAGATTGACGATCGTCTCGAACTTGGTCGCCCGCTCCACCGGCAGATCGCCCGGCTTGGTACCCTTGAAAATCTTGTCGACAAACGTCGCTGCCCGCCGGAACAGGGGGGGAAAGTCCGCCCCATAGGCCAGGAGGCCGCCATCGACGGCGTAATCGGGGAACCCGATCGAGGGCAGGCGCCGCCCCAGCGCGAGCGCAGCGATTGCTTGAGCATTGGAGAGCAGCACTGCATCGTCGAGGACCACAAGCGCGCCGACCCGTTTTGCCGTCATCGCCGCAAAAGCTCCTTCGAACTCGGTCGGCGCGCGCACGTCGAATTGGTGAAGCTCCAGCTTGAGCGATTGGGCGACCTGTCTCATTTGCGGAAGGATCGGATCGTTCATGGGATTCGCCAAATTCATCAGGATGCCCACCTCGGTCAGGCTGGGCATGGTCTCCTTCAGCAGCTCGAGCCGCTTCGCCGCGAGCTCCGGATTGAAGAACGTCGATCCGGTCACGTTGCCCTCGGGCCGCGCGAGGCTGGACACGATCCCCGACCCCAAGGCATCGCCGACCACCGCCACGACGATGGGGACCGTCGTGGTCGCCTTCTTGGCGGCCAGAACTCCCGGCGTCCCATGGGTCACGATCACATCGACCTTGAGCCGAACCAGGTCCGCGAACAGGGCTGGAAGCCGATCATAGTTGCCGTCCGCCCAGCGGTACTCGAGGACAAAATCCCGTCCCTCCTGATAGCCGAGATCACGAAGACCTGCGCGAAACGCCTCGAGGCGCTTGGGCAGACTGTCGGCGGTCGACAAAACCAGGAACCCGATCCGAAAGACTTTGCCCGCCTGCTGCGCGCGCGCTGTGATCGGCCACGCGATCGCCGCGCCGCCGAGGAGCGATATGAACTGCCGCCGCCTCATTCGATCACCTGGTCGGCGCGGGCGAGCAACGTCGGCGGCATCTCGAGGCCGAGCGTCTTCGCGGTCTTGAGATTGATCGCCAGCTCGTACTTGGTCGGCGCCTGCACCGGCAGGTCGGCCGGCTTCTCGCCCTTGAGGATACGATCGACGTAGCCGGCGGCGCGCCGGTACTGATCGATGAGATCGGGCCCGTAGGAGACGAGGCCGCCGCCGGCGACGAAGTATCGATAGGGATAAATCGCGGGCAAGCGGTGCTTGGCCGCCAGCGCGATGATCAAATCGCGGTGAACCGTCGCCCACGAGCTCACCACCACAATCAGGCCGCCGTCCGGCTCCCGCGCGAAAGCGGCGACAGCGCGCTCGATATCGGCCGGGTCGCCGGCGTTGATCGGACTCAACTCTACTGCCGGTGATGATGCTGCAGCCTGAATGACCGCCCACTGTCCGATCCCGGCTCCGCCGGCTTCCCGCAGCACCGCTGCACGCGTCATGCCGGGCACGACCTCCTTGAGCAATTGCAGCCATTTTCCGCTCAAGGTGTACTCGAACTGGGTGAAGCCGGTGGCGTTGCCGCCCGGCCGCGCCAGGCTCGCGACGTAGCCGGTGCCGACCGGGTCGACGCCCTGCACGAACACGACCGGGATGTCGCCGCCCGCTTGCTGAACCTGCGGCACGACCGACGCTGCACGTCCGCCGGCCACAATGACGTCGGGCGAGAGCGCGAGCAATTCCGCCGTAGACCTGCGCAGGCGCGCGCTATCGCCCGAGGCCCAGCGGGTGTCGACCTGCAGGTTCTGGCCGGCGGTCCACCCCGCCTGCTGCAGCCCCTGCACGAACGCGACGAGGCGCAGCTGTGATTCCGGGTCCTCCGCGGCCGTGCTCATGAGCACGCCGACGCGCCGCACGCGCTCGGCCTGCTGCGCGCGCGCCGCAGGCGGCCAAGAAACCGGGGACGCCGCCGCGCCGCCCATCAGCGCCATGAACTCCCGCCGTCTCATCCTCGAACCTCTGGCTCGGCTGAACGGGCGAGGGTAGCACATCGCACGAACGATGGCGGTATGGCCCGCGCAGCCAGCAGCAAGGCAGGTCGCAAGGCCGGCCAAACGGCCTTGTGCATCGGGGCGAGAATCCCCATCATAGGCACAGACGGCCTGGGGTGCCGCGGCGGACGCGGCTGAGATCAAACCCACTGAACCTGTCTGGGTCATTCCAGCGAAGGGAGCCGCCGGTTGCCGAACCGCCCCTCACGCAATGCTGCAAAGCCCGACGTCGCCATCATCGGCGCCGGCGTGATCGGGCTCGGCATCGCTTGGCGGCTGGCGGCGCAGGGCGCGTCGGTTGCGGTGTTCGACCGCGGCGCCGCCGGTAGCGGCGCCAGCCACGCCGCCGCCGGGATGCTCGCCGCCTGCTCCGAGGCCGAGCCGGGCGAGGAGGCGCTGATCGCGCTCGGGCGCGAGAGCCAGGCGCGCTGGCCGGCCTTCGCGGCCGAGCTCGGGGAGGCCTCCGGGATCGACGTGGAGCTGCGGCGCGAGGGCACGCTGCTGCTCGCGCTGACCGCGGACGATCAGGCGCGCCTGAACCATCAGCTCGTGTTCCAGCAGAAGCTCGGCCTGCCGCTGTCCTGGATTTCGGCGGCGGAGACGCGCCGGCGCGAGCCGCACCTCGCCGGCAAGCTTGCCGGCGCGGTGTGGAGCCCCGAGGATACGCAAGTCGACAACCGCAAGCTCGCCGCCGCCTTGCGGATCGCGGCCGAGCGCGCCGGCGCAGTCATTCACGAGCATCAGGCGGTGACCGAGATTGCCAGCAAGGGCGGCGAGGTGAGCGGCGTGGTCCTCGCCGACGGGACGAAGGTCGCGGCCGACGTGGTCGTGCTGGCGGCCGGCGCCTGGTCGCGGGCGATCGCGGGGCTTGCGCCCGAACTGCGGCCGCCGGTGCGGCCGATCAAAGGCCAGATGCTGGCCCTGCGCATGGATCCGGCCGCGCCACTGGTCAACCATGTGGTCTGGGCGCCGGGCGCCTATCTGGTGCCGCGCCTTGACGGCCGCCTGTTGGTCGGCGCGACGGTCGAGGAGAAGGGCTTCGACGGCACGCTCACCGCCGGCGGCTTGCTGACGCTGCTCGAAGCGGCTTGGCGAGCAATCCCTGCGGTCGAGGAACTGCCGATCGAGGAGACGTGGGTCGGGCATCGGCCGGGCAGCCGGGACGACGCCCCGATCCTCGGCCCCGCGCCGCTCGGCGGGCTGATCTACGCCACCGGCCATTACCGCAATGGCATACTCTTGACGCCAGTGACCTCCGACGCCATCGCCCGAATGGTGCTCGACGGCATGGTCGATCCAGCGTTTCGCCCGTTCGGGATCGAACGCTTCATCTCGACACGGGCCGCCGCCGCCGAATAGCTGGAGGATGCCATGATACCGACCGCCGCTGCCGCCAGCATCCGGGTGAACGGCCAGGACGAGCCGCTCGCGGCCGCCACCCTTGCGGCGTTGCTGGAGGAGAAGGCGGTCGACACCGGCCAGCGCGGCATCGCGGTTGCGCTCAACGGCGCGGTAGTTCCGCGCGCCGCCTGGCCGCAGACGAGGCTGCGGCCGGGCGACAGTGTCGAGATCGTGCGCGCGCTGAAAGGAGGCTGAGCATGTCCGATCCGCTGATCATCGCCGGGCGTGAATTCGGCTCGCGGCTGTTTCTCGGCACCGCCGGCTATCCAAACCGGCAGGTCATGCTCGACGCGGTGGCGGCGAGCGGGACTGCCATGGTGACCGCCTCGATCCGGCGCATCAGCCTTGCCGGCGAGGACGAAAGCCTGGTCGATCTCATCCCCAAGCACATCCATTTCCTGCCCAACACGGCGGGCTGCCAGACCGCCAAGGACGCGGTGCTCACCGCCGAGCTGGCGCGCGAGGCGCTCGAGACCAACTGGATCAAGCTCGAAGTGATCGGCGACCGCGAGCTGCTCTATCCCGATACCGAGGAGCTCGTGCGCGCTACCGAGACGCTGGTGGCGAAAGGTTTCATCGTGCTGCCGTATTGCACCGAGGACCCGGTAGTCTGCCGCAAGCTTGCGGATGCCGGCGCAGCCGCGGTGATGCCGCTCGGCGCGCCGATCGGCTCCGGGCTCGGCATCTGCAACCCGCATCTGATCGAACTGATTTGCGCGCGCTCGCCGGTGCCGGTCGTTCTCGATGCCGGCATCGGCACCGCCTCCGACGCCGCGCTCGCCATGGAGCTCGGCTGCTCGGCGGTGCTGCTCAATACCGCGGTGTCGAAGGCGCGCGACCCGGTGCTGATGGCGAAGAGCATGCGCGCGGCGGTGGAGGCCGGCCGCGGTGCGCGCCTCGCCGGACGGATTCCCAAGCTCGCCCATGCCGAGCCGTCGAGCCCGCAATTCGGCTTGGTCGGCACGTGATGCTCCCCGATCCGCCGCTGCTGCTGGTCACCGACCGCCGGCAAGCACGGCTGCCGCTCGCCGACGTGGTGGCTGCGGCGCTCGCCGCCGGTTGCCGCTGGGTGAGCCTGCGGGAGAAAGATCTCTCCGAAGACGATCAGATGGCGCTCGCCGGCACGCTGTTGCGGCTGACGCGGCGTCACGGCGCGCGCCTGAGCTTGCACGGCGAGGCGGAACTGGCGAAGGCCTGCGGAGTCGACGGGGTGCACCTGCCGGCTGGCAGCGATCCGGGGGCGGCGCGCAAGCTGTTGGGACAAGGCAAGCTCATCGGCGTGTCGATCCACACCGTCACCGAGGCCGACGCGCTCGATCCGACGGCGATCGACTATGCGATCGCCGGGCCCGCCTTCGAGACGCCGAGCAAGCCCGGCTACGGCCCCGAGATCGGCCGCAAGGGCTTGGCGGAGATCGCTGCGGCGGCGCGCGTTCCAGTCCTCGCCATCGGCGGCCTCAACACCACGCGGGTGGCGGAAGTGCTGGCCGCCGGGCCGGTCGGCATCGCCGTGATGGGTGGCGTCATGCGTTCGACCGATCCCGGCCGGGAGGTGAGGGGCCTGTTGAGCGTGCTCGCGCAAGGCCGTCCGCGAGCGGCCGTCTGAGCGCGGACAAGATCATGAGCGCCAAGACGGAGAGTAGCTTCTCACGCGCGGCCTGGGAGCAGAACGCCCGCACCTACGACGTTATCCGCACGATGCCGTTCAACGCCGAGCTCGCCGCCGGCACGCTGAGCGAGGCCCGCTTCAAGCACTACATCACGCAAGATGCGCACTATCTGATCGGCTTCGGACGCGCCCTGACGCTTGCCGCCGCCAAGGCGCCGAACCCGGACCGCATCGTGCAATTCGCCAAGTCCGCCGAGGGTGCGATCGTGGTCGAGCGCGCGCTGCATGGCTCGTTCTTCGAGCGGTATGGCATCACGCCGGAGATCTTCGCACGAACGCCGCTGTCGCCGGCGTGCCACCATTACGTCTCCTACCTGATCGCGACCGCCTACGGGGAGCCCTACGAGGTCGTGCTCGGCGCGCTGCTGCCGTGCTTCTGGATCTACGCCGAGGTCGGGCGCGATATCCACGCGCGCGCGGCGCCAAAGAACCCCTATCAGGCCTGGATCGACACCTATGCGGGCGAGGAATTCCACGCCGCCGTCCGCGCAGTGATCGCGGCGACCGACGAGGTCGCCGCCGACGCCTCGCCACCGCTGCTCGCGCGCATGCACGCCGCCTTCACGCGGGCGACCCAGCTCGAATGGGTGTTCTGGGACTCGGCCTTTCGGCTGGAGACGTGGCCGGTCTGACGGACGCTGTCCGCTCCGCTGGCGGCGCAAGGCGAGGCTCTCTACAATCGGCGATCAACAAGCGCCAACGAGAGTTGTCCATGCACTTCACCAGATCTCCGCGCGCAATTTTGCATGCTGCAATCGCCATCGCGGGGCTTGCTCTTTATTCGAGCGACAAGGCGTTGGCGCAGGCGGACGTCGCGGCGAGCTATCCGGCCAAGCCGATCCGCGTCATCGTCGGCTTTGCCGCCGGCGGCGGCAACGACTTGCTGGCGCGGATCGTCAGCCAGAAGCTGGCGGAGAACATCGGCCAACCGGTCGTGGTCGAGAACAAGCCGGGCGCCGGCGGCCGGCTAGCCGTGGAATACGCCCAGGGTCAGCCAGGGGACGGCTACACGATGATCGTGGGAGCGACCGGGCAGCTGGCGATCTCGTCGGCGATCTATCCCAACCTGCCGTTTCATCCGACCAGAACCCTCATTCCGCTCACCATGATCGCCTCCTACCCGCTGATCATCGCGGGGGCGATGAACGAGACGATCAAGTCGGTCGCAGACCTTGTCGCCTGGGGCAAGGCCAACCCTGCCAGGTCGAACTATCCGACCTCGTCGCCTGCCTTCACGATTCCGACGGAGCTGTTCAAGCTCAAGACCGGCATGCAGGCGCAGCCCATCCCCTACAAGAGCACCAACGAGATGATGCTCAGCATCGTCGGCGGACAAACCTTGTTCGGCATTGCCGATCCCTCGTCGACCGTGCCGCTGGCGCGAAGTGGCAAGCTCCGTGCGCTTGCGGTCAACGGCACGGTACGCTCAACGGAGCTGCCGGACGTGCCGACCATGGCCGAGATCGGGCTCGCGGACGTCGACATCAGGCTGCAGTGGAGCGGCGCGTTCGTAATCGCCGGCACGCCGTCTGCAATCGCCGGCAAGCTCGAAGCCGAGTTGCGGCGAGTGCTGGCGGATGCCAGCGTACGCGACAAGATCAAAGCCATTTCATACGATGCGGGCGGCGGGCCGGGCGTCGATTTCGCCCGGCAGATCGACGCCGACATCAAAGCCTATTCCGATGTCGTCAAGGCCGCAAACCTGAAGTTCGAGTAGAGCAAAACCAAAGCGGTCGCGCTCCTCGCGCAAGCAGGCAACTGCTAACCACTCGGGTTGGCTCGCTGGTAGGCGTCGATGATCTCGCTGCCGGTGGCAAACCAAACGCCGTCATTCTTCTTGATCTCGGCGAGGGCGCGCTCGAGGTATTTGATGCGCAGAGGTTGGCCGATGATCATCGGATGCAGCGGAATGCCCATGACTCTCGGATGCTTCTTGCTGTCGGCGTAGAGCCCCTCGAACTGATCCATCACGGATCTGTGGTATTGCTCCCCGGTGTAGCCTTTTCGGAGGAAGAGCGGGATGTCGTTGATCTCCATGCAATATGGAATGGAGAAGAGCTTCCCTTTCTTGACTTTCATCGGGTAAGGCTGGTCGTCATTGTTCCAATCGCCGCAGAACTCCACGCCCTCTTCCGCCAGGATGTCCAGCGTATTGTAGGTTTCGGCGAGCCCGGCCCCCAGCCATCCGCGCGGTCTTTTTCCGGTGGCCTGCTCGATCGTCTTGAGAACGGTCTGGATGACCTCCCGCTCCTTGTCGATCTCCAGCCGAGCCAGGCTTTCACTGTTGGTCGTGCCATGGCCCATGAATTCCCATCCGCGTTTTTTCATCTCTTCCACGGCCCTGGGATGCGCTTCGCATACCGCCGAATTGAGAGCGACGCTCGCCTTGACGCCCGCCGCATCCAGCACGTCCGCCAGCCGCCACAGGCCTACCCGCATGCCGTATTCTCTCCAGCCGTAGTTGATGATGTCCGGCACGACGTTACCGAAATTCGGAGACACGCCCACGCCAACGGGTGAATCAAAATTCCAGACCTCCACATTGGGGGCGACCCAGACGGCGAGCGTCTTGTTGCCGGGCCACGTGAAAGGCTTCCTTTCGAAGATATACGAGTCTGCATAGCGATCCGGTCTGCGCACCGCCTTTCCCACGGTCTGGGCAGCCGCGATCGGCGCCAACCCGGCAGTCAGAAGACCCGCCGCGCCGCCGAGCAAGAGACCCTTCTTGATGAAATCCCTGCGGTCATGACCACTTTGCATGAGCGTTGCCCTCCGTTGACGGGTTGTCATTCTGTCGCGCCGGTCTTGCATGTTAGCAAGCACGTCGCTGCCTCGAAAGCCATCGGCTCCGTCTCCCTCGGCCGGCGCTTGCCGACTTCAAAACCACCGAGCGACAAAGCGACTATGAAATAGCGAAATCGGAAAAAGCCTTACCGTCGGCCAGACGCGGCGCGGCTTTGCGCTGCGGCCGGTCTGTCGGGGGCTATTCGATGGAGGTGCGCGATCACCTCGTCGACATGCATGACGTCGATATACTTGTGGTGCAGGTCGAACAGGTTGACCTTGTGCGTGAGCTCTGCGCGGTCGAACGTGCACTCCTCGACGAGCGAGACATGGAAGCCGCTGGAGTAGGCGTCGACGCAACTCGCTCGCACGCAGCCCGACGTGCTCTCGCCACAGACGATGAGACTGTTCACGCCCAGCATGGTCAGGTGCGAGACGAGCGGGGTGCCCTGGAAAACGCTGGCCCGCTGCTTGCGGATGACGATGTCGGAGGCCTGCGGCGTGAATTCCCGATAAATATCGTAGTCATCGTTCTCGCTAGGCATCGACAGACCCTGGCGCCGCGTCGAGACGGCGCCGGAAGGCCGGTTGTTTGGCCGCGTTTCCTGCGTGCAATAGAGAATGGGAATTGCGGCGCTGCGCGCGGCTGCAAAAAGCCGCTTCGTCGGCTCGACTGCCCGGTGAGCGTAAAATCCGCAGCTGTTGGGATAGACAGGGTCGAGCTCGTAGGGCGAGTGTGGGCCGCCGCGATAAACGATGTTGTAGAGATCGATGGCAAGCAGCGCCGGACGCGGCCCGACATAGGTGGCGCGCGCGTAGCAGGAATAGAGCTTCATGTCCGCGGCCGGCACCACGTCCTTCCAGCAGTGATCCTCGAATTGCTCGATCGACGCCATCTCGCTCTCCCCCTCGATCAGGTTGCCCGGGCTCCGGAACATTGCAAGCGAAACCGGGCTCGCGCGTCCACGTCGGCTACAGCCAACTTGGGTGGCTTTCGGCAAAAATACGACCAACCAAAAATAGGCCAAAGCGCGCTGCCGATGCAACCAATCGGAGCGCGCGGCAATGTGCCAATGCAATGGATGGCTCCGAGGCGTCAGGTTGTCACTCCCTCGGCGTCATGCTACCGACGATTTGCGCGCGTTAGCCAACCCTCGGAAAACAAATCGCGCTCAAGGCGCGGCGACGGATATTCGACACCGGCGATTTGAAAATGGCGCCGCTCTTGCGGGTCAAGGATCTGCGCACCTCCTTCTTCACCAGCGACGGCGAGGTGCGCGCGGTCGATGGTGTCACCTTCGACATCGAGGATGGCCAAACGGTCGGGCTGGTCGGCGAGTCCGGCTGCGGCAAGAGCGTGACCGCGCTTTCGATCATCCGGCTGCTCTCCGCAGGAACCGGACGCATCGTCGGCGGAGAGATCCTGTATCGCGGAAAGGACCTTGCCAGCCTCCCTGGGGAGGAGATGCGGCGCATCCGCGGCAACGAGATCTCGATGATCTTCCAGGAGCCGATGACCTCGCTCAACCCCGTCATGACCATCGGCAATCAGATCGCCGAGACCGTGCGGCTGCATCAGGGCGCCAGCCGACGCGAGGCACGCAAGCGCGCGACCGAGATGCTTGGCCTCGTCAAGATCGCAGAGGCGCGCAAGCGGATAACAAGCTATCCGCACGAGCTCTCCGGTGGGCAGCGTCAGCGCGTGATGATCGCGATGGCGCTCGCCTGTACTCCCAAGCTGCTCATCGCCGATGAGCCGACCACCGCGCTCGACGTCACCATCCAGGCGCAGATCCTGGAGCTGATCGGCGAGCTCCAGCAGCGGCTCGGCATGGCGGTCCTGCTCATCACCCATGATCTCGGCGTCGTCGCAGAGCGCGCGGACGAGGTGGCGGTCATGTATGCCGGCAAGATCGTGGAGCGTGCGAAGCCCGAAGCCATCTTCTCCCGCCCGATGCATCCCTACACGATCGGGCTTTTGAATTCGATGCCCGGCAGCGGCGCTCCGAAGCGCCGGCTGCAGGCGATTCCGGGAATGGTCCCCAATCCGCTCGATTGGCCGACCGGCTGCCATTTTCGCGACCGTTGCACGCGCGCCGACGCGAGCTGCGCGCAGGCGCAGCCGCCGTTGATCGAGGTCGAGACCAGCCATAGCGTCGCCTGCTTCAAGGTTGCGTGAGATGGCGCTGCTCGAGATCCGGGATCTGAAGAAATACTTCCCGGTGCGGACCGGACTGCTCGGGGGCGCGCGCGAGCAGGTCAAGGCGGTCGACGGCGTGAGCCTCGACGTGGAAGAAGGCGAGACCGTCGGCCTGGTCGGTGAGTCGGGCTGCGGTAAGACCACGCTCGGCCGCTGCCTCGTCCGCTTGATCGAGCCGACCGGCGGCACCATCACCTTCGAAGGGCACGAGTTGTCATCGCTGTCCGGTCCGGCGATGCGCGAGATGCGCCGCAAGATGCAGATCATCTTCCAGGACCCGTACGCCTCGCTCAATCCGCGCATGCGGATCGGCGAGACCATCGGCGAAGGCTTGCGGATTCACGGGCTCGCCAAGGGCCGCGATCACAAGGCGCGGGTCGTGCAACTGCTGACGCGAGTCGGTTTGCGCGCAGAATATTACGGGCGCTATCCGCATGAGTTCTCGGGCGGACAACGCCAACGCATCGGCGTCGCCCGGGCGCTCGCGGTGAACGCCAAGTTCATCGTCGCCGACGAAGCGGTCTCGGCGCTCGACGTTTCAATCCAGGTCCAGATCCTGAATATGCTGCTCGATCTGCAGCAGGAGTTGGGCCTCACCTATCTCTTCATCTCCCACGACCTTCGCGTGGTCGAGCACGTCAGCGACCGCGTGGCGGTGATGTATCTGGGCAAGATCGTCGAGATCGTGCCTTCTGGTCAGCTCTATCGCGAGGGCCAGCACCCCTATACGCAGGCGCTGCTGTCCGCCGTGCCGGTGCCCGATCCCGCCCGCAAGGGCGAACGCATGGTGCTGCAGGGGGACGTGCCGAGCCCGATCGATCCGCCGCCGGGATGCAGTTTCCATCCGCGCTGTCCGTTCGCGCTGGCGCGCTGCGCCGAGGAGGAGCCGCGGCTCGAATTTGACGGCCGGCACGGCGTCGCCTGCCACGTCTTCGGTCCGCGCGGAAAGAAATAGCGGGCGATTTGTCGCATCAAAAGGTCGCACGACGGTCCCGCCGCAAGGAATGCGAGTTGCCGGCATTCTTTTTGCAGGCATAGAATGTCGTGACGTCATATCCGGCGGGACGGCGTTCAAGCGGGTGGTGGCGCGGCCGGGCCGAGCTGCGAGACGCAGGCGATACACGCGATCACCGATCGCCCCCCTCGGCGGCCATGTTGTGGGAGAGCCAGATGAAAACCAGCTCAGGACGTCTCGCGCCGATCATGGCGGCGTCGATTGCCGGTGCGGCAGTTTTCGGCCTTTGTGCCGGCAACGCGGCGGCCAAGGGCCAAGTCACCGTCGGCGTGACCGAGACGATCGCGAGCTTCAACCCTTATGCCGACAGCGTGTCGCTCGCCTACGGCATCTGGTGCCAGGTCTTCGGCTGCCTGGGGATCTATGATTTCGAGAAAGGCGAATATGTCGGCATGCTGGCCGACAGATGGGAAGTCGACAAGACCGACAACAATGTGTGGACCTTCCATCTCAAGCGCGGCGTCAAGCGCCACAACGACGGCAAGGAATTCACCGCCGACGACGTGGTGCATTCGGTAACGCGCATCAACACCGACCCGCAAAGCAAGCAGAAGCAGAACACCGCACCGATCAAGGAAATCGTCGCGCTCGACAAATACACGGTGAAAATTGTCACCAATCAGCCGACGGCGTCGCTGCTCGAATACCTGTTCGACCGAGTGATCATCACGGCGAAGGATCTCTACGAGAAGCACGGTGCGCGCGACGCCGATCGCCGGTATCCGTGGGGGTGGGGACCCTACAAGCTCAAGGAGCTGGTGATCGGCCAGCGCATCGTGCTCGAGAAAGACAGCAGCCATCCGGCCGCCAAGCCGGTGAATCCGGACACGCTGATCTTCACGATCATGCGCGAGCCCGAGCAGCGCGTCACCGCCCTGCTCAACAACGAGGTGCAGATCGCACAGTTTATTCCGCCGCATCTCGCCGAACGCGTCAGTCAGTCGGCGAACGCGGTGCTGCATCCGACCGGCTCGGTCGAGATCATGTTCCTGGCGCTCAGCCCCAAGTACAAGCCGTGGGACAATGTCCAGCTGCGCCAGGCGGTCTGCCACGCCATCGACCGGGACCTGATCATCAAGAACGTGCTCAAGGGCCAGGCGGAGCGGCTCGATGGACCGATCGGCTCCGGCCAATACGGCTTCGACGCCGACTACGCCAAGAAGAGCCTTCTCATTCCGTACGATCCGGCAAAGGCCAGGGAGCTGGTCAAGGCTTCGGGATACGCCAACGAGCCCGTGTATCTCGATACGCCCGTCGGCCGCTACATCAACGACAAGGAAGTGACCGAAGCGATGATCCCGATGCTCAATGCGGTCGGCATCAACGCCAAGCTGCGCACGCCGGAATGGGCGACGCTCTGGGCCGATGTGCAGAGGGGCAAGACGCCGTTCTACTACATGGGCCGTGGCTCGGTGGTCGATCCGTCGGTCGCGCTGTCGCAATATTTCGAGACCGGCGGATCGCCGCGCATCGGGATATCCGACCCGAAGATCGACCAGACGCTTGCCGCCGAACGCGTGACCTTCGATCCGGCCGAGCGCAAGAAGGCGCTCAATGCCGCGTTCAAGGCGATCGAGGACGCGGCGCCGGCGTGCTTCATGTGGAGGCACCACATGCTGTACGGCGAGAGCAAGGCCATCGAGCACAAGCCGACGCCTTCGGGGCGCATCTTCGGCACCGAGATCGTCGTCAAGCAGTAGTTGGCCCCGGAGGGGAAGGCGTCCCCTCCGTTGCCGCGCGAACGACAAGGTTCGAGCTGAGCCGATGCTTGGGTACCTGCTCCGCCGGATCATCGCGACGATTCCGGTCGTCATCCTGATTTCGTTGCTGGTCTTCCTGCTGATTCATGCCGCGCCCGGCGACCCGGCGGACTTGCTGCTGTCGGAGGAAGCCTCGCCGCAGGACATTGCCGATGCGCGGCGCCGCTGGGGCCTCGATCAGCCGATCTACGTTCAGTACCTGCGGTTCCTGGCAAACATCCTCTCGGGTGATCTGGGCACCTCCTTCCGCTATGCGGATCCGGTGATCACCTTGATCGGCGAACGGCTGCCGGCGACGATCGAGCTCGCCATCGCGTCGCTGCTGATCGCGATCATCCTCGGCATCCCGCTCGGGGTTTTCGCCGGCGCCAAGCCGAATTCGTGGGCGGACAATCTCGGCTCGATGTTCGGCTTTTTCGGCATTTCGATGCCGAACTTCTGGTTCGGCATCATGCTGATCCTGGTCATCTCGGGGTATTTCAACTGGCTGCCATCCTCCGGCCGAAGCACGTACGGCGTCGCCCAGGGATCCGAAACCGGTTTCTACATCATCCAGAGCCTTGCCGCGGGCAACATGAAAACCGCCTGGGACGGCATCAAGTACGTGATCATGCCGGCCATCGCCTTGGGGACGGGCATGATGGGATTGATCATGCGCGTGACGCGCTCATCCGTGCTCGAGATCATGAACGAGGATTACATACGCACGGCGCGTGCGAAGGGCCTCGGCGAACGCACGGTTCTATGGCGGCATGTGCTGCGCAACGCGCTCGTCCCGATCATCACGGTGGTCGGATTAGAGCTCGGCACGCTGCTGAGTGGATCGATCATCGTCGAGACGGTGTTCGCCTGGCCGGGCAGCGGTTCGCTGTTGATCGCCGCGATCCAATCACGGGACTACCCGCTGATCACCGGCACCGTGCTCACCTACACGATCGCGTTCGTCGTGATCAATTTCACGATCGATATCCTGTATGCGCTGATCGACCCGAGGATCCGCTTTGGGAAATAGCGCAACCTTCGAAGTCGAGGTTGTCGGCGGGGCTGGTTCCGGCCGCGGCCGGCGCTTGCGAGGTGCAATTCGACCATGGCTGACGCCGAAGGTCGCGGTCGGCAGCACGATCGTGGTGATCCTGATCGTCGTCGGGGCCTTGGCGCCGTGGATCTCGCCCTACGATCCGAATGGCCAGAATCTCGCCCGCGTGCTGCGGCCACCCGACTGGCTGTTCGGGCCGCACGTGCTCGGCACCGATGCGGTCGGTCGCGACATCCTTTCGCGCCTGATCTACGGCGCCCGCATCTCGCTGGTGATAGCGGTCATGGTGGTGATCATCTCGGGCGTTGTGGGCTTGGCGCTGGGGGCGATCTCCGGCTATTTCGCCGGGACGACCGATTTTGCGATTCAGAAGCTCGTTGAAGTCGTGTGGGCTTTTCCGCCGCTGCTGCTCGCGGTCGCCATCATGGCGTTCCTCGGCCAGGGGCTCGAAAATCTCATCCTTGCGCTGGTCAGCCAGCGATGGATCGCCTACTGCCGGGTCTCGCGAGGGCAGGCGCTGTCGTTGCGGACGCGCGAGTTCGTCGACGCGGCGCGCTCGCTCGGCGCCGGCCATACCCGCATCATCCTGCACCATATTTTGCCCAACCTGTTCCCGTCGGCCGTGGTGATCGGGACGTTCTCCATGGCTTCCGCGATCATTTCCGAAGCGGCGCTGAGCTTCCTTGGCCTGGGCGTGCCGCCCGAGATTCCGACCTGGGGGACGATGCTGGCCGATGGGCGCACCTATATCAGCACGTCATGGTGGCTCGCATTGTTTCCGGGCCTGTGCATCTTCTTCACGGTGCTCGGGATAAACCTGCTCGGCGACGGGTTGCGCGACATCCTGGATCCGCGGCTGAAGCGGTCGGGGTCGGGCATCGGCTGACCTCACCGGGGAAGCGATAGACGCAAAGTCGGCGCAATCTCGCCCTAGAGATCGGGACCGGGCAGGGATGAGCCATGCAATTGCGCGGGCACGACACCTCCAATCTCCGGGCCGGGGTGGCCATCGTCTTGCTGATCCTGGGAGCCGTCGCGATCGGCGTGGGCTCCGTCAGCGACGCCGTCGCGATCGATCAGCCCAAGCATCTCGCCAAGGCCGCTAAGAAAAAGCAGTTGAGCAAGGCCAAGGGGGTCGAGCCCGGCCAAAATTCGTCCGCGACCACGCCAGCCGCGTTGGGCAAGAACGTCCTCGGCAAGGGCGCTCCCGGCAAGGGCGTGCTCGGCAAGGATGCGCTCAACAAGCACACTCTGAGCAAGGACGCGTTGAGCAAGAACGTCTTGAGCAAGGGCACGCTGGGCAAGAACGCGCTGAGCAAGAACGCCCTCACCAAGGACGGGCTCGGCAAGAACGTTCTCGGCAAGCGCGCGACCACCATGGTCGAGCGCCAAAGGTTCCGGCTCGATCACCGCAGAGAGCTCCTGACGGCACGGCTGCGGCTGCCGCACCGGCCGCTGCCTGGCGAGCGGGGCTTCACCGGCGTGCCGCCTGCGGGCGAGACACGGTTCGTGTCCACCGAGATGGTGTTCCAGGTCGGCTCCAACGTCTCGCGCCAGGCGCTCGACACTGCGATGCGCCGGCTGGGGCTGAGCACGATCGCCTCTCAGACCGTCGGCCTGACTGGCGGAACCCTGTTCCATTTGCGCGTTGCCGACGGCCGGGCCGTCGCCGAGGTGGTTCGCGCCTTGGAGGCGGAGAACATCGGCATCGCGCAGCCGAACTACGTGTACCAGCTGCGCCAGGACGCGACCTTGGCGGCGCGCGGCAATACAGGCGACTCCGGCCAGTACGTCGTGAGCAAATTGCGGCTCGGCGAGGCGCACAGGGTGGCGACCGGCAGCAACGTATTGGTCGCCGTGATCGATTCCGCGATCGACGTCAGGCATCCCGATCTCGCGGGCGCGGTCGTCGAGCAGTTCAGCGCCGTCGGCCGTCCCGAGAAGCCGCATGTGCACGGCACCGGAATGGTGGGCGCCATCGCGGCGCACAGCAGGCTTCTGGGCATCGCGCCGAAAGCCAGGATTCTCGCCGTCCATGCCTTCAGCGCCGATTCCAGGCAATCGCCGGAGGCGACCACGCGCCACATCATTGCCGGGCTCGAATGGGCGATCGGCAAAGGCGCGCGCGTCATCAATATGAGCTTCGCCGGGCCCTACGATCCCATGCTGCAGCTGGCGATGAAGAACGCGCATGCGAAGGGCGTGGTGCTGATCGCGGCGGCAGGTAATGCGGGGGCGAAATCTCCGCCGCTCTATCCGGCGGCCGATCCGCACGTGATCGCGGTGACGGCGACCGACCAGAACGACCAGCTGTTCGGCCAGGCCGTCCAGGGGCCGCACGTCGCGGTGGCGGCGCCGGGCGTCGACATCGCGGTGCCGGCCCCAAGCGACGCCTATCAGATCACCACCGGGACCTCGGTCGCGGCCGCGCATGTGAGCGGCGTCGCCGCGCTGCTCATCGAGCGGCATCCGTCGGTCGACGCCGCCACCGTCCTCGAAGTGCTCACGTCGAGCGCCAAGCGGCTCGCAGCGAAGGGCCGCGACGACCAGTTCGGCTGGGGGCTGGTCGATCCGGCGAGCGCGCTGGCCGAGCTCGACGCGCGCATCACCGACGGCAAGGTGGCGACCCCCGCCAAGCCGTCCGCTCCCAAGCCGTCCGCCCCCAAGCCGGGCGCGGTCTCGTCGCGCTAGCGCACATCGCGATTGGACCGAATCGGAAATCCGCGCCCCAGCTTTGCTCACGCGCATATGTCCTATTCGGTAACCGGTCGCCACTTTTCCGCGACATGCGCCAAGCGCATGCAGATTGAACCGGTCTTGTTGCTAACAGGGCGATGCGGGTTCATATTTGGATCAGGGCGCCCGGAACGGGGTCGCTTCATCAGCTTGATTGATGAAAGGGTGACATGGTCAGAGACAAAAGTATCAAGCAAGGGCCCGCAAAGGTGCACGCACCCGGCGCTGACGAAATCGCGATTCTCCGAGGCGTCATTGCTCGCTCCGAGCGTGACGGCTGCACCCGATTGTGTGTCTCCGTCAGCGATTTCTTTTCGGTGACTGACCGGTGACGCAGAGCAACGGGTTGCCGCACGTGAAGACGAGGTTCTTCGACGCAGACGAATTGGATTCCACGGGAGCGGCGTCCGATGGTTCGTCAATGCGAGGGATTTCTGCTGCCCGCAGCGACCTTGCCCGTTTCGCTCCGGCGGCGATGGATCGCGGTGCGGGCAGTTCCTCGCCGATAAAGGTGCTGATCCTCATCCCGACGCTCGACATCGGCGGCGCCGAGATGGACCTGGTCCGCAACCTGCCGCGGATCGATCGAAGCCGGTTCAAGATCGTGGTGTGGCCGTTCGCCTGGCGCGGCGAGATGGCATCAGACCTGCTCGATGCCGGCATAGAGGTTATCGGTCCCGGCCCAGAGGAGCAGACGTGGCCCACGCGCGCCGTGTCGAACGGACAGCATGGGGCAAGACCTGCGCAGTGGCGGCGTTTCGTGCGGGCAGGCCGGGAGTACATGCGCGTCGCGCGCCTGGTGGCGGCCTATATCCGCGACCATGACGTCCACGTTCTGCACGCCATTCTGCCGAGCGCGTATTTGATCGGCGTCCTGGCGAACGCACTGGCGGGTCGGCGCCCGCTGATGATGAGTCGCGTGTCGCTGAACTGGTACCAGGAGAGCAGCTGGCTTTGGCGCAATATCGAACGGCAGCTCCTTCATCGCGCCGCCGATCTGGCGGTCGGTAATTCCCGCGCGATACTGAGGGAACTCCACACGGAAGGAATTTCGGAGGAGAGAACGCTGCTGATCCACAATGGAATCGATCTGGCGGCGTTCGCCGGCACGATGATCGATCGTCAGGCGGCGCGACGCCGGCTGGATCTGGAGCCGAACGCGCTCGTGTACAGCATCGTCGCCACGCTCGCTCCCTATAAGGGCTACGACGATCTGTTGAATGCACTCCATCTTGTCCGCGACCGGCTGCCACGCCATTGGGCGCTGCTCGCGGCGGGCCGCGACGTCGACGGCAGCGCCGAGCGTCTGATCCGCCTCGCGGGTCGATTGGGTCTGTCGCCGCACGTCCGCTTTCTCGGCCAACGTTCCGATATCCCGGCGATCTTGTCCGCCGCGGATATTCACGTCAGCGCATCGCATCACGAAGGTTTCCCCAACAACATTCTCGAGGCGATGTGCGCCGGCCTGCCGGTGGTGGCGACCGCGGTCGGCGGGGTGCCGGAACAGGTGGTCGACGGCGTAACCGGCCTGCTCGTCGCGCCGCGCGATCCGGCGGCGCTCGCCACGGCGCTGCATGCGCTCGCCGGCGATGCCAATCGGCGCTCCGTCATGGGAGCGGCGGCGCGCCAGCGGGTCGGCTGCGATTTTCCGATTGAACGCAGCGCGGCGGCGATCCAGGACGCCTATTCGCGGCTTGCGGACGGCCGCGTCGGGCGGATCGACGGACAGCCGCGCCGAGCGGATCGAATAGGGACCTGATGTGCGGCATTGCCGGCTTGTACCGGCCGCGCCGGCCGTTCCAGGCTGCCGAGGGCGAGCGGCTCGTCCGGCGCATGACCGACGCACTCGTCCACCGCGGACCCGACGGGGAGGGACAGTGGTCCGACGCCCAGGGTCGCTGCATCCTGGGTCACCGGCGGCTCAGCATCATCGACATTTCCGAGGCAGGTCGGCAGCCCCGCACGTCCAATGACGGCCGTTGGGTGATCACCTTCAACGGTGAAATCTACAATTTCCGGGAACTCAAACCCGTCATCGAGCGAGCGGGAGGCCAGGTTCGGGGCCGCACCGACACCGAGGTCCTGGTCGAGTCCTTGGCGTTGTGGGGCGTTGGGGCGCTCGAAAAGCTCGACGGCATGTTCGCCTTTGCGGCCTACGACACGCTGACCGGCGATCTTCTTCTGGGGCGCGACGCCTTCGGCGAAAAACCAATCTACCTGACGGACCTGGCCGATGGCGGCCTGGCGTTTGCTTCCGAGCTGCAGGCGCTCGAATGCCTGCCCGGCTTCGACGCCAACGTCGACCTCGGCGCCATGGGTGAGGTGCTGTGCTTCCAATATATCGGGGCGCCGCGCTCGATCTACCGCAAGGTCGAAAAACTCCGCCCCGGCCATTGGATGAGGCTGACCGCGAGCGGCCAGCGGACCAGCGGTTGCTTCTGTGCTTTCCGGCCGACGGAAACGTTCGACCGCCCGCTGCCCGATCTAGCCGACGAGCTTGAAGACATTCTTATCCGCAGCATCCGCCGGCGCATGATCGCCGACGTGCCGCTCGGCGCGTTTCTTTCGGGCGGCGTGGACTCCTCGACCGTCTGCGCCCTCGTGCGGCGCAAGCTGGGCGTTCCGATCAGCACGTACTCGGTCGGCTTCAAGGATGAACCGGGCAGCGAGCACGAGACGGCTCGCGCCTTTGCCCGGCACCTCGAAACCGATCACCACGAGCTGATCGTCGAACCGCAGGCGGCGGATTTCCTCAAGGGCATCGGCCGAATGCTCGACGAGCCCAACGCCGACAGCTCGTGCCTGCCGACCTATCTGCTGAGCGGCCTGGCCCGCCGGGATGTCACGGTGGCGATCGGCGGCGACGGCGGCGACGAAATGTTCGGCGGCTACAATCGCTACTTCGCCACGCTGGAGGACCTCGCACGCCATCGTCAGGGCCGGATGCCGGATTGGACGCCGGGCGCCGGTTACTACGGTCTGCGCCTTTTGGTGGCGCAGGAGCCGCATGTCGAGGCGCTGCTCGGATTCGTTCCGCCCGGCCTCGCCGATCATCTCGATGGGTTGCGGGCCGATCTCGACCAGGCCCGGCGGAGTCTTCTACCGGCGATGCGCTGCACCGACGTCGAAAATTACCTTCCCGGGGCGGTGCTCGGGAAGGTCGACCGCATGAGCATGCGCCATTCCCTGGAAGTTCGAACGCCCTACCTGAACATCGAGCTCGCACGTTTTGCCGAACGGCTTCCCGACTGGATGCTGGTCCGCGGCAAGCAGGGCAAGCTGATCCTGCGCGAGATTGCCCGCCGGTATCTGCCCGCCAGTCTGGTCGATCTGCCGAAGCGGGGCTTCGGGCTGCCGATGTCGCATTGGGCACGCGCGAACTTGCACGATGTGGGCATGCCGATGCTGGAAGCCGAGGACGGGCGCCTGGCGTCGGCATTCGGGCGGGAGGCGATCAAGCGCTTCATCGCCTCGGAAGTTCCCTCCGAGGGCATTTCGCTCGCCCGGCTGTGGACGATTGCGGTGCTGGAATCATGGTTGCGGCATCACCCGGCCAAGATACCGGAGCTGGCGGCGGAACGCCGCGCCGCCACGCAAAGCCGCAAGCTCCGCCGGCCGGTCCTCCCGCAAGTCAGCAGATCTGCCGGTGACACCGATGACGTCAGCGCCATGGTGCTGACCACGGGCGAGCCGACGACCCAAGGGGCGATCGACAGCCTGCGCCGGCAGACGGCGCCGCTCAGCGACATCATCGTGGTGCGCGACGTTTCCCCCTTTCACAAGGCGATGAACGCCGGCGTCGCGCAGGTGAAAACGACGTTCTTCGTGCAGGTCGACGCCGACATGGTGCTGGACGATCACTGCGTCGCGGCGCTTCGCGAGAAAATGCGGCGCGACGTCGGCATCGTCGTCGGGCACTTGCGCGATCCGCTGATCGGGCAGGTCGTCGGCATCAAGCTTTTCCGCACCGCGGTGTTCCAGGCCACGATGTTCCAGGATTCGATCTCGCCGGACACCGACTTTGTCGCGGACATCACCCGGGCGGGATGGAAGACGATCTATATCGGGAGGTTGGGGAACTCCGGCGTCGAGCAGTGGGCCACGTACGGCGAGCATCGTCGGGACTACGCGTTGCACTACACGTATCGCAAATACCTGATCGAAGGCTGCCGCTACCGCTATCGCCAGAAGGCGGCGGGCGCCCGCTGGCACTTCGCCCAACTGGAGGCGAGCCGGCATCCTTCGGCGCTGGTCGCACAGATCGGACTCGCCCGCGGGATCTTTCTCGAAAAAATCACCGACCAGCTCGGAATATCGCGGGTCGACGAAGATTTCGCGCAACTCTCCCGCTTCCTGTCCGGTCCGGCGACGGCGCAACATGACGGCGAGCTTGATCATGCGGGGCACGACATGTCGCCACGCGAACGCTTCTACGCTTATTACCGGCTGGGCGCCAAGTTGGGTCGCATCAACGACTCTCAAACCTTCGAACGCTGCCTCCGGCGGCTCAGCGACGAGGTCGGCAGGATCTCGAAAATCGCGCTTTGCAAAGGCTTGTTCTCGCAGCGGGAGGACGAGGCGACCATCAATGCCGACTATCAGACGCTGTGCAGCTTTCTGTTCGAGGCCGACGCGATCGTCGGCTCGATCGAGGCCGGACCGCTGGACGTGAGTCTCGATGCCGCCACCCACTATGCGGCGGAGGTTGGACTTGATCGATTCGCGATGGATGGGGCGCAGGCCGGAGAATATCGGGTCGATGGGTCGGCGAACCGGCCCGGTTTCCGCGCCACCGGGCGTTGCGTCACGACTGTCGTCCTGCCCAACGGCCGTCCGCGCATCAAGGTTCCATTTCAACCGCTCGGTCATTTCCTCTGTACCGACCCGGAGAAGGCGCGTGGAATTTTCTGGTGCTTCGATCTGCTGAGATCGGGCTACCTCTTCGTTCACATGCCCACGCCGCTGGGCCCGAGGAGGGCGTTGCTGTTCGGGCAGTTGGCGAAGAGCTGCCTGTCGCGAGCGCCCTGGCTGGGGGGTGTCACGTCGAGATTTTACGAGACATCGTCGGCTCGCTCGGCGTTTTGCCGCATGGCCGGCCGCCGCAGGCCCGGCTACCGCAGCGAGCCCGGGCGGATCCTGATGATCAGCTCGACCTACAATCTCGGCGGAAGCGAGCGGCAGATGCTCGCCACCGCCGCGAGCCTGATGGAGCGCGGATATGACGTGCGGATGATGGCGCTCTATCCATTGGAGTCCGGCACGCCGAGCATCGAGCACGAAATCGCCAGGCTCGGGATCGCAGCCCACCTTTGTCCGGATTTTCTGTCCGCTGAAGCGGCAGGGTTTCGGGCGCCGCCCGACGAGACACTCGCCACGGAAATCTCGCGGTTGCCCCGATGGTTCGCCAGCAAGATCACTCCCGTCCGGGCGGCGATCCGGCACTACCGGCCGGCCGTCGTCCACGCTTGGGGCGATATCCCGACAATCGTCGGCGCATATGCCGCATGCGGGCTTGGCGTTCCGAGCGTCGTCCTGCACCAAAACAGCATGCAGCAGTGCATGCGGCGCTACGGCGCCCAGGTGGTGGAGCTGCTGTGGGAGGGATATCGCAGCGCCTTGCACAATCCGGCGGTCAAGGTCCTGAACAACAGCGCGGCCGGCGCCGCCGATTACGAGCGCTGGCTGGGCCTGCGGCCGGGAACCATCCGTGTGCTGTACAACGGCATCGTGCGTGAGCAGATCAGGACGCCGCCGGACCACGAAGTGGCCCGCTTCCGCGCGCATCTCGGATTGTCCCAGGACGCGCCGGTGGTCGGCACGGTGATGCGCTTTGTCGAGGACAAGGATCCCGATCTGTGGCTCGACACCGCGGCGGAGATCACAAAGTCGAGGCCCGACGTTCGTTTTCTAGTTGCCGGCTACGGGGCGCTGCAGGACCGGATGATGCAGCGCATCGAGGCGCTCGGCCTGCGCGATCGGGTCGTCCTGCCGGGGGCAGTGACCGACGTCGGATTGGTCTTTGCGGCACTCGACGTCCTGCTTCTCACTTCGATGACGGAGGGCGTTCCGAACGTGCTGATCGAGGCACAGGCAGCGGGCCGTCCAGTGGTCGCTCCGGATGTCGGCGGCGTCAGCGAAGCAGTTTCGGAAGGCGGGACAGGCCGCGTCGTGCGCGAACGATCGCCCCGGCGCCTGGCGGAAGCAGTCATCGGCATCCTCGGCGATCCCGAGTGGAAGGCTCGTGTCCGCTCCGCCGGTCCGGAATTCGTTGCGGGCCGGTTCGGGTTCGACCGGATGGTCGGACAATTGCTTGCGGTCTACGGTCTTGCCGACCGGGCATTCAACGAGCGTTCGACACCGGCCCTGTCGCCGGCTCGCTCTGGACAGCACCGGGCCGCCGATGGAGAATAGACTGAGCTTGACCATCGACTGAAATCGCATAAGTCCGGTCACAGCATCCGAGTCGTCGTCACGACCTCATGTATCGGAAGACCGGAAACCACGAATCGTTTGCCGGAAAGCGATTTGCCCGGCGTGAGGTTTTCAGCCACCGCGTCATCGCGGTGCCCAAGCAATATCCGGATGCGCAATTTCTGCTCGAACGGCGAGGCGTCCCTCGGCGGATCCTGAAACGCGGCCAATTCTATCAGCTCAACCTCTACAGCACGGACTTCTACGACCTGCCGGACGAGCTGTTCACGGACCCGGAAATCAATTGGCACCACCAGCAATTCGGGCAGAAGGGCCTCATCGCCGCCGCCGGGCTCTGGGTCCACGGTTCCATCGCGACCGTCACGACGCTGCAATCGGATCTCTGCCAGCAACTGTACCGGCACAAGCGGCTGAGCAGCTCCTGCAAGACCCAGGTCGAGACGCACTTCAAATATTGGCATGGAATATTGTTCAACGCGGTTCTCGATTTTTGTCTCGACGCCGGCATTTCCGCTGTGCATTCCCCGACCGGCCGGCAGATCGTCGCTCACACGCAAAAACCGATCACGCCGGACTTGTTCCTGCGCATCTATGATTACGCCCAAGCCGAATATCAGTGCCGGAGAATAACGTCGGGCCAGGCCGAGTACTGGGAGGTGCCGGTGAAGGCCAATGCCGATCGCATCGCTGTTTTGCAGGATCTGCCGGCAGACGCGCCGCGGGACCCTCGGCGGCCGAGAATATGCATCTTCCACGACATCGAGGAGAACGTGGATACCCCGATATCGTCCGCGGAGTGCGCCGAAAGCCTGACCCGGATGCTGAAGCTTGAAAGCGACTTCGGCGTGACCGCCACCTATTGCGTCTTAGGAACCGCGCTCGATCGCAAGCGGCGAGAAATCATCGCGTCCAATCCTTGCCACGCGATCGGATTCCATTCGTTCAATCACGACCTCGGGGACATGACGCAGTTGCGGCGATGCAGGGAGGTCGACCTGCGCATAAGAGGTTACCGGCCTCCTCAATCCAAAATGACCGCGGAGCTGACGGACTACAATCTTTCATTTCTGAATTTCGAGTGGCTCGCCAACGGGTCCAGCCGCGCACATTGCATCCTGGAAAACGGCATCGTGAAGATTCCAATCCATTTCGACGACTATCCCTTGTTCACGGGCATGATGGATTACGGTCGATGGGAGTCCGAGATTTTTGAACGCGCCTGCGACAAGCCGTTTTTCGGATTGGGCCTGCACGACTGTTACGCCGGAAAGTGGCTGGATCGGTATCAAATGCTGCTGGAAAAGCTCGCGTCGTCGGGACAGTTCGTCAGCGCCGACGAGGTGTGCGACGAAATGTTCCTTGATCCCGTCGGCGCACCGTCGACGGCGGCCGGATATGCTCGTGCGGGCAGACGAGGTCTCGTCGCGCGAGTGGCCGACTGGCTGATGCAATGAGCTATGTTGCAACGATTGTCGTTCCGCTGCTTCGCCAAGTCGACGACTGGCTCGACCATTCCGTCCGCTCGGCGCTCGCGCAAAGCGTCGCGACCGAGGTCATCGTCGTCAGATCGGAATGGACGCCGGCGTCCAATCTGCGGGTCCTGGATCGCCTCGCGCGATCCCACCCGAATCTCGTGGTGATGCTGGAGGACCCGCCGGGCAGCTTTCCCGGCGCGATCAACAAGGGCATCCGCGCCGCGCGGGCGGATCGGGTCGGGCTGCTGCTCTCGGACGATTGGCTGGAGCAGACCGCGGTCGCGGAGAGCTTGCGCGAGTCCGCCGATATCGTCTCGAGCGGACACGTCGTCTACTTCCCCGACGGCCGCGTGAACGAGGCGTCCAGCAAGCGCGCGTCGATGAAGGGGTTCCGCGCTTGCCCGACCATTGAGCAGCAGGCGAGCTATCTCAAGCATTTTTTTCTGTTTCGAAAGCAAGCCGTGCTTCAGGTGGGGGGCCTCGACGAGACGATCGGCTCCGCGCCCGGGATCGACGATTTCGATTTGATCTGGACCCTGCTCGAGAACGGAGCGAGCGTGGCCATCGTCGAGAAGCAGCTTTATCACTATCGGGACCATGACGGCGAACGGCTGACCCTTCAAGACAAAGGGCAGTTGGTCGAAAACCTGCGGAAAATCCTGCGCAAGCACGGCGTCTGGGACGCGGACGCCGCGGAGATAATCTCGCGACATGCGCCTTGGTACGGCAGGCCGATGTACCAGGTCATCGAAGAGCGCCTGCACGCGACACCGTCCCAACCGCGCGCGACCCGGGCAAATGCCTCTGCCGGCAACGGCGGGCTGGATCTCAGTCTCGACGCCGTCATGTCCTATGCCTGCCATCAGCGGCTCGCCTGCTTCGCGACGGATGGCGCCGGCGCCGGCGAGTACCGCGCCGATCGGTCCGGCCAAGTCGCCTCGTACCGCAGCACCGGAAGGATCGTCAGCGCGACACGCGATGCGAAGGATCGGCCGCGAATCAAGGCTCCGTTTCGGCTGTTTGGCCATTTCGCGACCACCGAGCCGCAATGCATGCTTGGGATTTTCTGGTGCCTGGATTTGCTGAGGTCGGGTTACCTCCTCGTGCACCTGCCCACCCCGCTGGGACCGGAAAAGGTCTCGCTGATCGGGCAGCTCGCAAGGAATTGCCGGTCCCGATTGGGCTGGCAACGACGCGATCCCGTCGCAAGGCCGCGCGGAGCGCGTGGCGTCCGCGACGTGCTGCGCCAGCTCGTCCGTCATCGCAGCCCGACCTATCGCCCCGAGCCTGGCCGCATCCTGATGATCACGTCCACGTACAATCGCGGCGGTGCCGAACGGCAGATGATCGCAACGGCGTCCGGATTGATTCAACGCGGCTACGACGTACGGATCATGGCGCTCGGGCTGTTGGAGCCGGGCACCCCCAGCGTCGAGGCAGACATTCGAGCGCTCGGGATCACGCCCCACCTTCCGGCGGATTTCGCAGTGCCGCGAACGGCGGGGTTCCGTACCCCATGCGACCGCATTTTCGCGTCCGACGCTGATGCGCTGCCGCGGATTTTCAACAACAGGGTCGGTCCCGTGCTCGGGGCGATCAGCGAGCTGCGGCCGTGCGTCGTGCATGGCTGGCTCGACCTGCCTGCAATCGTCAGTGCGATTGCCGCATGCCGGCTCGGCGTGCCCCGCATCGTCATCGGACTGCGTAACGTTACCGAGGTCATGAAAGTCGGCAGGTACCCGCAGGAAATCATCGATTTCCTCTGGGAGGGTTTTCGCAGCGTATCGGCCAATCCGGCGGTCGCAATCCTGAACAACAGCGCGGCCGGCACTGCCGGCTACGAGCAATGGCTGCGATTGCCGACGGGAACCATCCGCGTCCTCCACAACGGCTACATGCCCGGACACGTGCGCATTCCACCCGCCGATGATGTCGCCAGGTTTCGGGCGCAGTTCGGATGGCCGGAGGGCGCGCCGGTGGTCGGCTCCGTGATGCGTTTTGTCGAGCAGAAAGACCCCGATTTGTGGCTCGGTACGGCTGCCGAGATTGCCAAGGCAAGGCCCGACGTGCGTTTTCTCATCGCCGGCTACGGCGAGCTGCAGGACAGGATCGTTCGCCGCATCGCCTTGCTCGGCCTCGTCGACCGGGTGACGATGCCGGGGGCGGCCACCGACGTTGGGCTCATCTACGCGGCGCTCGATGTCATCCTTCTGACGTCGCTGATCGAGGGCGTGCCGAATGTCCTGATCGAGGCTCAGGCCTGCGGTCGTCCCGTCGTCGCTTTGGATGTCGGCGGCGTCAGCGAGGCAATTTCGCAGGACAGGACGGGCCGCGTCGTCCGCGAACGATCGCCACAACATCTGGCCGAAGCGGTCATCGACATGCTCGACGATCCGGCATGGGCGGCCCGCGCCCGCGCGGAAGGTCCGGCGTTCGTAGCGGGCCGTTTCGGTGTCGATCGCATGGTTGCCGAGACGCTGGAGATCTATGGTCTTCCGGCCTATGCGAGTGGCTGAAGCATTTACGCGGGCTGTCAGAAACGATGCAGAAGGTCCAAATGACCGTGCTGCTTGCCACGCGAAACGGCGAGCGGGTCCTTGCACGCACCCTCGATGGTTATTGCCGGGTTTCGCCGCCTCCCGTCGGCTGGAAGCTGGTGATCGTCGACAACGGCAGCACGGACGCGACACCCGACATCATCGAGTATTTCAAGAAGCGTTTGCCGCTGGAGTCGCTCGTGGAGCCGGTTACGGGCAAGAGTCGCGCGCTCAACGCCGGCCTTCCTGCCGTCGAAGGCCGCATCGCAGTCATGACCGATGACGACGCGATCCCCAGCCCCACATTTCTCACGGCATGGGCGAAACTTCTCGATCACCGAACCGACTACAAGCTGTTCGGCGGGTCGATCGATCCGCTGTTCGACGTGGCCCCCCCTCGATGGCTCGCTGAAAGCAAGCTCAGGTTCGCGATGATGTTCGCCCATCGCGACCTGCCCGAAGGCCCGATCGGCGCCGACGAGATCTACGGGCCGAACATGGCGGTGCGGACCTCGGTTCTCGATCAGGGTTTCCGGTTCGATGAAAAGATCGGGCCCAATGCCGAGGACCCCGATTACCCGACGGGCGGCGAGACGGATTTCTGCTGGCGGGTCGCACAATCGGGCGCCGCCTGCTGGTTTGCGAAAGAGCCGCTGGTTCACCATATCGTCCGCCCCGAGCAGTTGATCTTGCGGAACTGGATCAGGCGCGCGTATCGAACCGGACGCGGACGAGCGCACCAGATGTGGGAACGCGGCGGCGCGATCATTCCGCCGAGACTTTCCTTGCTGCAACGGCTGGCGATGTTCTCGCCGATACCCAGGCACCGCTTCGACGGCGCAAGCGCCTACCACCTGCTGCGAGGGTTCCGCGAGGAATGCGCCAGGAGGAACGCGATCGGCGAGGTCGCTACCGGAGCGGCTGATCGACCCCGTTCGCCGGCGAGGTGATGTCCTGCCCGCGGCCGCCAGACCAGATCGACGTTCCCATGACCATCGTGACGATGAGCAGCACGTCGAGCGGAACGCCGTAGCGCGATATGATCGCCGTCGATAGGCCCATCAGCGCATAGGCGCCGACCAGCAGCGCGCTGACATATGCGGTGAACACCACGCCGGGACTGGTCCGGCTGCCGAGCAGAACCATCGCCCAGGATGCCATGGTGGCAAGTCCGGCCCAGGCGAGCAGCAAAAAACGCCACTTGCCGAAGTTGCCGATTTGCGGGATCGGGTAACGGGTCAGCAGAAAGTATTTGCCCTGATCGGATTTCGGATCGAAGGCGAACTTGGTGCCCATCGCTGATTCGAGGCCCGGGCGATATCGGGGGCGCTCGGCGTTGACATGAAACGATTGCAGGTCGGCCGCAGTGAACCGCGGAGCGGTAAGCGAAACCAAGAAGAAGCCGTGAACGGTGGCGCGGGCAGCCAGCATGGCATATTCGACGGGATGCTTGGCGATCGTGTGCCGCGCCAGGCTCGCCGTCACGTCGTTATCGTCACGGCCCGGCAGGCCGGCCTTGATGACGTCCAGCACGGCGCGGGTCACCGGCCCATAGTTGGCCCGTTCGTATTCTGTGCGCTCGGACCAGCCGATGCGTTGTCCTCGTTCGATGCGAAACGGCTCGATCGCCTTCAAAAGCTGGCGTTCGGTTTCGGGCGGAACGTCGCCGCCGCCGTCATAGAGATAGGCGACGTGGGGAAAGACCACGATCCCGGTAAAGGCCTGGGTCGCAATTCCTCGCACCGCCAGCCCGATCGTCACGAAAATCGCCGTGAAGAGAACGAGCGGCGCAATCGCCCATCGCGCCACGAGCGCGTGCCGGCCTCGCCATACGAGGGCAAGCAGGACGATTCCGCCGAACAGGAAGTAGCCGGACGGGCGCAGGCTGACGGCAACCACCGCGGTGAGCGCCATTCCGACCAGGCCGACCTTGGAGTCGCGTGCGAGCGCAAATGCCGCGCTGGCGACGTGCAGCAGAAGCACTGCGGTGAAAGGCGCCTCGGTGAGCAAGATGAGGGAGTTGAAGGGGAGCCCGTGGTAGCCCAGCAACAGCAGCGCCAGGATGCCGGCCAACGGCGCGTTGCGCGTGAGCGCGTTGACGCCCGCCTGCAGCGTCAGGACCGAGGCGCCAAACGCCACGATCTGAAAGACGATAACGGATTTCAGCGTCCCGGTCGCTCCGTAGAGAGCGTGGATGAGAGCGGGGTAGCCCAGCGGCACGATGCTGTGCGCGCGCCAATAGGTCGTGGAATCCGGATAGATGAGCGGAAGCGGCGGAGCGCCGAGCGAATAGAGCGCGCAAAGGTATGCCGCGAACCCGCCGCTGAGCACGAACCACAGCGCCGGATGACGCAGGGCGGTGACGAGCGAGTTCACCAGCGGCCACGCAACGGCCGCGCCGACGCGGTCCCATACCCCGAGCATTTTCCCGAACGCCTCCCGCTGCCTCCCCGCGGACAATCCGACAAATTTTCGCACTTGGGAATTGCTCCGTTGAGGCCGACCCCGCGAAACGGCGACGCGCCCTTGGAGATTGGATCAGGCGAGCGCAAGCAGTCGTGACGCAGCAAGATTAACCAGCAGAATCTGCTCCGGCCTTGGCGGTCGACTTTTCTCCGTCGTCGAACATTGCAAGCCAAGTCGCCAGTTGCTCATCCAACCGATGTCGATCGAGATCGAGGACCTCCGGCGTCCAGCGCTCGATCTTCCAGTTCGTGTTGATGGCCTTGAAATGGCGCAGCGTCACCCCTGCCGCAGCCAGCGGGTCCGCCTCCATGCCGAGAACATCATGAATGCGCCATTGCGCGGTGGCGGGACAACGTGAGGGCACGACGGCCCATTTGTGTCGGCGTGGTGGGCGCCGAGCCAATCCACTTGCGGGGCTGAGCCCCAGCGATGACAGCTCGATCGGCGGCGGCATGGCGGGACAATCGTAAGGCGGTGAGACGCAACAGCAAAGGCCTGTTGACTGTGACCACCGCTCGGGCTGCGACAATCCGGCCGGAATGCTGCGCCGGCGCCGGTTTCCATGTTATGGCTTTCTGGTGCGCCGGGACGTTGCTAATATTCGATTGGGTGTGGTCGCGGATTAGTTGCTGAAGAGCCTGTCCTTCGTCCTGGGGGTCACGCGCAAGATGGAAACGATCGAGTCACGCGTGCAGGCGTTGGAGGCACTGCTCGACGAGCAGCGTCGGCATCTTCAGGTCGCCACGGTCATGGATTGGATCGGGCAGGCGGCGCTGCGGACCGCGCCGCTGCTCTCGGTCGTGCTGCCGACGCGCGATCGCAGCGCGCTGCTGCAGCGCGCCATCGCCTCGGTGCACAACCAGACCTATGGTTCCTGGGAGTTGTTGATCGTCGATGACGGCAGTGTCGACGGGACCGCGGCGCTGCTCGGCAGCCTCGACGACGCGCGCATCCGCAGCTTTCGCGGCGAGGGCCGCGGCGTCTGCGCGGCCCGCAACGTCGCGCTCGCCCACGCCCGCGGCGAGCTGATCGCTTATCTCGACGACGACAACATCATGCATCCGCAATGGCTCAAGTCGATCGCCTGGGGATTCGAGCAACGGCCGGAGACGAGCGTCCTCTATGGCGCCTTCATCGTCGACGACACTGCGCGCATCGACCGAAGGAGCGGGGGGGATCTGCCGCAATTGTATTTTTGGCCCTACGATCACCACGCGGTGGCGCACAGCAACATCGCCGATATCGGTTGCATCGGCCATCGGGCGGGCCTAACGGAGGGACGCTTCGACGAGTCGCTTCGTGAGATGGGCGACTGGGACCTGTTCCTGCGATTGACCAGCGAGCGGCCGCCATTGGCGCTGCCCGCGGTCGCCTGCTATTACACGACGGATGCGCCCAACCGCCTCACCCGCGGTCCGACCTTCGAGGCGGATCTGGCGGCGGTGAAGGCCAAGAACCGGCGATGACCATGCGCGCTCCCATCCTCGTCGTCGGGCTGGACGCATGCGATCCGGCGATCGCGCAGAGCCTCGCCGCCGCCGGACAGCTGCCGACGCTTCGCCGCCTGTTCGAGAACGCCGCGCGCTGCCGGGTGCGCAACCCGTTCGGCCTGTTCGTCGGTGCGCTGTGGATGACCTTCGCCACCGGGCTGCGCGCGGACCGCCATCATTTTCACTGCTGGGACGAGATCGACGTCGAAAGCTATGTGCGGCGGCACACCCAGCCGCCGTCCTGCGGTCAAACGCCGTTCTGGCGCCGGCTGAGCGACGACGGCCGCCGGGTGGCGGTCATCGACGTGCCTCACAGCAAGGCCGATGTCCCGATCAACGGGCTCGAGGTCGTCGAATGGGGCTGCCATGACCGGCATTTCGGTTTCCACACCTGGCCGGTGGCGAAGGCCTCGGAGATCGCGTCGGCGTTCGGCCTCCATCCCGTGCTCGGCATCGATCCCTATTCTGTGCGCGAGTTCGCGCCCGACGACTATGCCCACCGCGAAGGCCCGCTCCGCACGGTTGACGAGGACCGAACGTTGTTCGACGGGCTGCTGCGTGGAGTGGGCGCCAAGCGCAAGCTGTCGTCGGCGCTGCTGGCCGACGGCGGGTGGGACCTTTTCCTGACGATCTTCGGCGAGAGTCACGCGATCGGTCACCAGCAGTGGCATCTCCACGACCCGACCCATCCGCGCTTCGATCCCGCCTTGGTGGAGGCCCTCGGCGGCGATCCGATCCCGGCGATCTACCGGGAGCTCGACACCGCGCTCGGCGAGATGTTGTCGATGGTCGACGCCGAGGCGACGGTGCTCGTGCTGCTCAGTCATGGAATGGGTCCGCACCACGATGGCACCCATCTACTCGACGAGGTGCTGAGCCGCATCGACTGGTTCGATCGCGGTCCGCCGCCGCTGATCGGGAGCCCCCGGGGGCTCTTGCGGCGCGCCGCGCGCTCGCTCGAGCGGCGCATCCCCGCGTTCGCGGTTCCCGCCATCCGGCGGAGCGGCGCCGGTCGCGTGCTGCCGCCGTGCCCGGAATACGCCAACCCGGACGATCGGGCCCGCCAATGTTTCTTCGCGGAGCCCAACAACTTCGTCTATGGCGGGGTCCGACTCAATCTCGTCGGCCGCGAGCCGAGGGGTTGTGTGGAGCCGCAGGAGCTCGACGCGGTCTGCAAACGGCTGACAGCCGACCTGCTGGCGCTGGTCAACGTGCAAACCGGCGGGCCCGTGGTGCGCTCGGTCGAGCGCGCCGACCGCTGGTACCGGCGCTTGCCGGACGACACCATGCCGGACCTGTTCGTCGATTGGGAGCGCACCGCGGCTATCGAGACTGTCTGGTCCGCCAAGACCGGGATCGTGCATTCGCCCTACACCCACTGGCGCACCGGCGATCACCGCCCGGATGGGCTGCTGCTGGCGTTCGGTCCCGGGATACCGGGCAGCACGGCGCTTCCGGCCGTGGAGCTCGAGGATCTCGCACCCAGCATCGCCGGTCGGCTCGGCGTGGCGCTCGAGGACGTGGACGGGGGCGCGGCGCGGTGGCTCGTCGCCCACTGACGGGCCTGCAGGAGCCTGGACCGCTCAAGGGGCAGGTGCGGCCGATGGTTGCGCGCTCGCGATGCCCGCCGGCGGCAAGCGATAGATCGCGCCGTACTTCGCCCGGAGATAGGCCAGATAGGGCGCCATGCTCATCGGGCCGCCGGTCGCCCGCTCGATCAGCTCGTTGGGCTGATACTTGCGTCCGTGCTGGTAGATGTGGTCGCGCAGCCAGCCGTGCAGCGTGCCGAAGCTGCCTTGCTCGATCTCGCGCGCAATCTCCGGATGCGCCTTGACGGCGGCGGCGTGGAACTGGGCGCTGAGGATGTTTCCGAGCGTGTAGCTCTGAAATTGGCCGCCGATCGTGCCGAAATACCAATGCATGTCCTGCAGGCATCCGTCGCGGTCGTCCGCCGGCACCTGGCCGAGGTCGGCGCGCATTCCTTCGCGCCAGGCCTCGGGCAGATCTTTCACCGTCAGGCGGCCCTCCAGCATCTTCAGCTCCAGGTCGAAGCGCAGCATGATGTGGAGATTGTAGGTCACCTCGTCGGCGTCGGTGCGGATCAGCGAGCGCTCGACCTTGTTGATGGCGCGATAGAAGGCGTCGAGCGGCACGTGTGCGAGCTGGTCCGGGAACGTCCTGCGCAGCAGCGGGTAGAAGTGCTCCCAGAAGGCGCGGCTGCGCCCGACCAGGTTTTCCCAAAGTCGCGACTGGCTCTCATGCACGCCTGATGACGCCCCGCGCCCGAGCGGCGTGCCTTCGAGCGCGCGGCGCACGCCTTGCTCGTAGAGCGCATGACCGGCCTCGTGCAGGATCGAGAACAACGCCTGACCGAGGTCGTGTTCGTAGACGCGGGTGGTGATCCGCACGTCGCCGATGGAAAACTTGGTGCAGAAGGGATGATGCGTCTGGTCGAGGCGCCCGCGCTTGAGGTCGTAGCCGAGCCGCCTGGCCACCGAGAGCCCGAATTCGAGCTGCGCCGTTTCGCCGAAGGCCTTCCGCAGGCAGCCGTCGTCGACCTCCGGCTGATCCGATATCGCGCGCACCATCGGCACCAGCTCGCGCCGCAGCTCCGCGAACAGCGCGCGGACCGCGGCCGTGGTGACCCCCTCGTCGACGTCGGCGATCAGGGGATCGGCGACGTGCCGGTAGGGGGCGAAGAAGCCGGCATAGTCGCGGCTGAGCTCGAGCGCCTGCTCCAGGAACGGCCGCATGGTCGCGAAGTCGTTGGCGGGGCGCGCCCGCGTCCAGGCGTCGAAGGAGGCAGAGCCCAGCGCGTTGACCCGCGCGATGTGATCCGGGGGCACCTTGCTGGCCTTCTCGAAGTCGCGTCTGGCGACGCGGATCAGGCTCGCGTCGTCGGCGTCGTAGGGCAGGCGTTCGCCATAGGGCTCGAGCGCGTCGATGAGCTTGCCCAGCGCCGGATCGACCGACCGCTCGTGGGCGAGCCTGCGCAGCATCGCGACCTGGCGGGCGCGAGCGCCGGCGCCGCCGTCCGGCATATAGGTGGCCTGGTCCCAGTCGAGCAGGCTGCCGGCCGCCTCGAGATCGCTGATCTCGGTGAGGCGGCGCTTGAGCTCCGCGAGCCTTTCCTCCGCCGACGCCCGATTGCGTCCGGATGTCCGCGCCTTGATGGCGCGGGTTTTTTTGGTCTTCGCCTGGCTGGTCTTGGTCATGGGCAACATGTCTCGCGGCCGTCTCAAGCTTACGTGAAGGGACGCCGACCTGGACGATCGCATCCGTCATACCCAAATAGGTGGCTTGTGACAGCAGAAAGGCACGGGGCCTCATGTCCATTCGCCCGGTCAAGCGCATCGTCAAGTCCACGCCCACGATGGAAGGCGCCGGGGTGAAGCTGCACCGCGCTTTCGGGTTCGGCGACACCGGCGAGTTCGATCCGTTCCTGCTGCTGGACGATTTCCGCAACGACCGGCCCGATGACTATCGCGCCGGCTTCCCGTGGCACCCGCACCGGGGCATCGAGACCATCACCTATGTGCTCGCCGGAACGGTGGAGCACGGCGACAGCCTCGGCAACAAGGGCAAGATGGGGGCCGGCGACGTGCAGTGGATGACCGCCGGCAGCGGCATCCTCCACCAGGAGATGCCGCAGGGCGATGCGCGCGGACGCATGCACGGCTTCCAGCTGTGGGCGAACCTGCCCTCGTCGCTGAAGATGACGGCGCCGCGCTACCAGGACATCCCGGCGAAGGAGATTCCGGACGTCGTCGATGACGACGGCACCCGGGTGCGGGTGATCTGCGGCGAGTTCTGGGGCAAGCGCGGACCGGTCGACGGCACCGCGGCGGAGCCGCGCTATCTCGATATTTTCGTCCCGCCCGGCCGGCGCAAGAACCTGCCGGTTGAGACGGGGCGGCACGCCTTCGCCTATGTGTTCGAGGGAGCGGGGACGTTTTCCGGCGCTTCGCAGCCGTTCGGCGTGCTGACCGAGAAGGAGACGCCCAACGGCGACGCGCTGGTGCGCGAGCAGACCGGCAACCGATCGCTGGTGGTGTTCGACAGCGGCGACGAGGTGACGGTGCAGGCCGGCGATGAGGGCATCCGCTTCCTGCTCGTCTCCGGCAAGCCGATCGAGGAGCCGGTCGCCTGGCATGGGCCGATCGTGATGAACACCAACGCGGAACTGCAGCAGGCGGTCGCCGAGCTGCGCAACGGGACCTTCATCAAGCACGGTTGATGGGCCGGGGCCCGCATGGCGGCCCACGCTGGCTTTTTCCGTGTTGGCGTGTTCTCTGCGGCTCCTATGCAGCCGATCATCGCAGTTGAGAATCTTTCCAAAACCTACGCCTCCGGTTTTCAGGCGCTGCAGCGCATCAACCTCACGATTCGCCGCGGCGAGATTTTCGCCCTGCTGGGCCCCAACGGCGCCGGCAAGACCACGCTGATCAACATCATCTGCGGGATCGTGACGCCATCGACAGGCGCTGTGACGGTCGACGGCCATGACATCATCAAGGACTATCGTGCCGCGCGATCCCTGATCGGCCTGGTGCCGCAGGAGCTCACGACCGAGCTGTTCGAGACGGTCTGGGCAACGGTGACCTTCAGTCGCGGGCTGTTCGGCAAGCGGCGCGATGCCGGTTACGTCGAAAAGGTGCTCAGGGACCTGTCGCTGTGGGATCGCAAGGACAGCAAGATCATGACGCTGTCCGGCGGCATGAAACGCCGGGTGATGATCGCCAAGGCGCTGTCGCACGAGCCGCAAGTCCTGTTCCTCGACGAGCCGACAGCGGGCGTCGACGTCGAGCTGCGCAAGGACATGTGGCAGGGGGTGCGGTCGCTGCGCGATTCGGGCGTCACCATCATCCTGACCACCCATTACATCGAAGAAGCCGAGGACATGGCCGACCGGATCGGCGTCATCCACAAGGGCGAGATCATCCTGGTCGAGGACAAGGCCGAGCTCATGCACAAGCTCGGCAAGAAGCAGTTGGCACTCCAGCTCGCCAAGAAGCTCGACGCCATTCCGCCCGAACTCGCCGCGCATGACCTGACGCTTGCTGGCGACGGCAGCGAGCTCATCTACACCTATGACACCCAGGGCGAGCGCACCGGCATCACGGCTTTGCTCGGGGCGCTCAACCACGCAGGCATCAGATTCCGCGATCTCCGCACGACGCAAAGCTCGCTGGAGGACATCTTCGTCGACCTGGTAAGGCAGAGGCCATGAATTTTCGGGCCGTCCGCGCGATCTACACCTACGAGATGGCGCGCACCGGGCGCACGCTGCTGCAAAGCATCGTCTCCCCGGTGATCTCGACCTCGCTCTATTTCGTGGTGTTCGGGGCCGCGATCGGTTCGCGCATCACCGAGATTGAAGGAGTGAGCTACGGTGCCTTCATCGTGCCCGGGCTGATCATGCTGATGCTGCTGACGCAGAGCGTCACCAACGCCTCGTTCGGCATCTACTTTCCCAAGTTCACCGGGACGATCTATGAAATCCTCTCCGCGCCGGTTTCGTATATCGAGATCGTGCTCGGCTATGTCGGCGCGGCCGCCACCAAGTCGATCATCCTGGGGTTGATCATCCTGGCCACGTCGGGCCTGTTCGTGCCGCTTGAGATCGCGCATCCGGTCTGGATGCTCGCGTTCCTGGTGCTCACCGCCGTGAGCTTCAGCCTGTTCGGCTTCATCATAGGCATCTGGGCGGATGGCTTCGAGAAGCTGCAGGTCATACCGCTCTTGGTGATCACGCCTTTGACCTTCCTGGGCGGCAGCTTCTACTCCATCAGCGTATTGCCGCCGTTCTGGCAGACGGTCACGCTGTTCAACCCGATCGTCTATCTGATCAGCGGCTTCCGCTGGAGCTTTTTCGAGATCGCCGACGTGAGCGTGGGCATCAGCTTGGCAATGACAACCCTGTTCCTGGTCGCGTGCCTGACGATCGTGTGGTGGATATTCAAGACCGGCTACCGGCTCAAGAGCTAGTCCAGCGCCGCGATTATCCGATCAGTGAGGCTGCGCAGGTGAGCCGACCTCGACGTGGCGCGGACGGGTTGGCACCGAGGCTGCGTCGGCGCCGTTGAGCGTCGCCGCCTTGTCCTTGCTCGATGCCGGGCGCGCCGGCCGGCGCGGCGGGGACTTGGAGGTCGCCGCCGCCTTCGCCGCCGCGGCAGCCGCCTTCGCCGCCGCGGCCGGCGGCTTCGAACCCTGCGCCGGGTCGGCATTGGTCTTTTTTGCGGCCTCATCGACGCCTGCGCCGGCCGCAGCCGGGGAGGGCGGCGGCGGAACTGCGGGCGTAGCCTCCTCGACAGGCGCAGCGGCCTGGACGGGCGGCTCGACGATGACCGGCGCGGTGCGCTCCGTCGAGGCCTGGGAAATATGCTCTTCGATCAGTTGGCGCATACGGGCGTCGCGCGCGCCGTTCGAGGAGCCGCCCATGACGACCGCGACAATGTGCCTTTCGTCACGCCGCACCGAGGAGGTCAAGTTGTAGCCGGAGGCGTCGGTGTAGCCGGTCTTGATGCCGTCGACGCCTTTGACATTTCCGAGCAGGTTGTTGTGGTTGCGGATCTCGGCCCCGCGGTACTGAAAGGCCGGCGTCGAGAAAAATCGATAATAGAACGGGAACCGGTGCTGGATGGTGCGGCCCAGGATGGCCTGGTCGCGCGCCGTGGTGATCTGGTCGTCGGCCGGCAGGCCCGAGGCGTTGATGTAGGTGGTGCTGGTCATGCCCAGCATTCGCGCTTTCAGGGTCATGAGCTTGGCGAATTCTTCTTCGGTTCCGCCGATCGCCTCGGCGACCACGGCGGCGGCGTCGTTCGCCGACTTGGTGACCAGCGCCTTGATCGCGTCCTCGACCTTGATGGTCTGATTGGGCTTGAGGCCGAGCTTCACGGGACGCTGACGGGCGGCGTGTGCGGAGACCTCGAGCGGGGTATCGAGCTTGAACTTGCCGGCCTCGAGCTGCTCGAACAGCAGATAAAGCGTCATGACCTTGGCGAGCGAGGCCGGGTGGCGCGGCTCATCGGCGTTGACTGCGTGGAGCACTTCGCCGGTCTTGTCGTCGACCACGATGTCGGCGTAGTTCGGCCGGCTGGTTTGCGCCTGGACGGCACGCGGCCCCGCCGGCGCTTGCGGCTGCTTACGGGCGCGCGCCTGCGCCTCCCAGCCAGCAGCAAGCATCGTGAAGGTCGCCAACAGGCCGACGACGGCAAGCCGACCCGACGGCCGGACAAACCCCAAGCTCATGGATTATCGCTCCCCGTAGCCGCTCGTCCGGTAACTCTAGTTGCTACGCCGCCCCGCTGGCTGTCATCCGCCAGCCACACCTCACAGAAATCGCGCGGCCTGCCGGGAATGGGAACCCGACCTTTCCTGAAATTGTCTTAACGGTGGCCGGCGCTGCCGTTGCGAATCCGGTCGAGGATCGGGAGGATATAGCGGCGGAATTGCTGCGGATTTTCGCTCATCGGGAAGTGCCCGACCTCGCGCATCACCACCACCTCGATGCCGCCGGGGATCTGCTGCGCGGTGCGCATCGTATCCTCCGGGCTGCAAGAGAAATCGTATTCGCCGGTAAGCAGGTAGAGCGGGCAAACACGGGTGTCGATGCGGCCGATCTGGTCGCGCAGGTCGCCGTCGACCCGGTAGAAATGAAGGTCCCCCTTGAACACCCCGGGTCCGCCCTGGAGGTAATGCCACAGCGTCTCCCAGCGCGCCGTCGGCGGGCTCTGCGGCGCGATCAGCCCGGACACCAAGCCGGCGCAGACATCGCCGTGCACGTCCGGCCGGTAGAGCCAGTCGAGATCGTACCAGGGCTCCTGAAAGGCCGCGGATTCGAGCCCAATCAGCGCGCGAAATTCGGCGGCGTGGTGGGCGGCGAGGCTGAGCACGATCCGCCCGCCGATCGAGCAGCCGAGCACAACCGGGCGCTCGAGCTCGAGCGCGCCGCAGAAGGTGCGGATGGCCTCGG
>JBEVIH010000055.1:0-6664 GCA_040510815.1 Xanthobacteraceae bacterium | reverse complement strand
TCGAGCTGGCGAGCCAGCACAAGTCGCAGTTCCTCGCCAATATGAGCCACGAGCTGCGCACGCCGCTCAACGCCATCCTCGGCTACACCGAGCTCATTCTCGACGACATCTACGGCGAGACGCCGGAGAAGATGCGCGGCGTGCTCGATCGGGTGCAGCGCAACGGCAAGCATCTGCTCGGTCTGATCAACGACGTGCTCGACCTGTCGAAGATCGAGGCCGGCCAGCTCAGCCTCTCGCTCGCCGACTATTCGCTCAAGGACGTGGTGCACAGCGTCTTTTCGGCGGTCGAATCGCTGGCCACCGAGAAGAAGCTGGCGCTCAAGGTCGAAGTGCCGCCCAATCTGCCGTCCGGCCATGGCGACGAGCGCCGGCTGACCCAGGTGCTGCTCAACCTCGTCGGCAACGCCATCAAGTTCACCGACAAGGGCGAGGTGGCGATCAGGGCGGCGGCCAGCAACGGCTCCTACACGTTCTCGGTGCGCGACACCGGGCCGGGCATCGCCGAGGCCGACCAGAAGAAGATCTTCGAGGAGTTCCAGCAGGCCGACAGCTCCGCCACCAAGAAGAAGGGCGGCACCGGGCTCGGCCTGTCGATCGCGCGGCGCATCATCGAGATGCACGGCGGCCGCATCTGGGTCGATTCGAAGATCGGCGAAGGCTCGACCTTCTCGGTCGAGATTCCGGTCTCGGTCGAGCAGCAGGTGGGGCACTAGCATGGGGGCGCGCGGCAAGGCGCGAAAACCGCGGACCCGCCGTGCCCGCACCGGCCGGCCGTCGCGGCGGCCGGCCGCGGTCAAGCGCGCCAAGGCGCCGCGCTCCTCCGCCGCCGCGAAAAAGCCGCTCGATCCGCGCGCCCGCGCGCTCGACGAGGCGCTGGCGCGCGAGGCGGCGACTGCCGAGGTGTTGCGCGTCATCGCCAACTCCCCGGGCGATCCGCAGCCGGTGTTCGAGACCATGCTGGCGAACGCGGTGCGCATCTGCGGGGCCAAATTCGGGTCGCTCTTTCTTTACGATGGAGACGCGTACCGCATGGTCGCGCAGCACGATTTGCCGGCGGCGCTTGCCGAATACCGCCGCCGCGAACCGGTATTGCGCCCCGGACCGGCGACCAGCCTCGGCCGCATGACCAGGACGAAACGGGTCACTCAGATCGCCGACACCAAGGCGGACCGAGCCTACCTTGAGGGCGATACGGATCGCAGGGCGGTGGCCGAGCTGGGCGGTTTCCGGGCCATCGTTTCGGTTCCGATGCTCAAGGACCAGGAGCTGCTCGGCGCGTTCAACATCTTCCGGGAGCAGGCTGGTCCGTTCACCGACAAGCAGATCGAGCTGGTCACCGGTTTTGCGCACCAGGCCGTCATCGCGATCGAGAACGTCCGTCTGCTCAACGAGCTGCGCCAGCGCACCGCCGATCTGGGCGAATCGCTGGAGCAGCAGACCGCGACCGCCGACGTGCTCAAGGTGATCAGCCGCTCGACCTTCGACCTGCAGGCCGTGCTCGATACCCTCACCGAGTCGGCGGCTCGCCTTTGCCGCGCCGACCGAGCGGCCATCCGGCTTGCCAAGGACGGCGTCTACCATCACGTCGCGAGCTTCGGCTTCACGCCCGACGAAAAACATCACTGGAAAAATCATTCGATCAGGCCCGGTCGCGGATCGACTATCGGTCGGGCCGTGCTCGAACGGAAGGCTGTTCACATCGTCGATAGCAAGGCCGATCCGGAGCTGGTTTCGTCGCCAAGTTCCGGCTTCGCGAACGTGCGCACCATCCTCAGCGTGCCGCTGCTGCGCGAGGGATTTCCAGTCGGCGCGTTGACGTTGTCGCGCAGGGCCGTGGAGCCGTTCACCGACAAGCAGATCGAGCTGGTCACCACCTTCGCCGACCAGGCGGTGATCGCGATCGAGAACGTGCGGCTGTTCGACGAAGTGCAGGCGCGCACCCGCGAGCTCAGCGAATCGCTGGAGCAGCAGACCGCCACGTCCGAGGTACTGCGCGTCATCTCGAGCTCGCCCGGCGAGCTGGAGCCGGTGTTCCAGGCTATGCTGGAGAACGCCACCCGCATCTGCGAGGCCAAATTCGGCCTCCTCTTTCTGTCCGACGGCGACGCCTTCCGCACGGCCGCCATGCACAACGCGCCGCCGCCGCTGGTCGAGGCGCGGCGGCGCGAGGTGCTGTTCCGGCCGCCGCCCCATACCGCGCTCGGCCGCATGGCGCTCTCCAAGCAGCCCGTTCAGATCGCCGATATGCTGGCGGAGCGGGGCTATTTCGACGTGCCGCCCGGCTACTCGCCGCCGCAGATCGCCCACCTCGCCGGCGCGCGCACCGTGGTAGCGGTGCCGATGCTCAAGGACGGCGCGCTGGTCGGCGCCATCGTGATCTACCGCCAGGAGGTGCGCCCGTTCACCGACAAGCAGATCGAGCTGGTCAAGAATTTCGCCAGTCAGGCGGTCATCGCGATCGAGAACACCCGTCTGCTCAACGAGCTGCGCCAGCGCACCGACGATCTGAGCGAATCATTGGAGCAGCAGACGGCGACAAGCGAAGTGCTCAAGGTGATCAGCAGTTCTGCCTCCGACCTACAATCCGTGTTCGACGCGATGGCTGAGAACGCCGTGAGGCTGTGCGAAGCCGAGCGGGCGTACATCTTCCGATTCGACGGCGAGCTCCTCCGGGCGGTCGCGACCTACAATGTTGGCCCTGAGAATAGGGAGTTCGTAAATCGTAACCCGATCGCGCCGGGACGACACAGCGTCTCGGCACGCGCTGCCCTCGAACGGCGAACGGTGCAGGTCCCTGACGTTCAGGCTGATCCCGATTACGCGTATGTCATTCGGGATGTGGAGCCGATCCGGACGACGCTCGCGGTCCCGATGCTCAAAGGCGACGAGCTGGTCGGAACGATCACCATTTACAGACTGGAGGTCAAACCGTTCACCGACAAGCAGGTCGCGCTCGTGGAGACCTTTGCTGACCAAGCCGTCATCGCCATCGAGAACACGCGCTTGCTGAAGGAACTGCGCCAGCGCACTGACGACCTCTCCGAGTCCTTGGAGCAGCAGACCGCGACCTCCGACGTGCTGCGCGTCATCTCGAGCTCGCCCGGCGAGCTCGAGCCGGTCTTCAAGACCATGCTGGAGAATGCGACCCGCATCTGCGAGGCCAAGTACGGCAACCTTTTCCTGTGCGAAGGCGACGCGTTCCGCCTGGTTGCGATGCACGGCGCGCCGCCGGCCTGGGCCGAGAAGTGGCGGCGCGACCCGGTGGTCCGCCCCGGCGCGGGCACCGGCCTCGGCCGTGTCGCCGGCACGAAGGACGTGGTCCACATCGCCGACCTCACCAAGGAGCAGGCCTATATCGACCGCGATCCGCTGTTCGTGGGCCAGGTGGAGCTCGCCGGCGGCCGTAGCCTTCTGGTCGTGCCGATGCTCAAGGACAATGAGCTGATCGGCGCGATAGGCGTCTTCCGCCAGGAGGTGCGGCCGTTCACCGACAAGCAGATCGAGCTGGTCAGGAGCTTCGCCAGCCAGGCCGTCATCGCCATCGAGAACGTGAGGCTGCTCAACGAGCTGCGGCAATCGCTGGAGCAGCAGACCGCGACCTCCGACGTGCTGCGCGTCATATCGAGCTCGCCCGGCGACCTCGAGCCGGTGTTCGACGCCATGTTGTCGAACGCGACCCGCATCTGCGAGGCCAAGTTTGGCATCCTCTGGCGTGCCGAAGGCGACGGCTTTCGGCTCGGTGCGCTCTATGGCGCGCCGCCCGCCTTTGCCGAAACGAGGCGGCGCGAGCCGTTCGTTCGTCCCGGCCCGGGCACCGGCCTTGGCCGCATGGCCGCGACCAGGCAGGTGGTCCACTTCGCCGACGCAAGGGCGGAGCAGGCGTACCGCGAGCGCGATCCACTGCGCGTCGCCCTCGTCGAGCAGGCCGGCGCCCGCACCCACGTCGTCGTGCCGATGCTCAAGGACAGCGAGCTGGTCGGCGCCATCGCCATATATCGCCAGGAGGTGCGGCCGTTCACCGACAAGCAGATCGAGCTGCTGACGAATTTCGCCAAGCAGGCGGTCATCGCCATCGAGAACACCCGGCTGCTCAACGAGCTGCGGCAATCGCTGGAGCAGCAGACCGCCACCGCCGACGTGCTCAAGGTCATCAGCCGCTCGACCTTCGATCTGCAGACCGTGCTCGACACGTTGGTGGAGTCCGCGGCGCGGCTATGCGAGGCGGACATGGGAGCCATCGCTCGTCAGCGGGGGGCGAACTATCATGTGGTTGCCGGCTATGCGTTCCCATCGGGGTTCAAGGACTATATCGAGACCCTCCCGATGGCGCCGGGACGTGGATCGCTCGCCGGCCGGGTCTTGCTTGAAGGCAAGCCGGTTCATGTCGTCGATGTCCTGGCGGATCCGGAATACGCCTTGGCCGGCGCCCAGGAGAGAGCCGGTTATCGCACAGGGCTTGGTGTGCCGCTGCTGCGAGAAGGAAGCCCGGTCGGCATTCTGTTCCTGTTCCGCAAAGGTGTGAATGCCTTTACGGAGAAGCAGATCGAGCTGGTCAACACCTTTGCCGACCAGGCGGTGATCGCGATCGAGAATGTCCGCCTGTTCGACGAAATCCAGGACAAGAGCCGGCAGCTCGAAGTGGCGAGCCAGCACAAGTCGCAGTTCCTCGCCAATATGAGCCACGAGCTGCGCACGCCGCTCAACGCCATCCTCGGCTATACCGAGCTCGTCCTCGACGACATCTACGGCGAGGCCCCGCAGCGAATGCGCGCCGTGCTCCAGCGCGTGGAGAGGAACGGCAAGCATCTGCTCGGCCTGATCAACGACGTGCTCGACCTGTCGAAGATCGAGGCCGGCCAGCTCACCTTGTCGCTGACCGACTATTCGCTCAAGGAGATGGTGCAGGGCGTGTTCACGGCCGTCGAATCGCTCGCCACCGAGAAGAAGCTCGCGCTCAAGATCGAATTGCCGCCCGCTCTGCCGCCCGGCCATGGCGACGAGCGCCGCCTGACCCAGGTGCTGCTCAATCTCGTGGGCAACGCCATCAAGTTCACCGACAAGGGCGAGGTGGCGATCAGGGCGGCGGCGAGCAACGGCTCGTTCACGCTGTCGGTGCGCGACACCGGGCCGGGCATCGCCGCGGCCGACCAGGCCAGGATCTTCGAGGAGTTCCGGCAGGTCGACAGCTCGGCCACCAAGAAAAAGGCCGGCACGGGGCTCGGTCTGTCGATCGCCAAGCGCATCATCGAGTTGCACGGCGGACGCATTTCGGTCGATTCCACGATCGGCGAAGGATCGACCTTTTCCGTTACCATCCCGGTCACGGTCCAACAGCAGGTGGAGCAGGCATGACGAAGCGAATTCTTGTGGTCGAGGACCAGGAGGACAACCGGCAGATCCTCCGCGACCTGCTGTCCAACGCCGGCTATGAGATGATCGAAGCCGAGGACGGCCAGCAGGCGCTCACCCAGGCCGCCAAGCACAAGCCCGACCTGATCCTGATGGACATCCAGCTCCCCCTGCTGGACGGTTACGAGGCGACCCGCCGGATCAAGGCCGACCCGGCGCTCAACGCCATCCCGATCATCGTGGTCACCTCCTACGCGCTCAGCGGCGACGAGGAGAAGGCGCACGCCGCCGGCTGCGACGCCTATGTGGCGAAGCCGTTCAGCCCGCGCGCGCTGCTCGCCAAGATTCGCGAATATCTGCCGGTGGGCTGAAATGGTGATGGGCGAGAACGGTGCAGCGATCTCGGCGCCACCCTCCCCTGGAGGGGGAGGGTGGGAGCCCGCGGCGCGCGCACTGCAACCACTCGCGAGTCGAGCGCGTTTGAACGTGTCGTAAAATCGGATTTGAGCGTCACATGCACAGTCCTCCGCGCATCCTCATCGTCGACGACAACGAAACCAACCGCGACATCCTGGTGACGCGGCTGTCGACCCACGGCTATGAATTGACGCAGGCGGCCGACGGCGAGGAAGCCCTGGCGGCGGCCATGGCGCAGCTTCCCGACCTGATCCTGCTCGACATCATGATGCCGAAGCTCGACGGCGTGGAGGTCTGCCGCCGGCTCAAGGGCGATCCCAACCTGCCGTTCATGCCGATCATCCTGGTCACCGCCAAGGCCGACAGCAAGGACGTGGTCATCGGGCTGGAGGCCGGCGCCGACGAATATCTGACCAAGCCGATCGACCAATTGGCGCTGGTCGCGCGCGTGAAATCGGTCCTGCGCCTCAAGGAGCTGCACGACAAGGTGCGGGCGCAGGCCGACGATCTCGCCTCCTGGAACCGCACGCTCGAGCAGCGGGTGGAGCAGCAGCTCTCCGAGATCGAGCGGGTGAGCCGCCTCAAGCGGTTCCTGTCGCCGCAGGTCACCGAGCTCATCCTCTCGTCGGGCTCCGACAAGGTGCTGGAAAGCCACCGCCGCGCCATCACCGTGCTGTTCTGCGACCTGCGCGGCTTCACCGCCTTCTCGGAGGTCGCCGAGCCGGAAGAGGTGATGTCGGTGCTGCGCGAATACCATGCCGCGCTCGGCACCCTGGTGCACAAATATCAGGGCACCTTGGAGCGGTTCGCCGGTGACGCCATCCTGGTCCTGTTCAACGATCCACTGCCGCTGCCCGATCCCAGCGGCCAGGCCGTGCAGATGGCCGTCGACATG
>JBEVIH010000054.1:0-9754 GCA_040510815.1 Xanthobacteraceae bacterium | reverse complement strand
CTCCCCTTCCAGGGGAGGGTGGGAGCCCGCAGCACACGCACGGGACTCACGGCGATCGAGTTCATTCAAATCGCTACTCGCGCACGGTGCCGTCGGGCATCAGCGCGCCCTTGAGATTGGCGCCCTCGAGGTTGGCGCCGGTGAGGATGGCCCGGGTCAGGCGCGCCTCGGAGAGGTTGGCGCCGGCCAGATTGGCGCCGCTGAGATCGGCGCCGAACAAATCGGCCTCCGACAGATCGGCGCCCTTGAGATTGGCCTCGCGCAGCACCGCGTCCACCAGTCCGGCATTGTTGAGATTGGCGCCTTCGAGGTTGGCCCGCCGCAAGGTCGTTTCCACCAGGTTGGCGGCTTTGAGATCGGCGCCGCGCAACGAGGCGTCGTCGAGGCGGGCGCCGGTGACGATCGCCTCCGCCAGCCGCGCGCCGTCGAGCTTGGCGCGGGTGAGCCGCGCCTTCTGCATCCTGGCGTCGGCGAGATCGGCGCCGGTCAGGTCCGCCGCGCTGAGATCGGACTCGTAGAGCATCGCCCGTTCGAGCTTGGCCTGCGCGAGCGAGGCGTTCTTGAGGTCGGTCTTGTTGAGATTGGCGTCGGTCAGATTGGCGCCGGTGAGCTTGGCGCGCAGGAGCCGCGCCCGGTGCAGCACGGCGCCGGTGAGGTTCGCGCCGGACAGGTCGGCGTCCGACAGGTCCCGCCGCTTGAGCGCGGCGCGCTCGAGCGCGCAGTTCGGGCACGCCTTGCTGCGGCCGGCGAGAAAATCGCCCTCGCCGCCTGCCCGCGCCGCCACGCCCGGCAGCCACAGGCCCGACGCCAGCAGCAGCCCAGCCGCGATCTTGCAACGCCGATGCATCGTCGTGTTCCCCGGCCATCATGCCATGTTTCCGACCGGACGCCAGCGCAGGGCGCCGGGATCGCGGCTGCGGTTGTGCGCGGACCACGGACCACCTACGCTTTCGGCAGGTTCGCCCGGTAACGTCACCATGTCGTGCTCTCGCCTGTGGAGTGTCGCCGTCATGCTGCTGGCCTGCGCGCCGGCCGCGCTGGCGGCGCCGGGCGAGCGGCCTAAGCGCCTGGAAGTCTGGGACCTCGAGCTCGGCGCCCAGGTCGAGCAACTGCCCGACGAGTTCATCGACTACGCCTGCGGCACCAACGGCGGGGCGCCCGCGCTGCCGCTCGCCGGCTGGCGAGATTTCCAGCGCTGCCGGCCGGAGCCCGGCGGCTGGCGCGAAGTCTATTTCCGCTACGACGACGAGCTCGAATATTGGGCGAAGGCCAACAACCTGTCGCCGCAGATGGAGCAGTTCTCCGGCACCAAGACCTACGGCTTCCCGGTCGTCGTGTCGGCGCTGATCGACGACGGCGGCACCGTGCGCGGCGTCCGGCTGGTCAGCGACCCGCGGTTCGAAGCGCACAACCGCGACGAGGCCTACCTGCTGCGCAATTTCCTCACCGCCCGCTTCGGGCGCGACGGCTGGGCCTGCGAGACGCTCGCCGCGGAGGCCGGCGAGACCGCGGTCGACGGCATCTTCGTCAAGGAGCGCTGCCGCAAGGACATCGGCGGCGGCACCGCGGCGTCGCTCTCGACCCGCCACCTGCGCAAGGCCGGGCAAAGCCCGATCGATCCGCGCACCGGGCGGGAGACCACCGGGCAGTTCGAGAGCGTGGTGCGGTTCGAATTGGTGCGGGGGAAGTAGATTTCGTGTCCCGGCCGAGCGCGCACCAAAAGCGCGTTCACGCGCGTCTTCGACGCGCTATGCGCGCGAGAGCCGGGACCCAGGGCCACGCGGCGAGCGCCTCCCAATAAGGCGCCTCGCGACTCTTGCGCTGGGTCCACGCAAGTCGGGTTTACCCGACTTGCGCTCCTTCAAGCGCCGATCTCGGGTAAACCCGAGATCGGTGATCTCGTTCCGCTCGCGCAAGAGCGCTCGCTTCACTCGCCCGTGACACGCCGAGCTTGATGCGCCGTCACTTCCCCGCAAATGTCGCCAGGATGTAGTCCGCCACCGCCTCGATCTCGCGCCGGTTCAGGCTGGTGGAGTGCGGAAACGGCGGCATGTCCTTGCCCAGGTCGGCGGCCGAGTAGCCCCAGCAGCCCTTGTCCTCGTAGGCGAACTTGTCGAAGTGCGGCATCTCGGTGCCGGGCCGCCCGCAGCCGATCACCTCGATCAGTTGGTCGCGGGTGAGGAAGGTCTTGCGCAAGTCCGACGCCTTGCCGGGCGAGCGCGGATCGCCGCGGCCGTCGCCATTCACGCCGTGGCAGAACTGGCAGTCGCCCTTGTCGTGGTAGAGCCGCTGGCCGAACGACCCGTCCTGGGCGCGCGCGGCGCCGACCGACAGCAACGCTACCGTCGCGACCATGCCGGCAATCCGAGGCGATATGCGGCGCATGTCACTGCGCTCAACGCGCTTTCCGCGCCGACCGTTCCCGCTCGCTGCAGTTGATCAGCGCGCCCGCTCAGACCTGCCGCTCGACCATCATGCGCTTGATCTCGGCAATGGCCTTGGCGGGGTTGAGGCCCTTCGGGCAGGCCTTGGCGCAGTTCATGATGGTGTGGCAGCGGTAGAGCCGGAACGGGTCCTCGAGAATGTCGAGCCGCTCGCCGGTCGCCTCGTCGCGGCTGTCGTTGAGCCAGCGGCTCGCCTGCAAGAGCGCGGCCGGGCCGAGGAAGCGCTCGCTGTTCCACCAGTAGCTCGGGCAGGCGGTCGAGCAGCAGGCGCACAGGATGCACTCGTAGAGGCCGTCGAGCTTCTGGCGATCCTCGTGACTCTGCCTCCACTCCTTCTGCGGGGCGGGCGAGGTGGTGCGCAGCCACGGCTGAATCACCGCGTGCTGGGCGTAGAAATTGCTCATGTCCGGCACCAGGTCCTTGACCACCGCCATGTGCGGCAGCGGATAGACCTTCACAACGCCCGTCATGTCGGACATCGCCTTGGTGCAGGCGAGCGTGTTGGCGCCATCGATGTTCATCGAGCACGAGCCGCACACGCCCTCGCGGCAGGAGCGGCGGAAGGTGAGCGTGGGATCGATGTTGTTCTTGATCCAGATCAGCGCGTCGAGAACCATCGGCCCGCAATCGCCGGTGTCGACGTAATAGGTGTCCATATGCGGATTCTGGCCGTCGTCCGGGTTCCAGCGATAGATGCGGTATTCGCGCACGTGCTGCGCGCCCGCCGGATAGGCCCAGATCTTGCCGTCGGTGATCTTGGAATTCTTGGGCAGCGTGAATTGGGCCATGCGATCCTTGCTTTCGCGTCTGCTGCTCTTCGAGCTAGTACACCCGCGCCTTCGGCTCGATATACGTCACCTCGTTGGTGAGCGTGTAGGTGTGCACCGGGCGGTAGTCGATCTTCACGTTGCCCTTGGCGTCGAGCCAGGCCAGCGTGTGCTTCATCCAGTTCTTGTCGTCGCGGTCGGGGAAATCCTCGCGCGCGTGCGCGCCGCGGCTCTCGGTCCGGTTCCGCGCCGAATCCATGGTGACGATCGCCTGCGCGATGAGATTGTCGAACTCGAGCGTCTCGACAAGGTCGGAGTTCCAGATCAGCGAGCGGTCGGTGACCTTAATGTCGGAGACGCCGCCCAGCACCTCGTGAATGAGCTTGTGGCCCTCTTCCAGCACCTCGCCGGTGCGGAACACCGCGCAGTTGCTCTGCATCACCTTCTGCATCTTGAGCCGCAATTGCGCGGTCGGGGTCTTGCCGGAGGCGTTGCGGAACTTGTCGAGCCGCGAGAGCGCGCGCTCGGCCGAATCCTTCGGCAGCTCGGGCTGCCTGTCGCCGCAATGGAGCATGTCGGCGCAGCGCATTGCCGCGGCGCGGCCGAACACCACCAGGTCGATCAGCGAGTTCGAGCCCAGCCGGTTGGCACCGTGGACCGACACGCAGGCCGCCTCGCCGAGCGCCATCAGCCCCGGCACGATATGATCGTCGTTGCCGTTCTTCTTGGTCAGCGTCTCGCCGTGATAGTTGGTGGCGATGCCGCCCATGTTGTAGTGCACGGTCGGGACGATCGGGACCGGGTCGCGCGAGAGGTCGACGCCGGCGAAAATGCGCGCCGATTCGGAAATGCCCGGCAGCCGCTCGTGCAGGACCGCCGGATCGAGATGGTCGAGGTGCAGGTAGATGTGGTCCTTGTGCTTGCCGACGCCGCGGCCCTCGCGGATCTCGATCGTCATCGCGCGTGACACCACGTCGCGTGAGGCGAGGTCCTTGGCGGAGGGCGCGTAGCGCTCCATGAAGCGCTCCCCTTCCGCGTTGACGAGATAAGCGCCCTCGCCGCGCGCGCCCTCGGTGATCAGGACGCCAGCGCCGTAGACGCCGGTCGGATGGAACTGGACGAACTCCATGTCCTGCAGCGGCAGCCCGGCGCGCAGCACCATGGCGTTGCCGTCGCCGGTGCAGGTATGCGCCGAGGTGCAGGAGAAATAGGCGCGCCCGTAGCCGCCGGTGGCGAGGATCGTCACCTGGGCGCTGAAGCGGTGGATCGAGCCGTCCTCAAGCTTGATGGCGACCACGCCGCGGCAGCGGCCCTCGTCGTCCATGATCAGGTCGATGGCGAAGAACTCGATGAAGAACTCGGCGGCGTGGCGCAGCGCCTGGCCGTACATCGTGTGCAGCATGGCGTGGCCGGTGCGGTCGGCGGCCGCGCAGGTGCGCTGCGCGGTGCCCTTGCCGTAATGCGTGGTCATGCCGCCGAACGGGCGCTGGTAGATCTTGCCGTCGTCGCGGCGCGAGAACGGCAGCCCCCAATGCTCCAGCTCGTAGACCGCCTCGGGCGCGTTTCGGCAGAGATATTCGATGGCGTCCTGGTCGCCGAGCCAGTCGGCGCCCTTGACGGTGTCGTACATGTGCCAGCGCCAGTCGTCCTCGCCCATGTTGCCGAGCGCGGCGGCGATGCCGCCCTGCGCCGCCACGGTGTGCGAGCGGGTCGGGAACACCTTGGTGATGCAGGCGGTCCTGAGCCCGGCCTCGCTGCAGCCGACGACGGCGCGCAGGCCGGAGCCGCCGGCGCCGACCACGACGACGTCGTAGCTGTGATCCTCGATCGGATAGGCGCGGCCGTTGACGGCCGGGCCCTTGCCATTCGATGCGTCGTTGGCTGCCACGGTTCAGACCTTGAAGCTGAGCATGAGGATGGCGAATGCGCAGGCGAGCCCGACCGCCATGGCGAAGAAGGTGTTCGCCATCAGCAGGACCAGTTTCGTGACCTCGTCATGCACGTAGTCCTCGATGATGACCTGCATGCCGATGCGCATGTGGGTGGTGATCGACGCGATGAACAATAGCATCACGATCGCGACCAGCGGCGAGCCGAGAATCTGCACCACCGCGGCGTGGTTGCGGCCGAGCAGGCCGATCACGATCACCACGAAGGCGACGGTCAGCGGCACGTTGGCGACCGCGGTCAGGCGCTGGCGCCAGAAATGCTCGGTGCCGGATTTGGCCGAGCCGAGCCCGAGGACCCGCCCTAGCGGCGTGCTCATCTTGCCGGCGGCCATCAGCGCGGCCCTCCCATGAACAGGTAGCCGACCACCCAGATGATGATGGTCCAGGCGATCGATCCCACCAGCGTCGCGACCGCCAGCCGCTCCCGCTCGATCGGGCCGAAGCCGCGGCCGGTGTCCCAGATCAGGTGGCGGATGCCGCCCAGCATGTGATGGACCAGCGCCCAGGTGTAGCCGAACAGGATGATGCGGCCGACGAACGAACTCATGAACGAGCCGATGCCCGCATAGGCGTTGGGACCCGACGCCGCCGCGATCAGCCACCAGGCCATCAGCAGGGTGCCGAAAAAGAGGCAGGCGCCGGTGACGCGATGCACGATCGACATCGTCATCGTCAGCATCGGCTTGTAGATGAAAAGGTGGGGAGAGAGTGGCCGCTCAACGGGCGCCTTGGTTTCGGCCATTGTTCTTCTCCGGTCGGCCCGAGCTCGGTGACTAAGCTTCCTAACCAATGTCTCGGTGCGCCGCAATCCGGGGCCATGATCGAGCCGGACCGGCGCTTGCTTCGTCAGCTACGAATATGATACCCAACAATGTGCGACACAATAAGCTTTTTGCGTAATCTACCTTCGTTAAATCCGAAGGATAACATGCGGTTCGACCTGGCCGACCTCAGCCTGTTCCGCCACGTGGTGGAGGCCGGCAGCATCACCGGCGGCGCCGAGCGGGCGCATCTCGCGCTCGCCGCCGCCTCGACGCGCATTCGCAACATGGAGGACGCGCTGGGCGCCGCCCTGCTGGTGCGCGGGCGCCAGGGCGTCACGCTCACGCAGGCCGGCCGCACCTTGCTGCAGCACGCGCGCGCGATCCTGCGCCAGGCCGAGCGGCTGCGCGAGGACCTCGGCGCCTATGCGGGGGGCTTGGGCGGCCAGATCCGCGTGCTCTCCAACACCAATGCGCTGACCGAGTTTCTGCCCGAGGCGCTGAGCTCGTTCCTGGCCGGCCATCCCAATGTCAGCATCGACCTCGAGGAGCGGCTGAGCGACGAGATCGTCGGCCTGATCGCCGAGGGCGTCGCCGACCTCGGCATCGTCGCCGGCACCGTCGATACCAGCGCGCTCGAGACCTATCCGTTCCGCAAGGACCGGTTCGTGCTGGTGGTGGCGCGCGATCATCCGCTCGCCCAGCGCGGCAAGATGCCGTTCGCCCAGGCGCTCGACCGCGACTTCGTCGGCCTCGACCGCGCCAGCGCGCTGCAGCGCTTCCTCGCCGACAAGGCGGCGCGCATCGGCCAGCCGCTGCGGCTGCGCGTGCAATTGCGCAGCTTCGACGCGGTCTGCCGGATGGTCGAATGCAATGTCGGGATCGGCATCGTGCCGGAGACCACCGCGCGGCGGGTGTCGCGCACCATGGCGATCGTCCCGGTCGTGCTGACCGACGCCTGGGCGGTGCGCGAATTGACGATCTGCATTCGCAGCCTCGCCGAGCTGCCGCCGTTCGCGCGCCAGCTGGTCGAGCATCTGCGCAAGGGCGCGTAGCGGACTTTCGGTCGCGTTCTCGGCGGGACCGCAAGGTTCCCCGCCGCCACCGCACAAATGCATGTCGCGTCGATCGCGCAAGCCGGAACCGGGCCGCCCGCGGACGGTTGTTTTCATGATCTTAACGCTTCGTGAGGGCCGGATTTTCCCGGCCGCGGAAGCGTGCGCCCCAAGGAGGCCGATCATGATTGCTTTGAAATATCTCGCGACGACCGGCGCGGCCGCGCTGCTGGCGGCGAGTCTCGCTCTGCCGGCGGCCGCCGAGGAGGCGAAGGCGGCGCTCAAGGACAAGACCGGCAAGGACGTCGGCATGGTCGAGCTGTCGCAGACCCCGGCCGGCGTGCTGCTCAAGCTGTCGCTCAAGGGGCTGCCGGCGGGCGAGCACGCGTTCCACATCCACGCCGTCGGCAAGTGCGAGCCGCCCTTCGAGTCGGCGGGCGCGCATTTCAATCCGACCAACCAGAAGCACGGCATGATGTCCGGCCAGGGCCACGCCGGCGACATGCCGAATCTCCACATCCCGGCCACCGGCGAGCTGTCGGTCGAGGTCGTCAACGCGTCGATCACGCTGGAGAAGGGCAAGCCCAACTCGGTGTTCGACAACGACGGCTCCGCGATCGTGATCCACCAGGGCAAGGACGACTACAAGAGCGACCCGGCCGGCAACGCCGGCGACCGCCTCGCCTGCGGCGTGATCGGCGAGGGCGCCGGCGTGACCGTCGGCGGCGCGCCGACGCGTTAGCTGTTACACCGGACTAGCGCCAACCGCGGCTGCGGGCCACACCCGCAGCCGCGGTCATGCTTGGCAGATCCGCCTCGACACCGGCCTTCCTCCCAGCCATGCCCGTGTGAGAGACTGGCGCGCGAGGCGCCATGCGCCCGCGCGCCGCGTGTCTTCCGCGGCGCGAGCCCAGGGAGGGAAACAATGAGCTTCGCCAAATACGTGGGAATGACCGCAACCGCCGTCCTGGCGGCGTCTCTGATCACGCCGGCGACGGCACAGATGAACACGCCGTCGCCGCCCGGCGCCGCCGTCTATTTCATCAATCTCAAGGACGGCGACACCGTCACCAGCCCGTTCAAGGTCCAGTTCGGTCTCACCGGCATGGGCGTCGCGCCGGTCGGCGTCGAGAAGGAGAACACCGGGCATCATCATCTCATCATCGATGCCACGCTGTCGCCGGACGAGCTGAAGGCGCCGATCGCCGCCGACGCCAAGCATGTGCACTACGGCGCCGGCCAGACCGAGGCGATGGTGACGCTGCCGCCGGGACGGCACACCTTGCAGCTCGTGCTCGGCAACTGGTCGCACATTCCGCACATTCCGCCGGTGATGTCGCCGGTCATCGCGGTCACGGTGAAGTAGGCGTAGGGTGGGCAAAGGCGCGGAGGCCTCGCGTCCCGGCCGAGTGCAGCGAGCGAAGCGAGCGGAACGAGAGCCGGGACCCAGCGCGAGACTCGCGAAGCGCAATGGTGACGCGGCTTCGCCGCGTCGCTTCGCTCCTGGGTCCCGGCTCTCGCTCCGGCTTCGCCGTCGCTTCGGCCGGGACACGAACCCGCAGCGGCCTCACCTCGGCATCAGCGCCCAATAATCGAGGTCGAGCAGCACCGCCGGGTGATCCTCCGCGCCCGACTTGAGCGGGAAATCGGCGCACGGGTAATCCTTGGCGGCGACCGTGCGCAGCCGCAGCGCGCCGACGTCGTCGCGCCCGGGCACGTCGGCCGTGCCCAGCACCTCCGACCAGGCGAACACGGTGGCGCCGGCGAACAGCGGCGAGACGTGCCGGCCGCCGTTGATCGCCGCGATCTGGAATGCATTGGCGAGCCCGTTGAACGACAGCGCGCGGGCGAGCGAGATCACGTGGCCGCCGTAGATCAGCCGCCGCCCGAAGCGGCCCTGCGCGGCGGAGAACTGGTCGAAATGGATGCGCGCCGTGTTCTGGTAGAGCCGGGTGGCGATCTGGTGCTCGGCCTCCTCGACGGTGACGCCGTCGACGTGATCGATCTTCTCGCCGACCGCGTAGTCGCCGAACCGGTGCGGGCTACCGGCCAGCACGACGTCGTAGGCGCCGGGATTGATCGGCGGGCAGGCGTCGCCCAGCGTGCTCGGCAGCACCGCCTCCGGCACCCGCGGCACGTGGTCGCCGGGCGCGGCAGCGGCCTCGTCGCGCTTTCGCACCATCACCCAGCGCACATATTCGAGCACCTTGCCGCCGTCCTGCTTGCAGCCGGTCGAGCGCACGAACACGATCCCGGTCTTGCGGCTGGAATTCTCCTTGAGCCCGATCACCTCCGACACCGCGTTGAGCGTGTCGCCCGGATAGACCGGGGCCAGGAACCGGCAGCCCGCATAGCCGAGATTGGCCACCGCGTTGAGCGAGATGTCGGGCACGGTCTTGCCGAACACGATGTGGAACACCAGGAGATCGTCGACCGGCGCGCGCGGGTAGCCGATCGATTGCGCGAATGCGTCCGACGACTGCACCGCGAAGCGAGGGCCGAACAGCCCGGTGTAGAGCGCGACGTCGCCCACCGTCACGGTGCGCGGGGTCGCATGCCGGATCGTCTGGCCGATGCGGAAGTCCTCGAAGAAATTGCCGGTGCCGGTCTTGCTCATGCCACGCTCGATACCCGTTCCTTGTCACGCCGGAAAACTGCATCCGGCCCGCCCGTCATCACGTAGCTGTGTTGCCGCGTCAATGGCGTGTGCGATGACGCCGGCAGACCGAACCGATAAGCTTGCCATAGTCCATTGCGTGCAAAAGCCGGGCCATGACC
>JBEVIH010000053.1:0-6057 GCA_040510815.1 Xanthobacteraceae bacterium | reverse complement strand
CGACCAGCCGCTCGACCAGCGTCGGCGGGTGCTGGCCGTCGCCGTCCATGAACAGCACGGCGCCGAGGCGGGCATGATCGAGGCCGGCGAGCAGCGCCGCCTCCTTGCCGAAATTGCGCGACAGCGAGAGCATCTGGACGTCGAGGCTGTCGGCGGGAAGCTCGCGTGCGATCGCCAGCGTGGTGTCCTGGCTGCCGTCATCGACATAGACCACTTCCGTTGAGAGCCCGCGCGCCGCCTTGAGCGCCCGCGCGACCTCGACGATGCGCCCATGCAAGGTCGCCAGCCCGGCCGCCTCGTTGAACAGCGGCACCACGATCGACAGGCCGGCCTCACCCCAGCCGCGGCCGCGCGCGCCGCCTGCCCGGATCGTCGAATTGGCCGTCATCGTGCCGCCTTTCGAATGTCTGCCCCGCGGCGAACGTTATAGCGCAACCATGGTTCCCTGTCGCGGGCCGGCGCCCGGACGTGCTAAGCGGTTGCCGGCCATGCGTCTGCCCGCCCCCCTCGACCGTCTCAAGCGCCGCCTGGAGCAGGCTTGGCACCGGCGCGCGATCTCGCTCAAGGCCTTGAGCTTCGGGATGATCGGCGTCGTCAATACGCTGGTCGATCTCGGCGTCTTTCTCGTCGCCCACAACGTGTTCGCGCTGCCCTTGGTGCCGGCCAACGTGCTGGCCTGGCTGGTCGCCGTCACCGGCTCCTACGTGATGAATTCCTTCATCACGTTCGCGCACGAGTCGGGGCGGCAGCTGCGGCTGCGCGACTACGGCGGCTTCGTCGCCTCCGGCATCGCCGGGGTCGTCACCAACACCACCGTGCTGGTCATCGCTTCCTATTGGATGCCGGTCCTGTCGGCGAAGCTTTTGGCGATCCTGGCGAGCTTCCTGGTCAATTTCTCGCTGTCGCACTTCGTAGTGTTCCGCGCCCGCGACCGGCGGGTGGAGACGACTCCCGAATGACCCAACGTGTCGCAAGCCCGCGCGCCGACGCTGCGTCGTACGACGACAATCTGACGGCCGAGCGGCCGACCTTCGTCACGCATCTGGAATGCTCGGCGACGGGCGAGCGCTATCCGGCCGACGTGCTGCATAACCTCTCGCGCGCCGGCAAGCCGCTGCTGGTGCGCTACGACCTCGACGGCGTGCGCAAGGCGCTGAGCAAGGAGGCGCTGGCGCGGCGGGCGCCCGACCTCTGGCGCTACCGCGAGCTCCTGCCGGTGCGCCACACGCGCGACATCGTCAGCCTCGGCGAGGCGGTGACCCCGCTCGTCGCCATGCCCAAGCTTTCCGCCGCGCTCGGCGCCGGCGAGATCCTGGTCAAGGACGAGGGCCGGCTGCCGACCGGCTCGTTCAAGGCGCGCGGCCTGGTCATGGCGGTGTCGATGGCGAAGGCGCTCGGCGTTGCCCACATGGCGATGCCGACCAACGGCAATGCCGGCGCCGCGCTCGCCGCCTATGCCAGCCGCTGCGGCATCCGCACCACCATCTTCTGTCCCGAGGACACGCCGGAGGTGAACGTCAGCGAGATCGCGCTGCAGGGCGCGCGCGTCTACCGCGTCAACGGCCTGATCGACGATTGCGGCAAGCTGGTCGCCGACGGCAAGGCCAAGGCCGGCTGGTTCGACACCTCGACCTTGAAGGAGCCGTATCGGATCGAGGGCAAGAAGACGATGGGGCTCGAGCTCGCCGAACAGCTTAACTGGCAGGTGCCCGACGTCATCCTCTATCCGACCGGCGGCGGCACCGGCCTGATCGGCATGTGGAAGGCGTTCGCCGAGCTCGAAGCGGTCGGCTTCATCGGCGGCAAGCGCCCGCGCATGGTGGCGGTGCAGGCCGCCGGCTGCGCGCCGATGGTGCGCGCGTTCGAGGCCGGCGCCGAGCACGCGTCGCGCTGGGAGAATGCCCACACCATCGCGGCCGGCATCCGCGTGCCGCAGGCGGTCGGCGATTTTCTCATTCTGCGGGCAGTGCGCGAGAGCGGCGGTTTCGCCATCGCGGTCGACGACGACGCCATCACCGCGGCGCTCGACGAGGTGGCGCGCGAGGAGGGGTTCCTGATGTGCCCGGAGGGCGCCGCCACCTACGCGGCGCTCAAGCAGGGGCTCGCCGACGGCCGCATCCGCCGCGACGAGCGGGCGGTGCTGTTCAATTGCGCGACCGGGCTGAAATATCCGCTGCCGCCGGTGCACCGCACGCTCGACCGCTTGAAGCCGATCGACTTCGCGGCGTTGTGATATTCTGCGCGGATGTAGCCCGGATGGAGCGAAGCGACATCCGGGACTCGCGCCGCGTGGCCCCGCATTCTGCTAAGCTCCTTGCCGCTACACAGGAGAAACGATGAAAAAGCTCGTTGCCGCCATCGTATTTGCTGGCGCACTCGCAAGCATCGGCGACGCCGCCGCGCAGACCTTTCCCTCCCGTCCCATCACCATCATCGCGCCGTTCCCGGCCGGCGGCCCGTCCGACACCATCGCGCGCATCATCTCCGAGCCGATGCGTGCGGCGCTCGGCCAGCCGATCGTGGTCGAGAACGTCGCCGGCGCCGGCGGCAATCTCGGCACCGGCCGGGTCGCGCGCGCGACGCCCGACGGCACCACGGTCGGCATCGGGCAATGGAGCACGCACGTCGTCAACGCCATCACCTACAATCTGCCGTACCACGTGCTCAACGACTTCGAGCCGATCGCGCTGATCGCCAACACCCCGCAGCTGATCATCGCCCGCAAGGATTTTCCCGCGAAGGACGTCAAGGAGCTGATCGCCTGGCTCAAGGCCAATCCGGACCAGGCCACCGCCGCCACCGTCGGCGCCGCCGGCGGCGCGCAGGTCTCTTCCATCTACTTCCAGCAGACGACCGGCACGCGCTTTCGTTTCGTGCCCTACCGCGGCGGCGGCCCGGCGGTGCAGGACCTGGCCGGCGGCCAGGTCGATCTCATGCTCGACCAGGCGGCGAACGCGCTCGGCCCGGTGCGCGGCGGCCTGATCAAGGCCTATGCGGTGATGGCCAAGGCGCGCTGGTGGGCATTGCCGGAGGTGCCGGCGATCGACGAGTCGGGGATCCCCGGGCTCTACGTCGCCTATTGGCACGGCCTGTGGGCGCCCAAGGGCACCCCGAAAGACGTCATCGCCAAGCTCAACGCCGCCGTGGTGGGCGCGCTCGCCGACCCCAACGTCAAGCAGCGGCTCGCCGACGCCGGCCACGACGTATGGCCGCGCGAGCAGCAGACGCCAGAGGCGCTCGCCGCCCACCACAAGGCCGAGACCGAGAAATGGTGGCCGATCGTGCGTGCGTCAAACCTCAAGGCGGAGTGACATGCGGAAACTGTTTTGGGCGCTCGCGCTCGCGGCTGCGAGCATCGGTGCGGCGCAGGCGCAGCCGGCGCGCGTCATCACCATCGTGGTGCCGCTGCCGCCGGGCGGCGCCACCGACACGCTCACCCGCACGCTCGCCGAGCACATGAAGGGCTCGCTCGGCCAGACCATCATCGTGGAGAATCTCCCCGGCGCCGGCGGCACGCTCGGCGTCGCCCGCGTCGTGCGGGCGGCGCCCGACGGCGCCACGCTCACCGTCGGCAACTGGGCGACCCATGTGTCGTCGGCCGCCACCTATCCGGTGCAATACGATCTCCGGCGCGATCTCGAGCCGGTCGCCAAGCTCGCCGACACCCCGCTCTGGATGGTGGCGAAGAAGGCGCTGCCGGCCGCCGACCTCAAGGAGCTGATCGCCTGGCTCAAGGCCAACCCGGACAAGGCCTCGGCCGGCATCGTCGGCATGGGCAGCGGCGGGCACATCTGCGGGCTCACCTTCCAGGGCGCCACCGGCACTCGCTATCAGTTCGTGCCCTATCGCGGCGGCGCGCCGGCGATGCAGGATCTGGTCGGCGGCCAGATCGACTTCATGTGCGACATGGCGGCGAACTCGCTGCCGCAGGCGCGCGCCGGCAACATCCGGCCGCTGGCGGTGATGTCGAAGGCGCGCTGGTTCGCGGCCCCCGACGTGCCGACCGCCGAGGAGATGGGCGTGCCGGGCGTCGCGCTCTCGCTCTGGCACGGCCTGTGGGCGCCGAAGGGCACGCCGAAGGACGTGGTCGCGAGGCTCAACGCCGCGGTGGTGAGCGCGCTCGCCGATCCGGCGGTGCAAAAGCGCTTCGCCGACCTCGGCCAGGAGCTGCCGCCGCGCGAGCAGCAGACGCCGGAGGGTTTCGCCGCGTACCACAAGGCCGAGATCGAGAAGTGGGGGCCGATCATCAAGGGCGCCGGCATCAAGGTGGAGTGAAGCCGATCCCATGCCGCGCGTAGCGACAAGGCGACAGGTGGAGCCGAACACTGGTCACACCAGACGGTTCAGTTTTGTTGAAACCGCTCTGGTCGCAAGGGCAGGGAGGGAAGCAATGAGAAGGCTGTTCGTTGCGCTCGCGCTCGCCATGCTCGCGGGCATCTGCGACGCCGGCGCGCAAAACTATCCGTCGCGGCCGATCACCATCATCGTGCCGTACTCCGCGGGCGGCCCGACCGACACGCTCGCCCGCCTCATGGCTGAGCATATGCGCAGCTCGCTTGGGCAATCGCTCGTCATCGAGAACGTGACCGGCGCTGGCGGCACGATCGGGGTCGGTCGCGTGGCGCGAGCGGCGCCCGACGGCTACACGCTCGGCATCGGCCAGGTCAGCACCAACGGCTTCAACGGCGCGACCTATTCGCTGCCCTACGACCTGGTGAAGGATTTGCAGCCGGTGGCGCTGCTCACCACCGCGCCGATGTGGATCATCGGCAAGGCCGCCTTTCCGGCGAGCAACGTCAAGGATCTGGTCACTTGGCTCAAGGCCAACCCCGACAAGGCCACAATGGCGGCGGTCGGCTGGGGCGGTGCATCGCACTTGTGCGGCGTCTATTTCCAGAAGGAGACCGGTACCCGATTGACCTTCGTGCCCTATCGCGGCGCGGCGCCGGCGAACCAGGATTTGATCGCCGGGCAGATCGACCTGTTCTGTCCCGAGGCGTCGAACTCGCTGCCGCTGGTGAAGAGCGGCAAGGTCAAGGCGTTCGCGGTCTTGTCGAAGACCCGCTGGACCGCGGCGCCGGATGTGCCGACCATCGACGAAGCCGGCTTGCCGGGACTCTACATCCCGTTCTGGCATGGATTCTTCGTGCCCACGGGCACGCCGAGGGAGGTCATCGGCAAGCTCAACGCCGCGGCGGCGGCGGCCCTGGCCGATCCGGCGACGCGTCAACGGCTCGTCGACATGGGCCAGGAAATTCCATCCGCCGATATGCAGACGCCGGAGGCATTCGGCGCGTTCCAGAAGGCCGAGATCGAGAAATGGTGGCCGATCATCAAGGCGGCGAACATCAAGGCGGAATGAGGCGCGCGTACCGCGCGTTCGAAAGTCAGGGAGAGAAGGCATGAGGAAGCTTGGGCTCGCGGCGGCATTGGCCATCCTCGCGGGCATCGCCGGCGCGCACGCGCAGACCTATCCGTCGCGTCCGATCACGCTGATCGTGCCGTTCCCGGCCGGCGGCTCGACCGACGCGGTCGGACGCATTTTGGTGGAGCGCATGCGGACCTCGCTCGGCCAGCCGATCGTCATCGAGAACGTCGGCGGCGCCGGCGGCAGCATCGGGGTCGGCCGCGTCGCCCGCGCCGCGCCCGACGGCTACACGCTCGACATCGGCCAGTGGGACACGCACGTCGCCAACGGCGCGACCTATCCGCTGACCTACGACCTGATGAAGGACTTCGAGCCGATCGCGCTCATCTCCAGCAATCCGTTCCTGGTCCTCGCCCGCAAGACGATGCCGGCCGACGACCTCAAGGGCCTGATCGCCTGGCTGAAGTCCAATCCCGACAAGGCGACGCAGGCGATCCCGACCGCGGGCTCGCATGTCGCCGGCATCCTGCTCCAGAAGCAGACCGACACCCGCTTCGCGTTCGTGCCCTATCGCGGCGGCGGTCCGGCGATGCAGGACCTGGTGGCGGGACAGATCGACATGATGATCATCCAGGCGGCGGTGGCGCTGCCGCAGGTGCGCGGCGGCGCGATCAAGGCCTATGCGGTCA
>JBEVIH010000052.1:0-34572 GCA_040510815.1 Xanthobacteraceae bacterium | reverse complement strand
ATCAAGCTTATCCACATTCCCTACAAGGGGACCGGCCCGGTGATCACCGATCTCCTGGGCGGCCACATTCCGATGGCATTCGCGCCGATCCCTGCCACCCACGAAAATGCGAAGAACGGAAACCTGCGCATGCTGGCGGTGACCAGCACGGTGCGATCAACGCTGGCGCCGGAGGTACCGACGATCGCCGAGTCGGGCGTCGCCGGATTCGAGGCGGTTCTGCGCTACGGCCTGGTCGCGCCAGCCGGCACGCCGCGCGCGATCGTCGAGCGCCTCAACAAGGAGCTCAAAGCCGCGCTCGCCAGCGATGACCTGCGCCGGCGGCTGGCGATCGAGGGCGCCGAGCCGCTGCCGTCGACGCCGGAGGAATACGGCGCCGACATCGATCGCGAGGAGACGCAATGGGCCAAGGTGGTCAAGGCGTCGGGCGCGAAGGCCGAGTAGCAGGGCCGAGGAGGATGGGCGTGCGACTCCAAAGCCTAGCGACGAGTGCGCTGATCTTGGCGCTGGCCAGCGCAGCGGTGCCCGCCGCCGCGCAGCAATATCCGAGCCGGCCGATCACGCTGGTGGTTCCGTTCCCGCCCGGCGGCAGCGCCACCATCATCGCGCGGATCATCGCCGACAAGATCAGTGACGCGCTCGGGCATCAGATCGTGATCGACAACCGCGGCGGCGCGGGCGGATCGATCGCCGCCCGTCAGGTCGCCAGGAGCGCGCCCGACGGCTACACGATCCTGCTGGCCTTCACCGGAACGCTCGCCGTCAGCCCGACCATCTTCCCCAATGTCGGCTACGATCCGCGCAAGGACTTCGCCGGCATCGGCCTCATCGGCATGGCGCCGAGCGTGTTCGCCGTGCACCCATCGGTGCCGGCGCAATCGGTCGCCGACCTGATCAAGCTCGCCAAGGCGTCGCCGGGCAAGATCCAATTCGGCTCGCCCGGGATCGGCACCACCAACCACCTGGCGGGGGAATTGCTGTCGTCGATGGCCGACATCAAGATCAGTCATATTCCCTACAAAGGCACCGGACCGGCGGTGACCGACTTGCTCGGCGGCCATATCTCGATGATGTTCGTTCCGATCCCCGCCGCCCATGGCAACGTATCGGCCGGCCTGCTGCGCGCGCTCGGCGTGACCAGCCTGAAACGCTCGCGGCTGTTGCCGGATGTGCCGACCGTCGCCGAATCGGGCCTGCCCGGCTTCGAGGTGGTACAACGATCCACGCTGCTGGCGCCGGCGGGCACGCCGCGCACGATCATCGAGCGGCTCAACAAGGAGCTCAATGCCGTGCTCGCCACCGACGAGGTCAGGAAACGGCTGGCGCTCGAAGGCGGCGAGCCGATCCCGGGCACACCGGAGGAATATGCGGCCGATATCGACCGCGAGGAGGCAAGGTGGTCGAAGCTCGTGAATGCACTCGGCCTCAAGGGCGAATGAAAGGACACGCGAGGATGTCGGCTAGCATCAGAAATGCGGTCGTTGCCGGATTGGCCGTGCTCGGCTCGCTCTCCGCCGCGCCGGTCGCCGCTCAGCCCTATCCAAGCCGTCCGATCACGCTGGTCATTCCGCTGCCGCCCGGCGGCACCAACGACATCATGGCGCGGGCCGTCGCCGACAAGCTCAGCGCCTCGCTCGGCCAGCAGGTGGTGGTCGAAAACCGCCCATCCGGCGGCAGCGGCACGGTCGGCACCCGCCAAGTCGCGAAAAGCGCGCCCGACGGCTACACGCTGCTGCTCGGCTACACCTCCAACCTCGGAACCGCCCTCAGCATGTATCGCAACGTGGGTTACGACCCGCGCACCGATTTCGCGCCGGTCGGCCTGATCGCCTCGGCGCCGGCGCTGCTGCTGGTGCATCCGAGCGTCCCGGTCCGCAACGTCGCCGAGCTGATCGCCATGATGAAGAGCTCGAGCGAGCCGTTCCAGGTCGGCGTGCCCGGCATCGGCACGGTCAATCACCTGGCTGCCGAGCTGTTCGCGCAGCAGGCCGGCGTGAAGGTGCAACCGATCCCCTACAAGGGGTCGAACCCGTTGAACACCGACCTGATCGGCGGCCACGTCAAGGTCGGCTTCAATCCGATCCCGGTGTCGCGCGCGGCGCTCGAGAGCGGGCAGATCCGCGCATTGGCCGGAACGTCGCTCAAGCGCTCCGCCCACTTCCCGGACCTGCCGACGGTGGCGGAATCCGGCCTGCCGGGCTTCGACGCGGTTCTCAACTACGGGATCGTCGCGCCCGCCGGCACTCCGCGGCCGATCATCGAGCGGCTCAACAAGGAGCTGCGGGCGGCGCTCGACAGCGAGGAGGTGCGCCGGCGGCTCATCCAGGAAGGCGCGGAGCCGCGGCCCGTCACACCCGAGGAGCACGCCGCCGTCATCGACGCCGAGGAGACCAAATGGTCGGCGCTGATCAAGTCGATCGGGCTGAAGGCGGAGTGAGGCGCTCGATGCCGCGACTTGCAATTGAGCTCATGCGGCCGGCGATCGCTCTGATCGCCGCCAGCCTTGCGGTGACGGCGCCGGCAACCGCGCAAGACTATCCGACCCGTCCGATCACCCTGGTCGTCCCCTATGCGGCCGGCGGCGGCAACGACGTCATGGCGCGGATCGCCGCCGACAAGATGAGCAAGACGCTCGGGCAACAGATCGTGATCGACAACCGGCCCGGCGCCGGCGGCAACATCGCCACCCGCGCGGTCGCGCGGGCCGCCCCCGACGGCTACACGCTGGTCATCGGCGGCACCGGGACGCTCGCGGTCAACCCGACGCTCTATGCCAATGCCGGCTACGATCCGCGCAAGGACTTCGCGCCCGTCGGCCTGATCGGCGAGAGCGCGCTGATCGTGCTCGTGCACCCGTCAATCCCGGCGCGCTCCGTCGGCGAGCTGATCGAGCTGGCCAAGAAAGAACCCGGCAAGCTCAACTATGCTTCGGCCGGCGTCGGCAGCGGCATCCATCTGGGCTGGATATTGTTCGAGATGATGGCCGACGTGAAGCTCACCCATGTCCCCTACCGGGGAACCGGCCCGGCACTGACCGATCTCCTCGGCGGTCACGTCGCGATGTACATGTCATCGTTGCCGTCGGCGATCGGGATCGCGCGGGACGGCAAGGTGAGGGCGCTCGCGGTGACCGGATCGAAGCGCTCGGCCGCCTTCCCGGACCTTCCGACCGTTGCGGAAGCGGCGCTTCCTGGCTTCGAGGTCGTGCTGCAATATGGCATCGTCGCGCCCGCCGGCACGCCGCGTCCGATCATCGACAAGCTCAACGCGGCGCTGCGGGAGGCGCTGGCTGCGCCCGACACGATCGAACGCATGGCCAAGGACGGCACCGAGCCGCGGCCGTCGACGCCGGAGGAATACGCGGCCGCCATCGACCGCGAGGAAACCAAATGGTCGGCGGTGGTGAAGAAGTCAGGCGCCAAGGCGGAGTGAACATGGACGCAGTCGTCGAGACCAAAGCCGAGACCGGATGGCAGCATGATCTGTACGATCTGCTGCGGCGCAACGGCATCACCCAGTTCTGCTATGTGCCCGATGCCGGCCACTCGATCCTCATCGACCGCTCGCTCGCCGATCCCGACGTGCAATCGATCGCGCTAACCACCGAGGAGGAGGGCGTGGCGCTGATCGCCGGCGCCGACCTCGGCGGCGCGCGCGGCGTCCTGCTGATGCAGTCGAGCGGGGTCGGCAACTGCATCAACATGCTCTCGCTGATCAAGGGCGGTCGCTTCCCGTTCCTCACCCTGGTGAGCATGCGCGGCGATTTCGGCGAGGGAAACCCGTGGCAATTCCCCATGGGCCAGGCCACGCAGCCGGTGCTCGAGGCGATGGAGGTCATCTGTTTGCGCGCCGAGCGCCCCGAGGACGTGATCCCGGTGGTGAGCGCGGCGCTCACCATGGTGTTCAAGAGCGGGAAGGCAGTCGCGGTCCTGCTGACGCAAAGGCTGATCGGCGCCAAGCCGTTCTGAGGTGATTGTCATGCCCCTTCCCAAAGTCAAAGCCGGCTTGGCGGCAGCCGCCGCTCCCGGCTTCGTGCTTGAGCGCAGCGAGGTGATGCCGGCGCTGATCGGCCGCCACGAGGATTTCCTGTTCGTCACCGGACTGGGCGGCAGCGCCAGCGACGTCGGCGCGGTGACCGGCGACGGCGCTCACGTCTATTCGCTCGGTGGCGCCATGGGCGCCGCCTGCATGATCGGGCTCGGCCTGGCGCTGGCGCGCCCCGACAAGCGCGTCCTCGTCGTCACCGGCGACGGCGAATTGCTCATGAATATCGGCGCGCTCGCCACCATCGCGGTGATGAATCCGGCGAACCTCTCGATCCTGTGCGTCGACAACGGCCATTACGGGGAGACCGGCTGGCAGAAGAGCCATACCAGCCTGGGCGTCGACCTCGAGAAGATGGCGATCGGCGCCGGTATCAAGCGCACGCGCACGGTCGCGGCCGAGGAGGACCTCGCCCACGGCGCGCGTCTCCTGCGCGAGGGCAACGGCACCAGCTTCGTCGCGGTTCGGGTGCGGCCGACCGAGCCGGCGAAGTTCCAGCGCAACTTCGACGCCTCGTCCTGCCGCGACCGCTTCCGCGCCGCGCTGCAGCGGCCGTAGTATCCCCGCGAGGCGGCGGTGTGAGCCTCCAGCAGGCGTTGTTCTCCCCGCGCTCGGTGGCGGTCGTCGGCCAGTCGGACGACGCCAGCAAGACCGCCGGCCGGCCGCTGAAGTTCCTGCGGCAGATGGGTTACGCGGGCCGCATCTATCCGATCAACCCGCGGCGCGAGACGGTGCTCGGCGAGCGCGCCTGGCCGTCGCTCACGGCGCTGCCCGAGCCGCCCGACCACGTCTATGTCGTGACGCCGACCACGGCCGCCGTCGAAGCCGTCGAGGAATGCGGACGGCTCGGCGTCAAGGTGGTGACCGTGCTGGCCGACGGCTTCGCCGAGGCCGGCGCCGCCGGCGCGGCGCGGGAAACGCGGCTGCGCGATGTCTGCGCGCGCACCGGGTTGCGCATCGTCGGGCCATCGAGCCTCGGCATCGTCGACCTGCGCAGCAAGGCGATGCTGACCGCGAACGCCGCCTTCGACGAGACGGAATTGCCGGTCGGCCGCATCTTCGCCGCCTCGCATTCCGGCAGCCTGATCGGCGCGCTGCTCACGCGCGGCAAGGCGCGCGGCATCGGCTTCGCGGGCCTCGTTTCTGTCGGCAACGAGGTCGATCTCTCGCTCGGCGACATCTGCGAGACCACGCTCGATGACCCGGGCATCGACGGCTACATGCTGTTTCTCGAAACCATGCGCCATGCCGGGAGCCTGCGCCGCTTCGCGCTCGCCGCGGCGGCGCGGGGCAAGCCGGTGCTGGCCTACAAGCTCGGCCGCTCGGCGGCGGCGCGCGAGCTTGCGGTGTCGCATACCGGCGCGCTCGCCGGCGAGGATGACGTCGCCGACGTGTTTCTGGCCGAGTGCGGCATCGCGCGGGTCGACACCTTCGACGCGCTGATCGAAGGCCTGCCGCTGCTCGCGCGCATGCCGCTGGCGGCGCGCGGCGCACGGCGCCGGAGCGTCGGCGTGGTGACGACCACGGCGGGCGGCGCCACCATGGTGGTCGATCCGCTGGCGAGCCGCGGCGTCACCATCGAGCCGGCGAGCGCGGCGACGCTGGCGCGCCTCGCCGCCGCCGGCATCGAGGTCAAGCCGGCGCGGATGGTCGATCTCACGGTCGCGGGGGCGCGCTACGAGACGATGAAATCAACGCTCGACATCCTGCTGACCGCGCCGGAATTCGACCTGGTGCTGGCGGTCGTCGGCTCGTCGGCGCGGGCGCAGCCGGAAGCGACCGTCCGGCCGGTCATCGAAAGCGCCGGCGCCGGCAAGCCGCTCGCCACATTCATCGTCCCCGACGCGCCGGAGGCGCTGGCGGCACTGAGCCGGGCGGGGGTGCCGAGTTTCCGCACGCCGGAGGCCTGCGCGGACGCGATCGCGGCGGCGCTGTCGCGGCGCGCGCCGCGGCAGATGCTTGCCCGCACCGCGCCGCCGCCCGTCATGGCCGCCGGCCGCGTCCTCGACGAGCTCGAGGCTGGCGCGCTGCTCGACCGTCTCGGCATCGCGCGGGCGCCGTCGATCGCGCTCGACGCCGGCATCGCGGCCGCCCCGGCGCTGCCATTTTCCTATCCGGTTGCCGTCAAGGTGCTGTCCGCCGGCATCGCCCACAAGACCGACGTCGGCGGTGTCGTGCTCGGGGTCGCCGATGGCGACGGCCTCCTCGCGGCGACCCGAACAATCCGCAAGGGCGTCGCCGAGCGGCAGCCCGGAGCGCACGTCGACCGCGTGCTCGTCCAGCCGATGGTCGCGGGCGTCGGCGAGATGCTGGTCGGGTATCGCGTCGACCGCGACGTCGGGCCGCTGGTGATGGTGGCGAGCGGCGGCCTCATGACCGAGATCGAGCATGACCGCAGCCTGCGGCTGGCGCCGGTCGACGTGACCACCGCGCGCGAGATGCTGGGCGAATTGCGCGGCCTGCCGCTGTTGTCCGGCTATCGCGGCCGGCCCACCGGCGACCTCGCCGCGCTGGCGCAAGCCATCGTCGCATTGTCGCAGCTCGCCGATGAGCCAACCGTCGTGGAGGCCGAGATCAACCCGCTGATCGTGCGGCCCGCCGGCGAGGGCGTGACCGCGGTCGACGCGCTGGTGAAACTCGCCGAGAACACCTAAGATTCCGCCCGACGAACAGATCGCCGATCGGAGACGCCATGTCGCACGCCGAAGCGCTGCAGACTCTCCATCCCGCCGCCGGCGCAACCGATGCCATCGTGGCGTTCGTGGGCGCGCTCGGCTACGGCAGCATTCCGGAGGAAGCGCGGCACTACGCGCGTCGCCACCTGCTCGACACCGTCGGCGTCATGATCGCCGGCGCGGGCGGCGAGGTCGCAAGCCGCGCCGAGGCGATGCTGGCGGCGGTGCGGCCGGCCGGCCGCATCCCGGTGCCCGGCCGCGCGCGGCGCGCCGATCTCATCGACGCCGCCTTCCTTGGCGGCACCGCCGCCCACGGGATCGAGCTCGACGACGGCTACCGGCAGGGCTCGGTGCATCCCGGCTGCGTGGTGGTGCCGGCGGTGCTGGCGCTCGGCTACGACCGCCGGGTCGACGGCAAGACGCTGATCGAGGCGATCGTCGCCGGCTACGAGGCGGACATCGCCATCGGACGGGCCTGTCATCCCGACCTGCGCCAGCGCGGCTTCCATCCTGCTGCCGCAGTCGGCGTGTTCGGGGCGGCGATGGCGGCCGGCAAGCTGCGCGGGCTCTCGGCCGTTGCGCTCGCCAACGCGCTCGGGATCGCGGCGTCGAGCGCGGCCGGGCTATTCGCCTTCGTCAACGGCGGCGCCGACATCAAGCGCCTGCACGCGGGCCACGCCTCGCGTGAGGGGCTGCAGGCGGCGCTGCTGGCCGAGCAGGGCATCGAAGGTCCGCCCGACGTGATCGAGGCGCGCGACGGCTTCATGCAGGCTTTCGCGTTCGGCCGCGCCGACAAGGCGCGCGCTGTCGTGCTGCCGCCGGCAGCGCCCTATGGCATCACCGATTGCTACATCAAGCCGTATCCCTGCTGCCGCCACATCCAACCGGCGGTCGAGGCGCTCATCGGCCTGCTCAACGACGAGAAGATTGCCAGCGACGAGGTGCAACGCATCGACGTCGCTACCTATCGCATCGCCGCCGAGCACGCCGAGACCGGCTGGGACGATTTCGCCAGCGCGCAGTTGAGCTTCCCCTATCTGATGTCGCTGGCGCTGAAGTTCCGCGGCATCAAGTTCGAGCATTTCACCGAGGCGATGCGGCGCGACCCGTCGTTCGCGGCGCTCGCCCGCAAGCTCAACGTCACCGCGCCGCCGGATGTGGACCGGCTCTATCCGCAACTGCGCCCGGCGCGCGTGACGGTGACGACCGCGCGCGGCACCTTTACCCGCCAGGCCGACGAGGCGCTCGGCTCGCGCATCGTTCCGCTCGACGACGCCGGCTTGCAGGCGAAATTCCTCGATCTGGTCGGGCCCGCGCTCGGCGCGGCGCGCGCGAAGGAATTAGCCGAGCAGGTCTGGGCGGTCGACGAGCTGAGCGACGTCGCCCCGCTGATCGAGGCGATGGCCCTGTAGGGTGGGCAAAGGCGCGCCCTTGCGCGCCGTGCCCACGCGTCGGCGCTGCAGCCCGTTCGGCCCCTCATACTTCATGCGTTGCTCTATAGACGCGTGGGCACGGCGCTGCACCGGTCGCGTGAGAGGCGGAATTGTTGGCTCGCGCCTTTGCCCACCCTACGAGCCGGCATATTTCGGGAACAGCGCCAGCGCATTGCTGCGATCGATGGCGGCCCGCCTGGCGTCCGGTAGGAAGCCGGACTCGTAGGTCTTGACCATCTCGGCGATCACCCTCGGATTGGCGAACGGGTAGTCGGTGCCGAACACGATGCGCTCGGGCCGCGCCACCTGATCGAGCGCGCCGAAGGTCGCCTCGTTCGGCGAGAGCGCGTTGTCGTACCAGAAATGCCGCAGCCCGGAGAGCACCTGCTCGCGCGAGAGCTGCGGCAGCCGCTTGTCGATCATCGGCGACACCGACAGCCGCCAGGCAAAGTACGGCGCCAGCCCGCCGGCATGCGGCAGGATGAAACGGATGCGCGGAAAACGCTCGATCGCGCCGGAGAAAATGAGATTCACCACCGCCCGCGTGGTGTCGAACAGATACTCCATCATGAATCCCGGCCACGGCAGGGCGAGCCCCTTGCTCGACGGGTGCAGGCCGGGATGGACGAAGACCACGGCGCCGCGCGCGTTGAGCGCGTCCAGGACCGGATCGAAGAACGGATCGCCGAGAAATTTCTCGCCATAGCTGGCAAACAACGAGACGCCGTCGTGCTTGAGCACGTCGAGCGAGTGCGCGATCTCGTCGACCGCCCCGCGCACGTCCCACATCGGCACGGTGCCGAAGGCGCCGAAGCGCTTGGGCCAGCGCGCGACCATCTCGGCCGCATAGTCGTTGCAGCGGCGCGCCAGCGCCTGCGCGCTCGCCTGGCTGCCGAAGCCGACGCCCGGCTGCGCCAGCGAGGTGAGCGCCACCTCGATGCCGTGCGTGTCCATCAGCTCGAGAGCTAGTTCGGGCGTCCAATCGGGATAGCGGCCGATCGCAGGGCCGGTGCCCGCCGCGTAGACCGCCTCGCTGTAAAACGGCGGGATGAGATGGAAATGAACGTCGATCCTGCGCGGCGATGCCATGCGAGCCCTCCGACCCTACCCTCGCCTGCCCGTGTTGAATTTTGCAAGCGCCCGTGGCTGTATGCCCCAAAACCGGGAGGGAAACGTGCCCTGGCTCGACGCCAACGGAGTGAGCATCCATTACCAGCTCGCCGGCAACGGCCCCTCGCTGGTGCTGCTGCACGAGATGGGCGGCACGCTCGACAGCTGGGACGGCATCTTTCCCGCTATGAGCGCGCGCTTCCGCACGCTGCGCTACGACCAGCGCGGCTTCGGCTGGTCGGAGAAGATGCGCCAGCCGTTCACGGTCGAGACGCTGGTCGACGACCTGGAGGCGATGCTGACGGGCACCGACCTCAAACCGCCCTATCATTTCGTCACGGTCGCCGCCGCCACCATGCAGGCGCTGATCTACATGAGCCGGCATCCCGACCACATCGCGAGCTTCGTGTTCTGCAATCCGTTCACCGGCGCCGACCCGAGCCGCATCGCCCAGCTCGACGAGCGCGCCGCGCACGCCGAGCGCGAGGGCATGCGCGCCGTGATCCCGGTGACGCTCGACAAGTCGTGGCCGCCGGACATCGGCGACCGCGCCGCCTATGCGACCTATCGCGGGCGCTATATCGGGCACGATCCGATCTGCTTCGGGGCCATCAACCGGGCGGTGGCGCGCTCGAACGTCGCGCATCTGGCCAAGGACGTGCGGCGGCCGACCATGGTGGTCGGCGGCCGCTTCGACCAGGTGCGCCCGCATGCCGGTAGCGAGCAGTTCGCCAAGACCATCGCCGGCGCGCGTTACGAGCTGATCGACGCCGTCCACATGATGCCGGCGCAGGCGGCGGGGCCGCTGCTGGCGCTGCTGCAGGATTTCCTCGGCGCGCAGGCGGCGGCGCCGGCGCGCCGCGCCAACTGACGGGAAGGATGCCGCCACGATGAAAGCCAAGGCCAACGGAATTTCGTTCAACTATCAGGTCGACGGGCCTGAGGGCGCGCCCTGGCTCGTCTTCAGCAACTCGCTGGCGACCAATCTCGGCATGTGGGATGAGCAGGCGCGCGAGCTTGGCCGCGCGTTCCGCGTGCTGCGCTACGACCAGCGCGGCCATGGCGCGACCGACGCGCCCGCCGGCCGCTACGCCTTCGACCAGCTGCTCGCCGACGCGATGGCGCTGATGGACGCGCTCGCGATCAAGAAGGCGCATTTCGCCGGGCTGTCGATGGGCGGCGCGACCGCGCTCGGGCTTGCCCAGAAGCACGCGGACCGGCTCGACCGCGTCATCGTCTGCGACTCGCCCTGCCAATCGACGCCGGTGAGCACCCAGCAATGGGAGGAGCGCATTGCCGTCGCCCAGAAGGACGGGATCGAAGCCCTGGTCGAGCCCACCGTCGGGCGCTGGTTTCCGCCCGAGGTGCTCAAGGCCAACCCGCCGCATATCGACAGGATTCGTCAGATGATCCGCACCACGCCGGTGAACGGCTTCATCGGCTGTGCGGCGGCGCTCGCCAATCACAACTACGCGGCAGGGGCGGCGAGCGTGACGCGGCCGGTGCTGTTCATCGTCGGCGAGAAGGACGGCGTCACGCCGGCGGCGATGCGCAAGCTCAACGAGGCAGTGAAGGGCTCGCGCTATGTCGAGCTTCCCGGTGCCGGGCATATCTCGAACATGGATCAGCCGCAGGGTTTCACGCGCGCCATCCAGGAATTCCTGAAAGCCGCCTAGGTAGGTCGAAGCTTGCAATCCTGCCGGACCAGCCATTCCGCGGCCGGAATGGGCGGCCCTGGATAAAGCGCCGCCCGTTGGGCATATTAGGCGCAAGGGTCGAGAAGCCCAGGATTCGCAGGAGAAACGTCATGACCGCAGCCGTCACCATGAAGGCCCCCGCCCCAGGCGGACTCTCCAACAAGGCGCGCGAGCTGATGGAGGCGATCAACGCCGAGGCCGGCAAGCATAACGTCTGGGTGCGCACGCAGGCGAACGCGCCGGCGCAGCGCCCCTGGTTCAGCCAGACCAGCGGCGAGGGCTCGGGACAGCTCGCCTCCGGCCGCGTCGCCGTCGCCCAGATGAAGACCGCTCCCCACATCTGGCGCTGGAAGGAGTACAGCCCCTATCTGCACCAGATCTCCGAGATCGCCCGCAAGGCCGACGTATCGCCGATCGAGTTCGCCGACCGCCAGAGCATCCTGCTGCTCAATCCCGGGCTGAACGGACGGCCGCAGGTCACCAACACCATCCGCTGCGCGATCTCGGTCTACAATCCCGGCGACGTCGCGCCGGTGCACCTGCATTCGCCCAACGCCAGCCGCACCATCCTGTCCGACAAGGGCGGCTACACGGTGGTCGAGGGCGAGCGCTGCACCGCCACCCGCGGCGACCTGATCCTGACGCCGAACGGCACCTGGCACGACCACGGCAACGATTCCGACGAGCCGGTGATCTGGATCGACACGCTCGACTGGCCGCTGATGGAGTTCCTCGACGCCGCCTGGGTCGATCACGACATGCCGGGCGCGCAGGGCAACACCAATGTCCAGCCGGTGACCTTCAGCGAAGGTTATTCGCGCAAGCTCTACGGCCAGGGCGGCATCAAGCCGGCCTTCGTCGACCATCAGCGCGGCGTCGGCCACGCTCCCGCGCCGCTGTTCCACTACCGCGGCGCCGACGTGATCGAGATGCTGCACAGCCTGCGCAAGGAGAAAGGCGACCCGCACGAAGGCATCAAGGTCGACTTCGTCAACCCGGTGACCGGCGAGCCGGTGTTCAAGACCTTGAACTATTCGGCGCAGCTGTTGCGGCCGGGCGAGGAGACCGAGCTCAAGCGCGAGACCGCCGGCACCTATTACGTGGTGATCGAAGGCACCGGCGCCACCGAGGTCGGCGGCAAGCGCTTCGAATGGGGCCACAACGACCTGTTCGTGGTGCCGAACTTCCTGTGGCGGCGCCACATCAACACCGGCAAGACCGATGCGGTGATCTACTCGGTCTCCGACTCGGCGCTGATGAAGAATATCGGCCAGTATTTCGCGCAGGGCCGATCGAGGGACGGCAAGGTCACCGAGCTGCACTGAGCCCTCGGCACGACTTACATGTTTCGGCCGGAGCGCCAAACGCTCCGGCCGTTTGTGTTTTGTTTCGGCGCGACGGTTTTCTCGCTTACGTCTCGTCCACCACCTTGTTGCGCAGCACGCCGATCTCCGGCACCGCGACCTCCACCACGTCGCCCGGCTTGAGCCACACCGCCGGATTGCGATGGACGCCGGCGCCGGTCGGCGTGCCGGTCCAGATGTAGTCGCCCGGCTTGAGCGTCGCGAACGTGCTGATGTAGTTGATCAGCCAGGCGAAGCCCCAGGTCAGGCGGTCGGTGGTGTCCTCCTGCCGCAACTCGCCGTTCACCCGCGTCGTGAGATGGAGCGGCTTGCCGGGATCGAGCTCGTCCGTGGTCACGAGCCAGGGACCGACGCTGCCCGAGCGGTCGAAGTTCTTGCCCTGCGTCACGTTCAAGGTGCCGTGGCGCAGCCAGTCGCGCACGCTGCCCTCGTTGCCGAGCGTGACCCCGCCGATGATGCCGAGCGCCTGCTCGCGGGGGACGTGGCGGCCCTCCTTGCCGATCACCAGCACCACCTCGCCCTCGTAGTCGAACTTGTCCGACACTTTCGGCCGCACGATCGGCTGATCGGTCCCGACCAGCGAGGTCGGAAACCGGCAGAACAGGTTCGGATATTTCGGCGCCTCGCGGGCGTCCTTGTACTCGGCGCTGCGGTCCGGATAGTTGATGCCGACACAGATGTTCTTGTCGGGCGCCAGGATCGGCGGCAGCATCTCCACGTCCTTCACCTGATGGTCCGCGGGCCCCTTCGCGGCCGCGCCCGCCTCCCCGACCGCCTGCGCGCGGAACAGGTCGAGCAGCGTCGGATATTTCGAGAGCTTGCGGCCGAGATCGATGATGCCACCGTCGGTCACCGCGCCGTAGCTGGTGCGGCCGTTCACGCGAAAGCTTGCAAGACGCATGGGATCACTCACGCTTCGAGGACAGGGGTTGCTCAGACCGACGCCGGAGCGCCCGGCTGCCGCAACGGGTGTGCGCGGGCGAAGGCGTCGTTCTGCATGCAGGTGTCGACGATCCGCCGCACGGTCGGAAACGGCGACAGGTCGACCTTGAAGAAATTGGCGCCGGTGGCCTGGGTCACCAGGCAAATGTCGGCGATGGTGATGGCGTCGCCCTGGCAGTAGCGCCCGGTCTCCTTGCTGCCGGCGAGATTGGCCTCCAGCGCCTTGAGCGCCTGCACGATCCAGTTGTGGATCCATTTCAGCCGCGTCGGCTCGTCGAGCTTGAGCTCGTGCTCGAGATATTCGCGCACCCGCGGCACCAGCAGCGGATGGGAATCGCAGGCGACGATCTGCGCGAGCCCGCGCACGCGAGCCCGCGCGCGCGGCTCCTTAGGAAGCAGCGGCGGGTTCGGGTGGGTCTCGTCGAGATATTCCATGATCGCGAGCGACTGGAACAGCACCGGCCCATCGCCCTCCACCAGCGCCGGCAGCATCATCTGCGGATTGACCTTGCGGAACGCATCCTCCCGCTGCTTGCCTTTCATGAGATCGATGTCGACGACCTCGTCCGGCACGATCCCCTTGAGGTTGAGCGCGATCCGCACCCGGAAGGATGCGAGCGAACGCCAAAACGAGAACACCTTCACGGAATTGCCTCCCCTGCTTCGCCCGGGCTTGTGTTGTTGTCCGGCTTAATAGCAGAAATTGTGATGCCCGCGTCCATATCATATCATGCCGGCGCCACGAAGGATCGGCGCCGTCGGCGGCGGCAAGATCAAAGCGTAAACGGGAGGGTCGGAGTGACCACGGTCGAGGATGCGCGCGCCAAGGACAGCGCGAAGGGAGTGGGCAGCACCCACCAGCACCGCAGCGAAATCCGCGACGGCATGCGCATCGAGTGGGACGTGCCGATCAAGGCGGACGACGGCCTGGTGCTCCGTGCCGACGTGTTTCGGCCGGTCAAGGACGGCCGCTATCCGGTGCTCCTGAGCTACGGACCCTATGCCAAGGGGCTCGCCTTCCAGGACGGTTATCCGAGCGCGTGGCAGCGCATGGCCGAAAAGCATCCCGACGTCACCGCCGGCCCCAGCAACCTCTACCAGAGCTGGGAAGTCGTGGACCCCGAGAAATGGGTGCCGCGCGACTACGCCTGCGTGCGGGTCGATTCCCGCGGCGCCGGCTGCTCGCCGGGCTACATCGACCACTGGTCTCCGCGCGAGACCAAGGACTTCTACGACTGCATCGAATGGGCCGGCGTGCAGCCCTGGTCGAACGGCAAGGTCGGGCTCAACGGCATCTCATATTACGCCATCAACCAGTGGCACGTGGCGACGCTGCAGCCGCCCCACCTCGCCGCCATGTGCATCTGGGAGGGCTGCGCCGACTTCTACCGCGAGCTGACGCACCACGGCGGCATTCTCTGCACCTTTCCGGAAAACTGGTACGACATGCAGGTGAAAACCGTGCAATACGGCGCCGGCGAGCGCGGCCGACGCTCGCGCGTGCACGGCGAGCTGGTGTGCGGCCCGGAGACGCTGTCGGAGCGGGAGCTCGCAAGCAACCGTTGCGACTTCGGCAAGGACATCTTCTCGCATCGGCTCGATGACGACTATCACAAGGCGCGCTCGCCGATCTGGTCGAAGGTAAAGGCGCCGTTCCTCTCCGCCGCCAATTGGGGCGGACAGCCGCTGCATCCGCGCGGCAATTTCGAGGGCTTCGTGCGCGCCGCCGCCAAGGACAAATGGCTGGAGGTGCACGGGATCGAGCACTGGACCCATTTCTACACGGATTACGGCCGCGAGCTGCAGCTCAAGTTCTTCGACCACTTCCTGCACGGCAAGGACAACGGCTGGGACAAGCAGCCGCGCGTCTTCCTGCAGGTGCGCCACGTCGACAAGTTCGTCGAACGCGCCGAGGACGAATGGCCGCTCAAGCGCACCAAGTGGACCAAGCTCTACCTCGACCCCGCGAGCGGCGCGCTCGGCGAGAAGCGCCCCGCCGGTAAGGCCGTGAAGAGCTTCGCGGCCATGGGCGACGGCGTCACCTTCCTGACCGAGCCGCTGACCGAGGAAACCGAGATCACTGGGCCTTCGGCGCTGAAACTGTTCGTCTCGTCGTCCACCAGCGACGCCGATCTGTTCGTGGTGCTGCGGGTGTTCTCACCGGACCTCAGGGAGGTGGTGTTCCAGGGCGCGATCGACCCGCACACCCCGATCGGCCAGGGCTGGCTGCGCGCGTCGCACCGCAAGCTCGACAAGAAGCTATCGACGCCATACCGGCCCTACCACACCCACGACCAGGCGCAGCCGCTCAAGAAAGGCGAGGTGGCCGAGCTCGACATCGAGATCTGGCCGACCTCGATCGTGGTGCCGGCGGGGCATCGCGTGGCGCTCACCATCCGCGGCAAGGACTACGTCTATCCCGGTCCGAGCGGTGGCAAGCTGTCGAACTTCAAGAACGAGCTCACCGGCTGCGGGCCGTTCCTGCACGACGACCCGCGCGACCGGCCGCCCGCGATCTTCGGGGGCGTCACCAGCCTGCATTTCGGCGGCGGCCGGCAGCCCTATCTCCTGCTGCCGATCATTCCGCCCAAAAAACCGGCAACGGGGAAGCGCGGCGGCCGCAGCCGCGGCAAGTCGTGAGGCGGCGGCACCCTGCCGCAAGCACCGGCCGAATTTAAGCATACGAGGTGGATCAATCTGTCACGGCGCTCGCGGTGCCATCTGGCGATTGTCGTTGGGACAGGTCCCACGATATGCTGACGACGCTTTCCTGATGACGAAGGGACGGGGATGAATACGCAGTTCTGGCTGATCCAGACCTTCAACGGCGTTTCCTACGGGGCGCTCCTGTTCCTGGTCGGCGCCGGCCTGTCGCTCATTTTCGGCGTGATGCGCATCGTCAATCTGTCGCACGGCTCGTACTTCCTCCTCGGCGGCTACGTGGCCCTGTCGGTGATCTGGACGACCAATTCATGGGTGCTGGCGCTGCCGGTGGCGGCGTTGACCATCGGCGTCGTGGGCCTGCTGATGGAACGCATCTTCCTGCGGCCGCTGGGGTTCGACCCGTTGCGGCAAGTGTTGCTCACGGTGGGCTTTGCGTTCCTGTTCCAGCAGGCGGCGCTCGACATCTGGACCGGCAACAACTTCGACATCAATCCGCCGGAGCAGTTGACCAGGAGCATCGTGGTCGGCGGGATCTATCTGCCGCTGTACCGGGTCTTCATGATCGCCACGGCGCTGGTGATCGGCATCGTCCTGTGGCTGGTCATGGAAAAGACCCGGATGGGCGCCGCGGTTCGTGCCACCGTCGACGATGCGCAGATGGCGCGCGGCGTCGGCATCGACACCTCGCGCATTTCCATGCTGATCTTCTCCCTGGGCGCGTTCCTGGCGGCATTGGGCGGGGTGATCGGCGGCGCCTTCCTCGGCATCTATCCCGGCTTGGACTTCGAGATGCTGCCGCTCGCGTTCGCCGTCGTCATCATCGGCGGGATGGGGAGCCTCGGCGGCGCGGCGATCGGCGCGCTGCTGGTCGGTTTGGCGGACAATTTCGGCAAGGCCCTGTTCCCGGAAGTCTCCTATTTCACCCTGTACGCGCCGATGGCGCTGATATTGGCGGTCAAGCCGACCGGATTGTTCGGACGCGAATGAGCAACGTCGGATGAAGAGCCAGAAGATCAAGATCTTGGTCGTCGTTGCGGCCCTCGCAGCGATCGCGATCATCGTTCCGAACACCAATTCGTTCGTGCTCCTGCTGTGCACCCGCGCCTTGGCGTTCGCGATCCTGGTGATGAGCCTGGACATCCTGCTCGGCTATACCGGCTTGGCCTCGCTCGGGCAGGCGGCCTACTTGGGCGTCGGCGCGTATCTGACGGCGATCCTCGCGACCAGATACCAGTTCGGGCTGGGCTACGATTTCTGGCTGGTGGTCGTGTTCGGAATCCTGCTGGGAGCGGCCCTGGCAGCCGTTTTCGGGCTGCTCGCCATTCGCGCGAGCGGCGTCTATTTCCTGATGATCACGCTCGCGCTCGGCCAGTGCGTCTGGGGCTTGGCCTACCGGTGGAACTCGCTGACCGGCGGCGACAACGGCATCAATCTTCGGGCGCGGCCCAAATTCGGCATCGACCTCGCCAACGAAGTCACCTTCTTCTATGTGGTGTTCGGTTTCTTCGCCGTCTCGCTGCTGCTACTGTACACGCTGGTCCGCTCCCCGTTCGGACGAAGCCTGACGGGGATTCGCGAGCGCGAGCTGCGCATGAAGATTCTGGGCTACAATACCTGGCTGCACAAATACCTCGCCTTCATCATCGCCGGCGGCTTCGGCGGCCTTTCCGGTGTGCTATGGGCGCATACCGCCGGCATCGTCAGCCCGGAGAACGTGGTGCTGACCACCTCGGTCGACGCGTTGTTGATGGCGGTTCTCGGCGGCGCCGGAACGCTGGTCGGGGGCGTCATCGGCGCCGCCATCGTCTTTGGCTTGCGCGAGTATCTCAGCACGCTGGTTCCGTGGTGGCAGTACGTGCTGGGCGCCGTCTACGTGTTGACGATTTTTTATCTCCCGACCGGTCTGATGGGCATTCCGGAGCGAATTCGTCAGCGGCGCGCAGCGACGGCAAGCAAAGATCAAGAAAAGAAACTGGCATCCGTGACCACCTGATGCGGCAGGAACGGCACGGCAAACAAGGGAGCGAGACGATGACAGGTGTCTCATTACGGCGGTTTGTGCCGCTGCTGTTGGGCGGCGGCGTCGCGCTGGCAAGCGCGCCTGCTTCCTACGCAGCCGAGGAATTACGCATCGGCGTCATCGCGCCGATGACCGGCATCATTGCTCAGGTCGGCAAGGACATGGTCGACGGCCTCAATATGTATCTCGAGGAGACCAACGGCACCTTCGCGGGCGCCAAGGTGAAGGTGATCGTCGAGGACAGCCAAGCCAAGCCGGACACCGCGGTCACCAAGGCCAAGAAGCTCCTGCTGCAGGACAAGGTGCACATGCTGCTTGGCGGCGTGCTGGCCACGGAAGGCTATGCGCTTGCGCCGGTGAGCACCAACGACAAGACCGTCTATATCGCCTCCGTCCCCGCGGCCGACGATCTTACCCAGCGTGATCTTCCGAATTATCCCTATCTCATCCGCACCGGCTGGACGAGCTCGCAGCCGCATCACGCGCTTGGGCAATGGGCCTGCGACCAGGGCTACAAGAAGATCGTCGCCATCGGAGCCGACTACGCGTTCGGGCACGAGTCCGTGGGCGGCTTCCAGAAGGCATTCGAGGATTGCGGCGGCAGGATCATCCAGAAGATCTGGCCTCCGTTCGGCACCAAGGACTTCGGACCCTATATTCCGACCATCAAGGCGGACGCCGATGCGATCTTCACCCTCATGGTCGGGCCGATGGTGGTTCAATTCCCGAAGCAGTTGCGGGGCGCCGGCATCACCAAGCCGATCGTCGGCGGCGGCACCAGCTATGACGAGTTCGCTTTGCCGGTCATGGGTGACGAGGTGATCGGCGACATCTCGGCGCTGCAATACAGCGCCGCGCTGGCAACGCCCAGGAACGAGGCGTTCGTGAAGAAGTACCGCGCCAAGTACGGCAAGGTGCCGTCGTATTTCTCGGAGACCAACTACACCAGCGCGCAACTCATCAACGAGGTGATGAAGGGCACGAAGGGCGACTGGCCGGGCGCCGAGCCGTTCGTCAAGGCGATGGCGGCGCTCAAGATCGACGCCGTGCGCGGCCCGGTCGCCTTCGACGACATGCGCAACCCGGTTCACAACATCTACATCAAGAAGGTCGAGAAGAAAAAGCTGTTCGGTTACGACAAGGACGAGCTCTGGAACACCGTCATCAAGACCTATCCGAATGTCGGTCAGTTCTGGACCTACGACAAGGCGACGTTCCTGAAGCAGCCGGTCTACAGCCGCGACTTCCCGCCCTGCAGGTTCTGCCAATAACGAAGGCAATGCGCCGGGCTCTGCAAAGAGTCCCGTGAATGAAAAGGTGACAACAACGGAGGATGGACCATGACGGTCAATTTACCAGGACGACTTAGTCCGCTGCTGCTGGGCGCCGCTCTCGCGTTCGGCACGACTGCGGCGAACGCTGCCGAGGAACTGCGTATCGGATACGTGGCGCCGACCACCGGCATCTTCGCTCAGGTCGGCAAGGACATGGTGGACGGCTTCCAGCTCTACCTCGACGACGTCAAGAGCGACTTCGGCGGGGCGAAAGTGAAGTTCATCGTCGAGGACGAGCAGGCCAAGCCCGACACCGCCGTCACCCGGGCCAAGAAGCTCATCCTGCAGGACAAGGTGCACTTGCTCGTCGGCGGCCTGTTGGCGTCGAGCGGCTACGCGCTGGCGCCGGTCAGCACGTCCGACAAGACGGTCTATGTGGTGCCGGTTTCGGCGGCCGACGACCTGACCCAGCGCGATCTGGCCAAGTTCCCGTACATGGTCCGCACCGGCTGGTCGAGCTCGCAGCCGAGCCATCCGTTCGGGCAGTGGGCCTGCGAGCAGGGCTACAAGAAGATCGCCGCGATCGGCGCCGACTATGCCTTCGGTTATGAGGTGGTCGGCGGCTTCCAGCGGGCGTTCGAGGCCTGCGGCGGGCAGATCGTCCAGAAGATCTGGCCGCCGCTCGGGACCAAGGACTTCGGGCCCTACATCCCGACCATCAGGGCCGACGCCGACGCGATCTTCACCCTCATGGTCGGACCCATGTCGCTGCAATTCCCCAAGCAGCTCGCGGCCTCCGGCAACAAGAAGCCGGTGATCGGCGGCGGGACCAGCTATGACGAGTTCGTGCTGCCCTCCATGGGCGACGAAGTGATCGGCCACGTGTCCGCGCTGCAATACAGCGCCGCGTTGGAAAATCCGAAGAACGAGGCCTTCGTGAAGAAGTATCGCGCGAAGTACGGCAAGGTGCCCTCGTACTATTCGGAGACCAACTACACGACCGCGCAGATGATCCACGAAGTCATCAAGAACAACAACGGCAACTTCCCGGGCCAGGAGGCATTCGTCAAGCAGCTCGCGGCGATCAAGGTCGATTCGATCCGCGGGCCCGTCAGCATCGACGAGATGCGCAATCCGGTGCAGAACATCTACATCAAGAAGGTCGAGAAGAAGAAGATGTTCGGCTATCCGAACGACGAGCTCTGGAACACGGTCATCAAGACCTACGCGAACGTCAACCAGTTCGGGCAGTTCAACAAGGACGAGTTCCTCAAGACGCCGGTCTACAACCGGGACTATCCGCCCTGTAAGCACTGTAACTAGCGCAGCAGCGGGCCGGGACTTCCCGCGGGAGTCCCGGCACTTCACGACGATCGGTGAGGGGGGACCGACGTGAGCACCGATACGCGCGCGGGCGGCGGCGAGCCGGCACTCGAGTTGCGAGGCCTGTCGAAGAGCTTCGGCGGCCTGCGCGCCGTGCGCGACGTCACGCTCAAGATCATGCCCGGCGACCGCAAGGCCATCATCGGTCCGAACGGCGCCGGCAAGACCACCCTGTTCAATCTGATCACGGGAATATTCCCCGCCACCTCGGGCCAGGTGCTGCTGTTCGGCCGGGACGTGACCAATCTGCCGAGCCATCGGCGCACGGCGCTGGGCATGGCGCGAACATTCCAGATCACCAGCCTGTTTCCGAAGCTCACCGTCCTCGACAACGTGCTGCTGGCGATCCAGGGCCTTCGGCCCTCGAAATTCGTGATGTGGCGGTTCATGTCCTCCTATCGGGACGTCTACGACAAGGCGCACGGGCTCTTGGAACGCGCCCGCTTCATGGACCGCAAGGACACCGAGGTCCGCTACCTGTCGCACGGCGAGCAGCGCCAGCTCGAGATCGTGCTTGGTCTCGCCAGCGACCCGAAAATCCTGCTGCTCGATGAGCCCGCGGCCGGCTTGTCCTCCGGCGAGTCCGCCGAGATGGCGGAGTTCCTGCTGGGGCTCGACTCCAATCTGGCGCTGCTGCTGATCGAGCACGACATGGACGTCGTCTTCGACGTCGCCGACCACATCTCGGTTCTCCATTTCGGTGAAGTCCTGGAAACCGGACCCACCGAGCAAATCCGCAAGAGCGCGAAGGTGCAGGAAATCTATCTGGGGACGGGCTGATCCATGGCGATTCTGGACGTCCAGGACATCCACACCTACTACGGTGATGCCTACGTGCTGCAGGGCATGTCGTTGCAGGTCGAACAGGGGCAGATCCTGGGGCTGCTCGGACGCAACGGCGTCGGCAAGACGACGCTGGTGAATTCGATCGTTGGATTCACGCCGCCGCGCCGGGGCAGGATTGTCTTCAAGGGCGCCGACATCACCCATGCGTCGTCATTCGAGACGGTCCGCAACGGGATGGGGCTGGTGCCACAAGGCCGGCGCGTCTTTCCAACCCTCAGCGTGGAGGAAAATCTCCTGGTGGCCGAGCGCAACCCCGACCGTCACGGCTGGAACCTCACGCGCGTCTATGCGCTGTTCCCGCGCCTGCAGGAGCGACGCAACCAGCGCGCCAAGACCTTGTCGGGAGGCGAGCAGCAGATGCTCGCCATCGGCCGCGGCCTGATGACCAATCCCGACTGCCTGATCATGGACGAGCCGTCCGAAGGGCTCGCGCCCATCATCATCCAGGGCGTCTGGGAGGCGATCGGGAAGCTCAAGGAGCAAGGGCTCTCGATCCTGCTGGTCGAGCAGAACGCCGCGCTCGCGCTCAAGCTGGTCGATTACGTGCACGTCATGAGCAAGGGCCAAGTGGTCTATTCCGCCCGCCCGCAGGAACTGTGGGCCAACGACGAAATTAAATCGAACTATCTCGGAATCTGACCCCGCTCGCCGGCGGCCTTCCGGCGCAAGCAGGTGACTTGCCGAATGGCGCAAGGCCCAGCACAATCGCCCACCTGCACGTCCGACATATCAACAACGGATGCCTTCCAGGGAGATACGCCATGACTATGAACCGCCGCACCGTCATCAAGGGAGCCTTGGCTGCCGGCGTCGCGACGCAGGCGCTGAAGATGCCCGCCGTGCGGGCCCAGCCGGGGCCGATCCGCGTCGGCTTTCTGACGGTGAAGACCGGGCCGCTCGCCTCGGGCGGTCTGCAGATGGAGCAGGGCCTTCTCACCTTCCTCAAAGACCGTAAGAACATGCTGGGCAACCGGCCGGTCGAGCTCACGACTGCCGATACCACCGGCAACCCGGCGGTCTGCCGCACCAAGATGCAGGAGCTGGTGGAACGCTTCAACGTCTCCTGCGTGCTCGGCCCGCTCGCCGCATTCGAGGCGCTGGCGATCGACGACTACATCCGGTCCTCGCGCACCCCGACGCTGGCCGTCGCCGGCGCCGAGGACCTGACCCAGCGCAAGCCCAATCCCTGGTTCACGCGGCCGGGCGCGACCTCGTCGCAGCCGAGCCACGCGATGGCCGACTACGCCGCCAAGGAGCTCAAGTTCAAGCGCGTCGCCACCATTGCGGACGACTTCGCCTTCGGTCACGAAAATGTCGCCGGCTTCCAGCGCGTATTCGAAGATGCGGGTGGAAAGGTCGTGCAGAAGCTGTGGACCCCGCTCAACGCCCCCGATTACGGCACCTACATCTCGCAGCTGAAGCCTGATCTCGACGGATTGTACACCGGGCACGCCGGATCGAATGGGCTCAAGATCATGCGCCAAATGGCCGAGTACGGCCTCAAGGGCAAGATCAAGGTCGTCGGCGGATTTACGCCGATCGATGAATCACTGCTCCAGCAGATCGGCGAAGACGGCCTCGGGGCCCACACCGGCAACTGGTACTCCGCCGAGTTGGACTTCCCGGAGAACAAGAAGTTCGTCGAGCTGATGCGCCGCGACTACAAGGTCGACCCCGGCGTGTATGCCGCCAGCACCTATCTGTTCGGGGAGGTTCTGGAAGCCGGCGTCAAGGCGGTTGACGGCAAGGTCGAAGACAAGGAAGCCTTCCAGAAAGGGATCCGCGCGGTGAAACTGCAAAACTCGGTACGCGGGCCGATGCATTTCGACGAGTTCGGCAACGTCGTCGGGAACGTCTATATCCGCCGCGTCGAGAAGGTCGGCAACAAGTACATCAACGCGGTGGTCAAGACCTACCCGAACGTGAGCCAGTTCTGGACCTACAACAAAGATGAGTTCCTGAAGAACCCGGTCTACACGCGCGACTATCCGCCCGCGCAAAATCTTGAAAAGTAGGCAGCCGACGATGGCACCGGCCGCGTGAACTCGCGCCGTCACGCGGCCGACTTGCGAGCCGTAACGTCAGCTCTACCGATCCTCAATCTCTCGCCGGAGGTCCGGGGTTACGTAGTCCGCTCCATACTTATTCCTGCATGCGAGCCATAGTCCGATGCAGTTCTGGATCGTCCAGACGCTGAACAGCGTGTCCTTCGGCGGTCTGCTGTTTCTGCTGTCGTCGGGCTTTTCGCTGGCCTTCGGCTTGATGCGGATCCCGAATCTCGCGCACGGCGCATTCTTCATGCTCGGCGCCTATTTCGGCGCCACGGTCGTCTACATCGGCGGAGATTTCTGGCTCGCGGCGCTCGCCGCCGGCGTGGGCGTCGGCATCGTCGGAATTGCGCTGGAGCGGTTCATTCTGCGTCCGCTCGCCGGCAATATTCAGGGCCAGGTGTTGGTGACACTCGGCATCTCCTTCATCATCGCGGACGTCTGCCTGCTGGTGTGGACCGGCGATCCGTGGACGGTACCGGCGCCGCCTTCGTTGCGCCGGCCGCTGCTGGTGGCCGGATTCGCCTTTCCGACCTACCGGCTGGTGGTGGTCGTCATCGCGCTGGTCGCAGCGGTCGCGCTCTATTTCCTCATGGAACGCACGCGACTCGGCGCGATGATCCGCGCCGGCGTGGACGACATGGAGATGGCGCGCGGCGTCGGCATCCCGGTGTCGATGCTGTTCACTGTCGTGTTCCTGCTCGGAGCCGTGCTGGCGGGCGCCGCCGGGGCGTTCGGCGGGCCGATGCTCAATGCCTATCCAGGGCTTGATGCGGACATGCTGCCGCTCGCGTTGATCGTGGTGATCCTGGGCGGCGCGGGCTCGCTGCTGGGCGCCTTCGTCGGCAGCTTCGTGGTCGGCTTTCTCTACAATTTCGGCATCGCGCTGTTCCCCGACCTCGCCTACTTCATCCTGTTCTTGCCCATGGTGCTGGTGCTCGTGTTCATGCCCCAGGGCTTGTTCGGGCGGACTTTGCCATGAATCGCACGTCCATCGCGGTCGCGCTTAGTGCCGCGGCGGGCGTGGCGGTGCCGTGGATCATCACCAACGACTACTACGTCAATCTGGCGAGCCAGATCCTCATCTACGCGCTGCTGGCGCTCAGCCTCAACCTGCTGCTCGGCTATGGCGGCATGGTATCGCTGGGGCATGCGGCCTTTCTGGGTCTGACCGGATATTCGACCATCCTGCTGGTGTTGGCCGGCTACGACCAGCTCACGACCGCGATCCTGTCCGTCGTGTTCTCGACCGCCTGCGGCGCGCTGTTCGGGGTGCTGGCCTTGCGGGCGTCCGGCATCGGCTTCCTGATGATCACGCTTGCGCTCGGCCAGATCGTGTGGGGCGTCGCCTATCGCGCCAACGCGCTCACCGGCGGCGACAACGGCATCACCCTGCCCGCGCGCCCGGCCCCGTTCGGCATCGACATCAATTCCGCCTCAAGCTTCTACTATTTCACCCTGATCGTGTTTGCGATCGCCTTGTTCTGCATCTGGCGGTTGACGCGCTCGCCGTTCGGCGCGGCGCTGTGCGGCACCCGCGACCAGCCGCGCCGCATGTCCATGCTCGGCCACAATGTGTGGATGGTGCAGTGGCTGACGTTCGTGATCGCCTCCTTCTGGGGGTCGATCTCGGGCATGCTCTACATCTACTACAACCTGTTCATGAGCCCGCACGCGATCTCGCTGCAGCAATCAGCCGAGGCGTTGCTGATGGCGATTCTTGGCGGGGCAAGCACGCTCTCCGGGCCCATTGTCGGCGCCGCCATCATAACGATCGTCAAGAACGTCGTGAGCACGTATGTCGAGCGCTGGAATACGCTGCTCGGCGTGATCTTCGTGGTGGTGATCATGTTCATGCCGTACGGCTTGGTTCCGGGCTGCATGCAGTTGTGGCGCCGCCTCAGCAATCGCAGCAGGGGCGGGAAGCCGGCGGCGCCCGGCACCGCGGCGGAGCCTGCCGCATGACCGCACCCGCGCTCGAGGTCGCCCGTCTCAACAAGCGCTTCGGCGGTCTGCCGGCGACCAAGGAGGTCTCGCTCACGGTGATGCCAGGCGAACGCCGCCTGATCATCGGACCGAACGGCGCCGGCAAGACCACGCTGTTCAACCTGATCACCGGCGACCTCACCGCCGACAGCGGATCGGTGCGGCTGTTCGGCCAGGAGTTGCTCGGCATGCGCACGCAGCGCCGCGTGCATCTCGGGCTGGCGCGCACCTACCAGATCCTCACCCTGTTCCCGCGCGAGCGGCTGATCCACAACGTGGTGCTTTCGCTGCTCGGCCTCGACAAGCGCCGCTGGAACCCGTGGGCGGCGCTCGGCGCCAGCCGCGATCTCTACGACGCCGCGCACGCGGCGCTGGACCGGGTGGGGCTCGGGGCGAGCGCCGAGCGCATCGTGGTCGAAACCTCCTACGGCGAGCGGCGCCGGCTCGAATTCGCCATGGCGCTGGCACAGAAGCCTAAAGTGCTCCTGCTCGACGAGCCGCTCGCCGGGTTGTCGCAGGCGGAGCGCCAGACCTTGCGCGCGCTGCTCGACACCATCCCGCGGGAGGTGACCATCGTGATGATCGAGCACGACATGGACACCGCGCTGAGCTTTGCCGAGCGCATTACCGTGCTGCATTACGGCCAGGTCATCGTCGAGGGCACGCGCGCCGAGGTGGTCGCCGATCCGCGCACCCGGGAGGTGTACCTTGGCGACTGAGGCGCTCGAGATCGCCAGCATCGATACCTATTACGGCGACAGCCACGTGCTGCACGGCGTCTCGTTCGCGCTCAAGCCGGGCCGGCTGCTGGGTTTATTGGGGCGCAACGGCGCCGGCAAGACCACCTGCATGTCGACCATCATGGGCTTCCTCAAGCCGCGGCGCGGCTCGATCAGCCTCTATGGCGAGCCGGTGGCGGGGCTGGCCCCCGACGTGATCGCCCGCAAGGGCATCTGCCTGGTGCCGCAGGGGCGGCGCATGTTTCGCACCCTCACGGTGCGCGAGAACCTCATGGTGGCGGCGCAGCGCTTGAAGAACGGCGGTGGCGGTGGCCCCGGCTGGTCGATCGAGCGCGTGTTTCAGCTGTTTCCGAGGCTGCAGGAACGTCACGCCCAGGTCGCCGGCTCGCTCTCGGGCGGCGAGCAGCAGATGCTCGCGATCGGCCGCGCGCTCATGGGCAATCCGCGCGTGCTGCTCATGGACGAGCCGTCCGAGGGGCTGGCGCCGCAGCTCGTCGCCGAGGTCGGCCGCACCATCGCCCAGCTCAAGTCCGAAGGACAGTCGATCGTGCTGGTCGAGCAGAACATCAAGCTCACCCTCAACCTCGCCGACGACGTGGTCATCATCAATACCGGGCAGGTGGTGTTCCAGGGAACGGCCGACCAGATCAAGCTCAACGACGCCATGATCTCGCAGCATCTTGGCGTGTTCTGACGAGGCGAATAGCGAGTAGCGAATGGCGAATAGCAGTCAAACGTTGGGTGGCTTACTATTCGCGATTCGCCACTCGCTATTCGCAGCTCAGGAAACTATGGGACCGAAATGACGACGCAGTGGAACAAATACGAAGCGACCGCGGCCCGCAAGCACGGCAAGCCGGGCCGCCAGATCAGGCCGAAGAGCACCACCATCGATATCCATTCGCACGTGGCGATCCCGCAGGCCGGCGCCTTCGTCAAGCCGCATCTCGACCTGTCGACGATCCCGCTCGGGCATTTCGCCAATGCCGAGACCAAGGCGCTGAGCCAGAAGCAGGAGGAGGACATCCGCGCGCGCATCACCACCGGCTATGACGAGCGCCTCGCCCACCTCGACGCCATGGGCCTCGACATGCAGCTGGTGATGCCGCCGCCCAACCAGTGCTTCTACACGGTGCCGCTCGACATCTCGGTCAAGGCCTCGCGCATGGTGAACGACGGGCTTGCCGAATACGTCTCGCGCAAGCCTGACCGGTTCGTGGCGCTCGGCACCGTCCCGCTGATCGACGGCAACGAAGCCGCCTCCGAGCTCGAACGCTGCATGAAGTCGCTCGGCATGAAGGGCGTCGAGATCCTGACCAATGTCGACGGCCGCGAGATATCGGAGCCGGCCTATGCGCCGTTCTGGAAGAAAGCCGAGGAGCTCGGCGCCCTCGTCCTCATCCATCCCAACGGCTTCACCGATGCCAAGCGGTTTACCCGCTTCTACTTCAACAACGTGATCGGCAATCCGCTGGAGACGACGATCGCGCTGCACTATCTGATCTTCGACGGCGTGCTGGAGCGCCACCCCAAGCTGAAGATCCTCGCCGTGCACGGCGGCGGCTATCTGCCGGCCTATTCGGGCCGTATCGACCATGCCTGGGGGGCGCGCTCGGATTCGCACGGCAACCTGCCGCAGCCGCCGACCAGCTATCTCAAGAAAATCTATTTCGACACGGTCGTGTTCACGCCGCACCAGCTCGCCGAGCTGGTGCGGCTGTTCGGCGCCGACCACGTCATCATGGGCACCGACTATCCGTTCGACATGGCCGACTACGACCCGATCGGCCACGTGGTCTCAGTCGACGGCTTCGACGCCTCGACCATCGCGGCGTTGGCCGGCGGCAACGCGCGCAAGCTGCTGGGAATTTGACTCAAGGCGCGGCCGTCGCCGCACAAAGCCGGCGTCACTCCGCCTTCACCTTGGCGTCCTGGATCACCTTGCGCCATTTCGGCTCGTCGTTCTTGATGTAGCTGGCCAGCTGCTCCGGCGTGCCGGCGATCGATTCAAAATACTGCCGCTCGAGAAAGCTCTTCTTGATCTCGGGATCGGCGAAGATCTTGCGCACCTCGTCGTTGATCTTGCCGACCACGTCGGCGGGCATGCCCGGCGGTCCGAACAGGCCGAACCAGGAGACGGCCTCGTAGCCCGGCAGCCCGCTCTCGGCTACGGTCGGGACTTCCGGCAGCAGCATCATGCGCTTGCCCGCACCGACCGCGATCAGCTTCACCTTGTCGGTCTTCCACTGCGGCACCGCGCTGCCGACGCTGATGAACATCATCTGGATGTGGCCGGCGATCACGTCGGTCAGCGCAGGAGTGGCGCCTTTGTAGTGCACCGCCTGGAACTTGGCCCCGGCGAGCGACTGCAGCAGCTCCATGTTGAGGTGGCCGCTGGAGCCCACCCCGAAGGTGCCGTAGTTGAGCTCGCCCGGCTTCTGCTTGGCGAGCGCGATGAGCTCCTTCGCGTTCTGTACCGCGACCGACGGATGGACGATCAGCGCATGGTTGATGGTGACGAGCCCGCTGATCGGCGTGAAGCCCTTGACCGGGTCGTAGTTGAGCTTGGCGTAGAGGCTGGGATTGACCACGAACGTCGTTTCCGGGCCGATGAACAGTGTGTAGCCGTCGGGCGCCGCCTTGGTGACGTATTCGGCGGCGATCTGGTTGTTGGCGCCCGGCCTGTTCTCGACGATCGCCTGCTGGCCCCAGGCTTCGGTGAAGCGCTGCGCCAGCATGCGCCCGAGCGCATCGGTGACGCCGCCCGGCGCCGCCGGCACCACGATCGTGACCGGCTTGACCGGATAGGTCTGCGCCGGAGCGGCCGTGGACGCCGCAAGCAAGCCACCAAACGCCGCCAACACCCGCAGCCACGATCTCATTCGTCGGTCTCCTCTTGCCTTTTGGCAAAGTATCGCTGATTTTCCGGCACCTGCCTACGGCCGGCTCGCTGCGGCAATCCCGCGCGGCATGGCATGATCGAGTCGAAAGGCCGGGGAGCCGGGTCGCGTGATCGTCGTCGCCATCGACATCGGGGGAACGTTCACCGATCTGATCGGGTTCGACGACGAGACCCGGCGCTTCGTCGAGGCCAAGAGCCTCACGACGCCGGCGGAGCTCGTGCAAGGCGTCATCGATTGCATCCGCAAGAGCGGCCTCGAAGCCTCGACGATCGACGAGCTGATCCACGGTTCGACCATCGCCATCAACACGCTGATCGAGCGCAAGGGCGCCAAGACCGGGCTCATCGTCACGCGCGGCACGCGCGACGTGTACATCATCGGCCGCGGCAACCGACCCGAGGCCTATAACCTGTTCTTCCACCGCCACCGGCCGCTGGTGCCGCGCCATCTCACCCGCGAGGTCGACGAGCGCCTGCTGGCGTCGGGCGAGGTGCACGCGCCGCTCGACCGCGCCACGGTCACCGAGGCGTGCCGCGCGCTCGCAGCCGAGGGAGTGGAGGCGGTCGCGATCTGCTTCCTCCACTCCTACGCCAATCCCGCACACGAGCGCGTGGCCGGCGAGATGATCCGCGCCGCGCTGCCCAACGCCTATCTGTCGCTGTCGCACGAGATCCTGCGCGAATATCGCGAGTTCGAGCGAATGTCGACGACGGTGGTGAACGCCTATATCGGACCGAAGGTGGGGGGCTACGTGAAGGGCCTCAAATCGAGCCTCGGCGGCATCGGCTTTGGCGGCGCGCTCTCGATCATGCGCTCCAACGGCGGCGTGATGACGCCGGAGACCGCCACCGAACGGCCGGCGGCGATGATGGAATCGGGGCCGGTCGGCGGCATCATCGCGTCGGCGCAGGTCGGCCGCGCGCTCGGCTCCCCCAACGTCATCTCCTTCGACATGGGCGGCACGACCGCCAAGGCGAGCCTGATCCGCGACGGCGAGCCGACCATGGCGCCCGGCTACCATGTCGGCGGCTATGCCAGCGGCCACCCGGTGATGCTGCCGATGATCGACGTGGTCGAGGTCGGCGCCGGCGGCGGCTCGATCGCCTGGCTCGACGACGTCGGCGCGCTCAAGGTGGGACCGCAGAGCGCCGGCGCCGATCCCGGCCCGATCTGCTATCGCGGCGGCGGCGCCGAGCCGACCATCACCGACGCCAATGTGGTGCTCGGCCGGCTCGATCCCGACAATTTCCTCGGCGGCCAGATGAAGCTCGATGCCGAAGGCGCACGGCGCGGCATCGAGGAGAAGGTCGCGGCGCCGCTGAAGCTGGACGCGGTGGCCGCCGCGCAGGCCATCGTCGAGATCGCGATCTCCAAGATGTCGCTCGCGGTGCGCGAAGTCTCGGTGGCAAAGGGCTACGATCCGCGCGATTTCGCGCTGGTCGCCTCCGGCGGCGCCGGGCCGCTGCACGTGGTGGCGATCGCGCGCGAGCTGCATATTCCCAAGGTGGTGGTGCCGCTGTTTCCTTCGCACTTCTCGGCGCTCGGCATGCTGCTCGCCGACGAGCGGCACGATTTCATCCGCACTTTTTATTCCGATCTCGCCGCCGTCGATTTCGTGACGCTGCTGGGCATCCACCGCGAGATGGTGGCGGAAGCGACCGCGGGCCTGCGCCACGCCGCCGGCGCCGAGCGGCAAGTCCACCTCGATCTGCGTTACGTGGGACAGGAATTCACCCTGCAGGTGCCGGTCAGCGTCGAGCAGCTCAAGGCCGCAGACCACCGCGCCATTCGCGCCGCCTTCGACGCGCTCTACGAGCACCGCTACGCCCATCATTCGCCCGACGAGCCGGTCGAGATGGTCAACATCCGGCTGGCGATGATCGGCAAGCGCGCGAAGCTCACTTTTCCGCCGGTGCCCGCGACCGCGAGCGGAACGCCAGCGCGCCAGCGCGAGGTCTATTTCACCGACGCCCGCAAGCCGCTCTCGTGCCCGGTCTACCAGCGCGAGGCGCTCGGCGCTGGCAACCGCATCGCCGGGCCGGCCCTCATCCAGGAGCACGGCACCACGACGGTGCTGTTCGAGCGCGACGCTTGCACGGTGGCGCCGTCGGGCGAGCTGCTCATCACGGTCGGAGGCGCGTAACCATGGCCAACACGCTCGATCCGGTCACGCTCGAAGTCATCCGCAACGCGCTGCCGGCCATCGCCAATGAGATGGCGACCGATCTGCAGCGCACCTCCTACAACATGATGATCTACGAGGTGCGCGACTTCTGCACCGCGCTGATCAACACCGACGGCGAGCTGATCTGCCAGAACGTCGGCGGGGTGTCGCACTTCGTCGCCGACCTCGGCGTCATCATCGCCGACGGCATGAAGCGCTACGGCACGGACAGTTTCGCGCCCGGCGACGTGATCATCACCAATCATCAGGCGGTCGCCGGCCAGCACCTCAACAACGTCGTCATCTACACGCCCTACTTCTACAAGGGCGAGCTGTTGATGTTCGCCATGGTGCGGGCGCACTGGATCGACGTCGGCGGCATGAGCACCGGCTTCGGCGCCGGACCGACGGTCGCCGATCCGTGGATGGAAGGGCTGCAGCTCGACCAATTGAAGATCTACGAGGCCGGCAAGCTCAACGAGACGCTCTACCGCGTGCTCAAGGACAACATCCGCTTTCCGGAATCCTCGCTCGGGGACATGAAGTCGCAAATGGCGGCCTGCCGCCTGGCGGCGCGGCGCATGGACGAGCTGTTCGACAAATACGGCCGTGACACCATTCTGACGGCGATCGCGCAGATCTTCGACGAGACCGAGACCAAGTGCCGTAACGTGGTGTCGCAGCTCGCCGACGGCGTCTACGAGGCATCGGCCGCGCTCGACGAGGACGGCGTCACCCGCGGCGAGCCGGTGCCGATCCACGCCAAGGTCACCATCGACAAGGGCGCCATGACCATCGACCTCTCGGGCTGCTCGAAGGAGCGCCGCGCCGCCGTCAATTCGCGCACGCTCGCCGGCGCGCGGGTCGCCTACAAGGCGCTGACCGGCCCGCTCGACCCGGTCAACGAGGGCTCGTTTCGCGCGCTCAAGGTGATCATCCCCGAGGGCAGCATCATGATGGCGCGCTTTCCGGCGCCGATGTCGACCTGGAGCATGATCGTGCCAATGGTGGTCGACACCATCGTGGCGGCGCTTGCCCGCGCCATGCCGGAGCGGGTGCCGGCCGGCCACCACGGCCTGCTCGGCGGCGCGGTCGTGTTCTTCGGCGTGCATCCCAAGACCGGCCGGCGTTTCGTCGTGCAGAGCATCGAGGGCGGCGGCTGGGGTGGCCGTCCGTTCGAGGACGGTGAGTCGGGCACCGTCTCGGTCTGCCAGGGCGACGTGCGCAATGGCTCGATCGAAGGCATCGAGCTCAAATGTCCGGTCCTGGTCGAGGGCCGCACCTTGCGCACCGACTCGGGCGGCGCCGGCAAATATCGCGGCGGGCTCGGCATCGACATGCGGGTGCGCAACCTGGTCGAGGGCAAGTGGAATTTCGAGCTGGTGCGCCGCAACCAATGCCCGCCCTGGGGCCTGTGGGGCGGCAAGCCCGGCGAATACGGCATGTACCTCTTGCGCGAGCCCGGCGAGGGCGAATTCCGCACCATGGGCGGCGCGCACCATCCGGTGCCGCTGAAGTCCGAGGTGATCGTGCGCACCGGCGGCGGCGGCGGCTGGGGCGATCCGCTCGAGCGCGACCCGGCCGCGGTGCGCGTGGACCTGATCGAGGAGATGATCTCGGCGCGATCGGCACGCGAGGACTACGGGGTCGTGCTGCGCGACGATCTGACCCTCGACCGGACCGCGACTGAACGGGCAAGAAATGCGCTAAGATCGGCGCGAGGAAACGCAGGCGGCGCGACGGGAGCCAAACCATGAGCCGAGAGTTGTCGTGCTCCGCAAAGGCGGGGCGCACGGCCGGCACCACCATTCTCGCCGCCATGGTACTGGTCATCGCGGCCACGTCCACCTCCGCCGATATGCTGCGCGTCGGCAAGGCCGGGCGCGAGGCGTTTTCGTTTGTGCCCGCCGACATCGGCGCGCGCACCGGCATCTTCAAGCGCAACGGCGTGGACATCGAGATCAGCAGCTTCGGCGGCGACGCGCGTATCCAGCAGGCGATGGCCGCCGACGGCATCGACGTCGCGCTCGGCTCCGGCCCGGGCCTCGCCTTCATCGTCAAGGGCTCGCCGGTGAAGGGCATCGCCGCCATGGCGGGGCCGCCGCTCCTCTTCGCCTTGGTGGTGCGCAACGACGACTCGGTGAAGACAGCCGAGGACCTCAAGGGCCGCAAGGTCGGAGTCTCCACCGTTGGCTCGGTGACCAGCTGGATCATCAGCGAGGTGTCGCGGCAGCAGGGCTGGGGCTACGACGGCATCGCGCAGGTGCCGATCGGCGACGACGCCAACCGGATCGCCGCGCTCAAGACCAAGTCGGTCGACGGCGCCATCGTCAACCTGGCGCAGGCGCTCAATTTCGTCCAGCGCGGCGAGGGCCGGGTGCTGCTGCGCTTCGGCGAACTGGTCAAGGATTTCCATATCCACGTGATCTTCGCGACCGACAAGGCCATCGCGCAAAAGCCCGAGGCGCTGCGCGGCTTCCTCAAAGGCTGGCTCGAGACCATCGCGTTCATGCGCAAGCACAAGGCCGAGACGGTCGAGATCGCCAAGGAGGTGATGGGCACCGACGCGCCGACCGCGAGCGGTATCTATGACGAGCTGATGCCGATGTTCTCCGACACCGGCCGCTTCGACCCCAAGGCGCTGGCGGTGCTCCGCAAGTCCTTCGTCGAGATGAAGACGCTCCCCGAAGAGCCGGACATGGCCAAGCTCTACACCGAAGCCTTCCTGCCTCGAAACTGAGCTCGGTCTCCCTCCACAGCGAATGGCGATGCGATGACGGGCGAGACCGCGATCCGGATCAAGAATGTGTCGCATCACTTCGGCGAGGAAAGCGACGCCCGCCACGTGCTGGCGTTGCGCGACACCTCGCTCGACATCGCGCGCGGCGAGCTGCTTTGCCTGATCGGCCCAAGCGGCTGCGGCAAGTCGACCTTGCTCAACGTCATCGGCGGCCTGCTGGCGCCCACGACCGGCTCCGTCGAGGTGTCCGGCAAGAGGGTCGCGGGGCCGATGCCGCGCGACATCGCTTTCGTGTTCCAGGAGAACGCGCTGTTTCCCTGGAACACCGTGTTCGAGAACGTCAACCTCGGCATGGTGTTCCAGGGCGTGCCGCGGGCCGAGCGCGAGGCGCGTGCCCAGCGGTCGCTGGAGGCGGTCGGGCTCAAGGACTTCGCCCAGCATTATCCCGGCCAGCTCTCCGGCGGCATGCGCCAGCGCGCGGCGCTCGCGCGCGCGCTCAGCCTCGAAACCGGCATCCTGCTGATGGACGAGCCGTTCGG
>JBEVIH010000051.1:0-18494 GCA_040510815.1 Xanthobacteraceae bacterium | reverse complement strand
CTGCGGCGATCGCCTCGATCTCCAGCAGGAAATTCGGATTGGCGAGCCCGCGCAGGATGCAGAGCGTGCTGCCGGGCGGATTGCCGGCGAAATAGGTCTGCAGCAGGCCGCGCGCCTTCGGCACGTCGTGCGGATTGCAGATGTAGATCGTGATCTTGGTGACGTCGGAGATTTTCGCGCCGCCGGCGGCCAGCGCCTTGGTGAGGTTGGCCATCACCATCTTGGCCTGGGCCTCGAAATCGTCGGGCGGCAGCACCTTGCCGTCGACGTCGGCCGCGACCTGGCCGGCGCAGAACACGAGCTTCTGCGCGCCCTCCGCCGTCACCACATGCGAGTAGTTCGAAAACGGCTTCGAGATGCCCTCGGGGTTGATCCTGGTGATCTTCGCCATTGTTTCTCTCCCTGTGAATGAGGCGAATAGCGAGTAGCGAGGAGCGAATGGCAGCAATCGCCAATTTCGTTTCTATTCGCTATTCGCCGCCTATCGCTTCGGCTCGGTCGGCGAATGGCCGGAGAGCTTGGCAAGCTCCCCTTGGCGAGCGGTTTCGCGGCGCATGAATTCGGCGAAGTTCTCCGGCGTGTTGTCGGTCGGGATGGTCATGCCGAGCGCCTCCATGCGCTGCCGAAACAGATCGGAATTGATCGCCTCGTTGAGATGCTTGCTGAGCAACGCGACGATCGGCGCCGGCGTCCTTGCCGGAGCCGCAAGCCCGACGAAGCCGCGATGATCGAAGCCCGGAAAACCTAGCTCTGCCATGGTGGGAATATCAGGCCAGCCGGCGATCCGTCGCGGGCTCGACACCGCAAGCGCGCGCACCTTGCCGTCATCCGCCAAGGGCTTGGCGCTGGAATAGAACGTGAAGGTGCCCTGGATCGCGCCCGTCACCACCGCAGCGGCCGCCTGCCCCGAGCCGCGATAGGGCACGTCGACGATCGTGGTGCCTGCGAGCGAATTAAGCTGGGTCAGCGCGATCACCGGCGAGCTGGCGGGACCGGAGGTTCCAAAGCTCAGCTTGCTCGGGTTCGCCTTGGCGTCGGCGATCAGGTCCGCGAGCGACTTGTAGGGCAGCTTGGCGTCGATGATGAGGACCAGCGGCGGCCCTTCGGTGACCTTTCCGATCGGCACGAAGTCGGTCACTGCGTTGTAGGGCACCGGGATGTAGTGCAGGTTCTGCACGTCGGCCAGCGCATTGACCAGGAGCGTGTAACCGTCCGGCTCGGCCCGCCAGACATGGGTTGCGCCGATGACGCCCGACGCGCCGGTCTTGTTCTCGACCACGATGGACGCGCCGATCCGCTCCTGCATCACCGCGGCGAGCACGCGCGCCGGCACGTCGCTGAGCCCGCCCGGCGCGAACGGCACCACGAAGGTGATCGGCCGGTTGGGATAGCTCTGCGCCTTGACGTCCGCGAGCGAGAGCACTCCGAGGAGGACTGCCCCGAGCATGATCAGGCCGAGGTGCGGGCGTGTCGTCATGTGTGGCTCCGTGCGTAAACCGAGTGGAGTTGTCCTGAAGCGGTCAGTGCGCCGAGATGTCTCTAGGAGCGCAGCTCGAATTCTCCGTTGATCTCGACCGGGATGCCGTGCGGGAGCTCCGCCAGCCCGACCGCGGTGCGTGCATGCCGGCCGTTCTGCGGACCGAGCAGCTCATAGAAGAGATCGGACGCGCCATCGATCACCTCCGGCATGCGGTCGAAGCCCGGCGCCACGTTGACCATTCCCATCAGCCGGACGAGCCGCTTGATGCGCTCGAGATCGCCGAGCTCCTGCTTGAGGCTCGCGAGCATCGACAGCGCCACGAGCCGCGCCGCGGCGTAGCCTTCCTCGATGGTGAGATCGCGGCCGAGCTTGCCGACCGTCTTGATGCCCTGTGTCGGGCCGTTGTAGCGGCCGTGGCCCGAGACGAACACGATCGAGCCGACCACGACGCAGCCGGTCCGGTTCGGCTTGGGAAACTTGAACGGCTCGGGCAGCGTGTGGCCCATCTGCCGAAGCTTGTCCTCCAATGCACCCATGATCTCGCATTACCCTCCGATCATTCCGGCAGCCCGGCTTGGCGCAGGGCGCCGGCATACTTCTCGTAGTCTTCCGCCCGGCGAAAAACGCCGACCCGATCCTTGAGATTGGACAGGCGCATCTCGGGATCGAGCTCGAGCGCGCGGGCCACCGCCTGTTGCGCCTCCTCCAGACGGCCGGCGAGCGCGTTGCTGGCCGCGGCGATGCGCAACGTGGCGAGGATGTTCGGCCGCTCCCAAAACGCCTTTTCCGCCCACGACGACGCTTCGTCATAGCGGCCGGCGAAGAAATGCGCGAAGGCGGTCACGCCCTGCATCGTGAACATCAGCGGATCGCGCGGGCTCAGGCGCATGGCGCGCTGCAGGTGCTCGATGGCCACATCCGGCTCGCCGCCGCGGAACGCCCGCACTGTCCCGCTGGCGTACCACGCGGTCGCCAGGTTCGGATTGAGCGCGAGCGCCCGATCGATCAGCGCGACCGCGCCTTCGAGGTCGCCGGCCACGTAACCGAGCGCGAGCCCGCCGAACGACAGCGCGACCGCGTCATCCTTGCCCAACTGCGCTGCCAGCCGAGCCAGCCGCGTGGTTTCCGCAACCTCGTGCGCGCGATCGGTGGTCCAGCCGTTGATCTTGCGCACCACGTAGCAGAACCCGGCGACGCCATAGGGCGTGGCGAATTCGGGATCGAGCTCGCTCGCCTTGGCGAACAACGCCAGCGCCTCGGTGGTGGCCTCGCGCGCCAGCCGGTGAACGTTCGCCATCCCGCGCAGGAAGTAGTCGTAGGCGTCGAGGCTCTCGGTCGGCTTGCGCGCGGCCCGCTCGATTTCGGCCTGCTCGAGCTTCGGCGAGATCGCGCCGACCACGCTCGCGGCCACCTGATCCTGCAGATCGAAGATGTCTTCGACGCCGCCGTCGAAATGGTCGGCCCACAGATGCGCGCCGGAAGAAACATCGATGAGCTGCGCCGTGATGCGCACCCGCTGCGCCAGCTTGCGCACGCCGCCCTCGAGCACGTAACGGACGCCCAGCTCGCGACCGACCTGCTTCACGTCCACGGCCCGTCCCTTGTAGGAGAAGCTCGAGTTGCGCGCGATCACGAACAGCCAGCGGATGTGACAGAGCGCGGTGATGATGTCCTCGACCATGCCGTCGGCGAAGTAGTCCTGCCCGGGGTCGTCGCTCATGTTTTGGAAGGGCAGGACGGCGATCGACGGCTTGTCCGGCAGCGCCGGCGCTTGCTGGCTCGAATCGACGAGGCCGATGAGGCGGTAGCCGCGGCCCGGTACGGTAACCACGTAGCTTTGCCCGGTTGCCTCTTCCTGCAGCGCCTTCCTCAGGGCCGAGACTTGGACCTGCAGGTTGTTTTCCTCGACCACGACGCCGGGCCAGACCCGCGCCAGAAGCTCGTCCTTGCTGACCGTGTCGCCTTTGGCGGAGGCCAGCAGATGCAAGATGTCGAGCGCCCGGCCGCCGAGCCGCAGCGGCGCCTCGCCGCGGGAAAGCTCGCGCCGTCCCAGGTCGAACCGGAATCGGCCGAACCTGACCTCATCACCGGTCATTCGATTAAAACCGTATCCGCCGCGGATTCAGAAAAATTAAGCTCCTGAACCAAAGAGCTTAAGGGGCTCGCAAGGTACGGTCCAGCAGCCTATGGGCTGAGGGTGACAAAAGGGACATGGCGGCGTCTTCGATCGGTCGAGGAGGCTTACATGCGAGCCACCGAATACGGTTCCGGCGCTGCGGGCGCGATCCGCAGCTCTGATTTTCAACGCGCCGGCGTGCTTGCCCGCGTCCATGCGCCGCGGCTGCACTGGTGCTATGTTGCGGCATTGGCAGTCGGGTTCACCGCGCTGCCCCTCGGTCATGCAAATCGCAGCAACGAGGACGTTGCCCAGCTCGAGCGGCTCACGCCGAGAATTGAGCGCGCACGAACGCTTTCCCCCGAGGCCAAGGAAGTGATCGATCGGGTGGTTGCTCGACAGAGCATTCTCATCGGCTCGGGCGATCCATCGCACGACGCGCGGCGAAAGCTGGCGATCGAACGCATCACCACGGCCATCAAGGCAAAGGATGACGGCGCGACCATCGGCAATGCCGATCGCCGGTCAGATGACGCGCAATAGAAGACGCAAGTAGACGGACGCCAAATGCGGCCGCGCGTTGACCCCGATCGGGTCACGACGACGGCCCGGAGGTGGAAACGCGCACGCGCCAAGGAGAGGATCTGCGATCACAACAACAACAGGAGCCCTCAGATGCGCAAGATTATCCCGTTCGGAGCGGCCGTGGCGCTGACGGTCTTGGCCGTCGTGACCTGGGCAACCGCGACGCCTCATTCCAAGCATCAAACCAAGGCGTCGGCTGCATTGAGCGGCTCGATCAGCCCGTTGGAATTGATGAAGAGCGCGCAGGACCTGCCGAGTCACCGATACGGCGATCCGTTCTGACCGGGTCCTCGCGCCAGTCTTAACTACCAAGCTTTTGCCGCACCCGCTTCGTGACCCTTGACGTGGATTTGCAAGTCAGTGTACTTTGTATTGCAAAGTTAACCGCGGGCGGGCGATGAAAGACCTGGACAAGGCCTTGGCCGACATCACGGCGATCCGGAGCCAGATGGCGCGCGGAACCGAGTTTCGCGGCTACGGCCCGATCACGGTCGCCGCCACCGGCCTGCTGGCGATGCTCGCGGCCGCGATTCAGGCGCTGTGGCTGCCCGATTCCGCGAACAATGCCCTCGCCTATCTCGCACTGTGGGTCGCGACCGCCGCCGTCTCGGTCGTCCTGATCGGCGTCGAGATGGTGGCCCGCAGCCGGCGCATCCATTCGGGCCTCGCCGACGAGATGATCCACGCGGCGACCGAGCAGTTCATTCCCGCCGGCGTTGCCGGGATGCTCATCACAGTCGTGCTCTACCGGTTTGCGCCCGAAAGCCTGTGGATGCTGCCGGGCCTCTGGCAGATCGTATTCAGCCTCGGCCTGTTCGCCTCCTGCCGCTCGCTGCCGCGCCCGATGTTCGCCGCCGGCGTCTGGTATCTGGGCGCCGGGCTCGCCACCCTCGCCTTCGCGAACGGCGAGCAGGCCTTTTCGCCCTATGCGATGGCGGTGCCTTACGGCGTCGGACAGCTCTACATCGCCGCGGTGCTCTATCGCGCGGTCGGAGACAAAGATGCCGAAGACTAGCCCGAAGAACGAGCAGGCCGGGCGCTTCGCCTATGACGGGCTCGACCGCGTCATCCACGAGAAGGCGCGCCTGGGCGTGCTCACTTCGCTGGTCGCGCATCCGAAGGGTCTGGTGTTCGGCGACCTCAAGCAGATGTGCGGGCTGACCGACGGCAACCTCAGCCGGCATCTCGCGGTGCTCGAGGAGGCCGGTCTGATCGACATCGAGAAAGGCTACGACCACAACCGGCCGCAAACCATCTGCCGCATCACGCCGGCCGGCCGGCGGCGCTATCTCGACTATCTGGCCGTGCTGGAGCAGGTGGTGCGCGACGCGGCCAGCGCCGCCAAGGCCGGCTCGGCGTCGCTAGGCTTCCGCCGCCTCAAGCCGGTCTGAGCGAATTTTTTTGCCAGGAGACTTTGCAGTGCAAAGTACTGTGAATCGACAAGCGAACCTCCACGTCGCCATCATCATGGACGGCAACGGCCGCTGGGCGACGCGCCGCGGGCTGCCGCGCTCGGCCGGCCACCGCGCCGGCGTGCACGCGGCCCGCCGCGTGGTGGAAGCCGCGCCCGACCTCGGCGTCACGACGCTCACGCTGTTTGCGTTCTCCTCCGACAACTGGCGGCGCCCACGCGCGGAGGTGAGCGCGCTGATGGCGCTGCTGCGGGACTACATGCGGGCCGAGCTGACGCGCCTCGTCGACAGCGGAACGCGCCTCACCGTCATCGGCCGCCGCGACCGGTTGCCGGACGGCCTGAGCGAGGAGATCGCCGTCGCCGAGCGGGCCTCCGCGCCCGGCACGCGGCTCGATCTGCGGATCGCCATCGACTACTCGTCGCGCGATGCCATCGCCGAGACCGCCGCGCGCTGCCGCCACGAGCGCCCGCCGTCCCGCGAGGCCTTCGGCCGGCTGCTTGCCCGACCCGGCTGCGCCGCTGACGTCGATCTGCTGATCCGCTCCGGCGGCGAAAAGCGGCTGTCCGACTTCCTGCTGTGGGAATCCGCCTACGCCGAGCTCTGTTTCCTCGACACCTTGTGGCCCGACTTCGGCGCCGACGATTTGGCCGCGGCGATCGCCGACTTCCATCGCCGCGAGCGGCGCTTCGGCGGCCTCTGCACCGCCCCGCAACTCGTTGCGGCCGAGTAGACCCAGACGGAACGAGCCTGACCACGACCAAGCGGAATGGAGAAGGCGAATGAGCAACCTGCAGTCCAGGCTGAGCGCCGTGAAGTTCGAGCCCGTGCCCGAGCGCGTCACGCCCCCGCCCAGTGAAGCGATCCTCCTTTTCGGCGTCATCTATCCGGCCGTCATCATCGTGCTCGAGCTCATCTCAGGCATGTGCGCCAACGCATTCTTCGATCCCCTGCCGACCTATTGGCACGCGCTGGTCGCCGGCCTGGTTCCGGCCGGCAACCTGCTGCTCTGGCATTATCTGCAGGACTCCAGACGGCAAGGCGCGCGCTGGATGGCTTTCGTCAACGGCGCTGCGATCACCATCGCGGGCTTCTATACGCTGCTGTTCCTTCCGCTGCTGCCGCTCGCGGTTGTCGCGATCATCGTCGCGATCGGCCTGCTGCCGTTCGCGCCGCTCGCCTCCTTCGTGTGCGCGATCAAGCTCTGCGGGGCGATGTACGGCAGGCATGCGGCGCAAGGGATCACGCGCGCTTTCCTCGGCGGGCTCGCCGTCGGCCTTGCGCTGCTGCTCGCGCCCGACATTCCGGCCGGCGCGACCCGGCTCGGCATGCAATGGGCCGCGAGCAGCGACCCGGCGCAGCGCGAGCGCGGATTGACGCTGCTGCGAACGCTCGGTGACGACGATCTGCTGCTGCGCCTGTGTTACGGCACCGCCGGCCGTCCGGCCGGGTTGCTGAGCGCGTTCGTGATGTTCGGCGGCGACAGTGTGTTCCCGCCGCGACCGCGGCGGCAGAGCGCGCAGTCGCCGGCCGAAGCGCGCGAAATCTATTATCGCGTGCACGGCGTACCGTTCAACAGCAAGCCGGCGCCGTTCGACAAAAGCAGGCGGACCGGTTTGGCCGACGTCCGGTTCGACGAGGACCACGGCGGCGCGCAGGTCGGCGGTCGGGCGCAGGGATTGCAGCTCGCCTCTTCGCGTATCGACGGGTCGGTCAGCGGCGACGATGCCGTCGCCTATCTCGAATGGACGGTCGAGTTCCGCAATTCCGAGCCGGTCCCGCGCGAGGCCCGCCTGCAGCTGGCGCTGCCACCGGGCGGCGTGGTGTCGCGCGCCACGCTGTGGGTCAACGGCGAGGAGCGCGAGGCCGCCTATGGCGGGCGCAGCCACGTTCGCGCCGCCTATCAGCGGGTCGCGGTGCAGCAGCGGCGCGATCCGCTGCTGGTCACCAGCAAAGGCGCCGATCGCGTGCTGGCGCAGGCGTTCCCGGTGCCCGCGCACGGCACCATCAAGTTCAAGCTCGGCATCAGCGCGCCGCTGGACATCGTCGAGCCGTCGAAGGCGCGCCTGACGCTGCCGGCGCTGGTCGATCGCAACTTCACGATCGGGCCCGACGTCAGCCATAGCGTGTGGATCGAAAGCAGGCAGGCGCTGGCGACATCCGTTGCGAGCCTGCCGGTGAGCCCCGTCGATGGCCGCACCTTCCGCATCGCCGGCAGCGTCGGCGACCGCGATCTCGCCCGCACGCGACAAACGATCACGGTCGATCGCAACCCCGTCACCGGCAATCGCGCCGCGCGGATCGGCGATGGCGAGCTGATCGTGCAGGACGCGGCGCCGAGCGGTGCGCCGTCAGCGACCGCGGCCTTGCTGCTGGTCATCGACGGCTCGGCGCGGCTCACCGACACCGCCGCCAAGCTCATCGCCGCGCTCGACGCGATTCCGCCCGGCCTCAAGGTCGGCGCGATCGTGGCCACCGAGCCGATGCAAAAGATAGCGCCGGCGCCCTGGTCCTACGCGCAAAAACGAAACGTCGCGAAGCTGATCCGCGCCACGCGGTTCGTAGGCGGGCAGGACAATGCGCCGGCGCTCGCCGAAGCCCTGGTCATGCTCGAGTCCGAGCCGCAGGCCACGCTCATCTGGATCCACGGGCCGCAGCCGGTCAGCTTCGGCGATGGCGCGGCGCGGCTCGAACAGGCCGCCGCGCGTCTATCTCGATTGCCCGACGTGGTGCTCTACAGCGTCGAGCCTGGGCCGAACGAGGTCTTGCCCGATGCACCTTGGGCCTGGGCCGCCCGCTCGCTGCCGCAAACCGGCGCACTGGACGCCGATCTCGCCGGTTTCTTCGCCCGCATGGCCGGTCAGACCCACACGTTTGCGGTCCGCCGCGCGGAAGGCCACGCCAGCGAAGGACAGGCCAAAGGCTCCGATCATATCGCGCGGCTGTGGGCGAGCACCCGCGTGCTGGAGCTGATGCGGGCCGATCCGACCGGCAACCGCGCCGCGGCGGTGGCGCTCGCCAGCCGCTATCACCTCGTCACGCCGGTGAGCGGCGCCGTGGTGCTGGAAACCCAGCAGCAATACGACGAGAGCCGCCTCACACCCGTGAGCCAGGCGCAGGCGACCGTGCCGACCGTTCCCGAGCCGCACGAATGGGCCTTGTTGCTGGTCGCGTGCGCGATGTTGGGATGGTTCGCCTGGCACGGCCGGCAACGGCTGGTGGCTGCGTGATGCATCCGCTGCTGGTCGCGGCGCTGGTCATGGCGGCGACCTGGGACGCCTGGCGCTGGTATCTCGGGCGGGTGTCGGCGGCGCCCGAGGAAGCGGCCGCGCTGGCGCTGACGGTGGCCTTCCTCGGAGCGGTCGGGATCATGCGCAGGCCCCTGCCCGCCTCGCCTCGCTCCGTGCCGCTGGCGGCGGTCGCGATGCTGCTTCTTCTCTACGCCGCTAGTCACGCGATGCTGCCGCCGATCGCGCGCGCCGCCATCGCGGTCGCCACCACCTTGTTCTGTCTCCATCTCGCGGCGTTCGGAACGCGCCCGCCGGTCGCGTTCTGGGGCCTCATCGCGCTGGCGCTGCCGGTGCTGCCGTCGCTGCAATTCACGCTCGGCTATCCGATGCGGGTGATCTCGGCGACGCTCGCGGTCGGCCTGCTGCAGGCGCAGGGCCTCATGGTCGCGCGGCAAGGGACGTTTCTGCTCTGGCGCGACGAGATGGTCCAGTTCGACGCGCCCTGCAGCGGCGTGAGCATGTTGTGGGCCTCCCTGCTGCTGACCTTGATGGGCTGCGTGTGGCTTCGCCTCGGTGCGCTCAAAGTCATGCTCGCCGTGGCGCTGTCGGTCGCGCTGGCGCTGGCCTGCAACGTGTTGCGGGCCTCGAGCCTGTTCTATGTCGAGACCGGGCTCGTCGCGCGGGCGCCAGGCTGGTGGCACGACGGCATCGGCATCGCCGCTTTCGTGCTCTCGGCGGCGATCACGCTCTGGCTGCTCGGCCGGCTGCGCGACCGCGAGACGATCGCATGCAGCACCTGAGACGCTGGGGCGCGATCGGGGTCTTTCTGCTCGCCGCGCTCGCCGCGGCGCTGGCGCCGCTCTTCGCGCGCACCGGCGACACCGCCGCCGGCAAGAATTTTCCCGGCTGGCCCACCCACTACGAGGGCCGCGCGCTGACCGAACTGCCGCTCACCCAACGCGAGCTCGCCTTCGTGCACGACTTCCCAGGCCGCGTCGGCCGTTTCTCCGACGGAAGGCGCGAGATCATCATCCGCTGGGTCGGCGCGCCGACCCGCCGGCTGCATCCCGCGGCCGACTGCTTGCGTGGCAGCGGCTACACCATCACGCCGCTGCCCGGCAGGACCGACGCCGCCGGCGCCACGATGGGCTGCTTCCGCGCCCGCCATGGCGCCGACAGCATGACGGTGTGCGAGCTGATCCGCGACCAGCGCGGCGCGAGCTGGCCGGACGTTTCGGCCTGGTATTGGAATGGCATGCTCGGCACCAGCCCGGCGCCGTGGTGGTCGTTTGTGGTGGCGGAACGAGAGTGACCGCCCTGCAAAATCGCATCAAGGTCTCGGGCATTGATTGTCCCAACCGCGCGGATCATGTTAGCCTCCGTTCAACAAGATAAATCTGAGGGGAGGAACTGTGCGACGCGGGCGCCTCGTTGCATGCGTCTGCTTGCTGGGCATCTTTGTGCTCGCCCTGGTCACATCGCTCGACTACTCGCTCGTTGACGCTTTGGGTCCAGGTCCGGGCTTCTTTCCGTTCTGGCTAAGCCTTATCGGGGCCGTGCTGACGGTCGCCGTCCTGGTCGAGACCGCACGCAGCCACAACATTCCCACCGGGAGCATCCTGCCGAGCCGGCAGGCGGCCCTGCAAGCCGGCGTCGTGCTCATCGCGCTCATCGCCGCCGCCGCACTTCTGGAGCCGTTGGGATTCCGCCTGACCATGCTGTTGTTCATCGCCGGCCTTCTGCTTGCGCTCGGCGCGCGCTCGCCGTCCGCGATCGTGCTCACCGCGCTGGCGGGAAGTTTCGGCGTGTTCCACGTCTTCTTCTACTGGCTCAAGGTGCCGCTGCCGATCGGCGCGCTCGGACTTTGAGGTGCATGATGGACACCTTCCAGCATCTCCTGGCGGGCTTGACGGCGGCGATGAGCCTGCAGAACCTCAGCTTCGCGCTGATCGGCTGCATCCTGGGCACGCTGATCGGCGTGCTGCCGGGACTCGGGCCGGCGGCCGGCACCGCCATCCTGATCCCGCTCACCTTCAAGCTCGACCCGACCGGCGCACTCATCATGCTGAGCGCCATCTACTATGGCGCCATGTACGGCGGCACCATCACGTCGGTGCTGATCAATGTGCCGGGAGAAGCCGCTTCCGTCATTACCTGTTTCGACGGCTATCAGATGGCCAAGCAGGGCCGCGGCGGCACCGCGCTGGGGATTGCCGCCATCGGCTCCTTCATCGGCGGCATGGCCGCCACCATCGCGCTGATCGTCGTCGCCCCGCCGCTCGCGCGGCTCGCCTTGAGCTTCGGCCCCCCCGAATTCTTTGCGCTGATGCTGGTCGGCCTGTGCCTGATCACCGGTCTTGCCGGACAGTCGCTGCTGACCGGTCTGGTCATGGCCGTGGTCGGGCTGTTGATCGCGATGGTCGGTATCGACCCGGTGCGCGGAGCGCCACGCTTCACCTTAGGCATCCCGAGCCTCTATGACGGCGTCGGCTTCATTCCGGTGGTGATGGGTCTCTTCGGGGTCGCTGAGATCCTGCTCACCGTCGAAGCGCCGTACCGCGAGGTGATCAAGACGAAGCTGACCTCGCTCCTGCCCTCGCGCGCGGAATGGCTTCGCTCGCTTGGGGCGATCGCACGCGGCACCGGCATCGGCTTTTTCTTGGGGCTGATCCCCGGCGTCGGCGCCATTATCCCGACCTTCGTGGCTTACGTCGTCGAGAAGCGCGTCTCGAAGACCCCGGAGAAATTCGGCAAGGGCGCCATCGAGGGCGTGGCCGCACCGGAGACCGCCAACAATGCCTACGCCAACGCGGCGATGATCCCGTTGCTGACGCTCGGGATCCCGAGCTCGCCGACCATCGCGGTGCTGATGGGCGCTTTCATCATCAACGGCCTCACTCCCGGTCCGTTCCTGTTCAAGGACCGCCCCGACCTGGTCTGGGCGGTGATCGCGAGCTTCATGATCGGCAATGTCATATTGCTGATCCTGAACCTGCCGTTCGTCGGCCTGTGGGCGCGCCTGCTGCGCCTGCCCTATCAATATGTATGCGTCGGGACGCTGCTATTCTGTGTCATCGGCGCCTACAGCCTGCAGCAGAGCGTGTTCGATATCGGCGTCATGATCGTATTCGGCATCATCGGCTACGGCTTGCGGAAGATCGATCTTCCGATCGCGCCGTTGGTGCTCGGACTGATCCTCGGACCATTCATCGAGAAATCGCTGCGAACCTCGCTTGAAATGTCAGGCGGCGATTTTTCGATCTTCTACACGCGGCCTCTGTGCCTCGTCCTGTTGCTGGTCGCGATCGCCGTCCTGGTCGGCTCGCTGTTGCGGCTGCCGCCGCCGGAGGTGCGTGAATCGAGTGCCTGAACGAGAATGAGCCAGAAGGAGGAACGTCGATGATGTCTCGCATTGTCACAGTCGCCATCGGTACTGCTCTGGCGCTCGCCGCGACGATCGGCGACGCCGGCGCGCAAGCCTTTCCCAACCGGCCGGTCCAGCTGATGGTCGCCTATCCGGCGGGCGGCAGCACCGACATCGCCGGACGGATCGTGGCGGCGATCGCCGAGAAGTCGCTCGGCCAGCCGATCGTGGTGGTGAACAAGGGCGGCGCCGGCGGGCAAGTGGGCTGGACCGAGCTCGTACGGCAGAAGCCGGACGGCTACTACATCGGCTTCATCAATCTGCCGGCTACCAACACGGTGATCCTCGACCCCGACCGCAAGGCGATCTTCACCGAGAAGGACTTCACGCCGATCATCAACCAGGTGCTCGATCCCGGCATCATCTGGGTCCGCGCCGACAGCCCGTTCAAGACCCTGCAGGACTTGTTCGACGGCGCCAAGAAGTCGCCCAATACCATCCGCGCCGCCACCACCGGCATTCTGTCGGATGATCATCTCGCCATCCTGATGGCCGAGGAGGCGGCGCCCGGCGCCATCTTCCGCATCGTCCACCTCGAGGGCGGCGCGGCCCAGCTCAAGGAGATCATGGCCGGCAACATCGACGTCGCCTTCGACAATGTCGGCGGCGTGGTGCGGCGCATTGCGTCGGGCGAGGTGCGCGCGCTCGCGGTGATGGATAACGAGCGCTCGAAATTCCTGCCCGACGTGCCGACCACGAAGGAGCTCGGCTATCCGACCATCCTATCGAACTCGACGCGCGGCATCGCCGGACCAAAGGGCATGCCCGAGCCGGTTCTCGGCAAGCTGCGCGAGGTCCTGAAGAAGGCGATGGACGATCCCGAGCACGTCAGCAAGCTCGAGACCCAGGGGCTCGGCCTCAAGATCATGGTGGGCGAGGAATACGCCAAGTATTTCGCCGACACGCACGAGCGGGCCAAGAAATACACTGAGTGGGCGAGGAGCCGCTCGCACCGGTGATCCCCGGCTCGTGTGAAGGCGAGCCGCGTCGCTTTCATCTATGCTCTGCTCGGCCTCGAACCTATCCGATCCGACGGCCATGCGAGGAGCTTGGACATGACACGGGACAGCGATTCGACGCTGACGCGGCGCGGCGTCCTGCAGCACGGCGGCGCCGCGGTCGCCGCCGCCATCCCCTCCGGCACGGCGACCGGCGCCCAGCCGGTCGGCCCGGTGATGGCGGCGCTGAGCACTTACATGAGCGAGGCCCGCGCCCGCGCGCTGCCCGACAACGTGGTCGAGAAGACCAAGCATCACGTGCTCGACACCTTGGCGGCGATGATTTCCGGCGCCGAGCTGTTGCCCGGCCGCGCCGCGATCGGCTTTGCGCGAAGCTACGGCGGCGCGCGGGTCGCCACCGTCGCCGGCTCCGACGTGCTGTGCGGTCCGATCGAGGCAGCGCTGGGGAACGGCGTGCTCGCCCATGCCGACGAGACCGACGATTCGCATGCGCCCTCGCTGTCGCATCCGGGCTGCGCGGTGGTGCCGGCGGCGCTCGCGGTCGGCGAGCAGCTCGGCATCGACGGCACGCATTTCCTGCGCGCCGTGGCACTCGGCTACGACATCGGCCCGCGCGTGACCATGTGCCTCGGCGTCCCGGCGCTCTCGCGCGAGCTGCACAGGAGCAGCCACAGCATCGCGGGCGTGTTCGGCGCCGCGGCCGCCGCCGGCTGCGCGGCCGCGCTCGACGTCCGGCAGATGCGCTGGCTGCTCGACTACACCGCGCAGCAGTCCTCCGGCATCGCCGCCTGGCAGCGCGACAGCGACCATATCGAGAAGGCGTTCGTGTTCGGCGGCATGCCGGCGCGCAGCGGGGTCACCTCGGCGCTGCTGGTCCGCTCCGGCTGGACCGGCATCGACGACATCCTGTCCGGCCCCGACAACTTCATCCTGGCCAATGCACCCAACGCCGACCCGGCGCGGCTCATCGAGAAGCTGGGCGAGCGCTACGAGATCATCCGCACCAACATCAAGAAGTGGTCGGTCGGCTCGCCGATCCAGGCGCCGCTCGACGCGCTCGAGCTCTTGTTCAAGCGACGGGCGTTCGACGCCGGCGAGGTCCGCAAGGTCGTGGTACGGCTCGGCACCCGCGAAGCCTCGGTAGTGAACAACCGCGACATCCCGGACATCTGCCTGCAGCACATGGTTGGGGTGATGCTGCTCGACAAGACCGTGTCGTTCAACGCCTCCCATGACGTGCCGCGCATGCGCGATCCCGCGGCGCTGCGCGAACGCGCCAAGGTCGAGCTCGTTCCCGACGCCGAGCTCGAAAAGCGGGTCCGCGAGGCGATCGTCGAGGTGGCGCTCGCCGACGGCACCGTGCTCAGCGAGCACGTGCGCGCGGTGCGCGGCACCGCCGACAACCCGATGCCGCGCGACGAGGTGGTCGCCAAGTGCCGCGATCTGCTGACCCCGGTGCTGGGGCCGGCCAAATCGGCGGAGCTGATCGAACGGGTGCTCGGGCTCGAGCGCCTCGGCGATATTCGCGACCTGCGGCCGCTGTTGCAGAAGGCGAGCTAGGCGGCACGAGGCGGTCCCGGATTTCGCTGGCGCTCAATCCGGGCTACGGTCGAACGGTTGGAGGGCAGGCACCTTGGCGACCAGGCTGATCTTGACCGGCGACGTCAATCTGATGGGCGTCAGCGATCCGGCGACGCCGTTCCGCAAGACCTACGACCTGTTCCGCGCCGCCGACGTGGCGTTCGGCAATCTGGAATGCTGCCTGCACCGGCCGCTGTCGAACCATTCGCTCTCCAACGAGGGATTTTTCGCCGACCCGGCGGTCGGCGGCGAGGCGCTGCGGCGCGCCGGCATCCACGCCGTCGGGATCGCCAACAACGTCAACTACGGCGCCGGCAACATCGCGGCCTCGATCGCGCGGCTCGACGAGATCGGCGTCGCCCACACCGGCGCCGGACCCAATCTCGCCGCCGCGCGGGCGCCGGCGATCGTCGCCCGCAACGGCGCGCGCGTCGGCTTCCTGCAGCGCAGCTCGGTCTATTGGCCGACCGACCACGAGGCGCGCGACGACGCGCCGGGCATCGCCGTCATCCGCGGCCACACCGCCTATCACGTGCCGATGATGAAGACCCGCGTCGAGGTGCCGCCGCCGAACCGCCCGGGCGTTCCGCCCGACATCATCACCTGGGCCGATGCCGCCTATCTGGCCGACTTCCGCGCCGACATCGAGGCGCTGCGCCCGCAGGTCGATATCCTCGTCGTCTCCTGCCACTGGGGCCTCAAGCGCGACCCGCTGCAATACATGACCGAGATCGGCCGCGCCGCCATCGACGCCGGCGCCGACCTGGTCATCGGCCACGGGCCGCACGACTGGCTGCCGGTCGAGGTCTACAAGGGCCGGCCGATCTTCTACGGGCTCGGCAACTTCACGTTCTCGACCGGCCATGGCGGGCGCAAGCACGGCAACTGGATGGGCATGGTGGCCGAGGTGACCTTCGACAACGGCAGAAGCGCCGCCGGCTTCCGCTTCGTGCGCAACAACGAGCACGACGAGACCGTGGCCTGCCGCCTGGCCGACGAGGCCGTCGCCCTCGCCGACTGTACGGCGCGCAGCAAGAAGCTCGGCGCCACCCTCGCCCCCGACGGTGACCGGGTGCACATTGTACTGTGAGGCGCGCTGCGCGACACTCCCGACCAGGACATCCGGCATGCGCGCGTTGATTGGAGCATTCATCGGCAGCCTCGCGATCATCGTCGCCGGCGCGGCGCAGATCTCATCCGCGCAAGCCCAGACGGCGCCGGCGAGCTATCCCAACCGGCCGGTCAAGGTGCTGGTGCCGTTCGCGGCCGGCGGGCCGGGAGATATTTTCGCCCGCCTGATTGCGCAGAAACTCTCCGAGCAGCTTGGCCAGCAGTTCTTCGTCGAGAACCGTCCGGGCGCCGCCGGCAATATCGGCGCCGGCGTCGCCGCACGGGCGCCGGCCGACGGCTACACGCTCCTGGTCGGCAGCTCGACAGTCTGGGTCAATGCCAGCCTCTATCCTTCGATCCCCTACGATCCGGTCAAGGACTTCGACCCGATCATCATCGCCGCGACCTCGCCCGAGGTGCTGGTGGTGCATCCCTCGGTGCCGGCGAAGACCGTGCAGGACCTGATCGCGCTGGTGCGCGCCGGCAAATACACCAATTTCGCCATGCCCGGCGCCGGCACGCCGCCGCACCTGTCGACCGAGCTGTTCAAGCTCTCGCTCAGGCTCGAGTTCGTGACCGTGCCGTTCGGCGGCGGCGGGCCGATGGTGCAGTCGGTGGTCGCCGGCCACACCCCGATCGCGTTCTCGGCGCTGCCGGCGGCGTCGGCGCAGATCAAGGAGGGACTGTTGCGCGCGCTCGCCGTCACCAGCAACAAACGCCTCTCGATCCTGCCCGACGTGCCGACCATGGACGAAGCCGGCGTGCCCGGCCAGGAGCAGGAAGCGCCGCAATGCATCTGGGCGCCCGCCGGCACGCCGCCCGCGATCATCGATCTCCTCTACCGCGAGATCGCGCGGGCGGTGGCGACGCCCGAGCTGAAGCAGAAAATGGCGGCGATCGGCTTCGAGACCGCCGCGCTGACGCCGCAGGAGGTCGCGGAGCGGATCCGCACCGACATGCCGAAATGGGCCAAGCTGATCCGCGACGCCAATATCAGGCCGTAGCAGGCGTCACCCGCACGATGATGTCACGGAAGGCGTTGCAACGAGGGTTTCGCCTATGTTGTCACGTCGCAGCTTTCTCAACCGCACGCTCGGCGCCGGCTTGGCGCTGGCAGGATCGCAACAGGCGGCGGCGCAGACGCCGGCCGCCCAACCGGAGCGACGCAGAATGATCGTCGATGCGCAGGTGCATGTGTGGAAGCCGGAAGCCCCCGATCGTCCTTGGGTTCCGGGCCGTGTGGCGCAGCTTCCCGAGCCGTTCACCATCGAGAAGCTGGTGCCGATGATGGACGAAGCGGGCGTCGATCGCGTCGTCATCGTGCCGCCGTCCTGGGAAGGCGACCGCAACGACTATGCGCTGGAGGCCGTCAAGCGATATCCCGGTCGCTTCGCGGTCATGGGCCGTATCCCGCTGCAAAATCCGCAATCGGCGGCGCTGCTGCCGAAATGGAAGGAGCAGCCGGGGATGCTCGGAATTCGGGTGACGTTTCAACGCAACCTGGCTGCCTGGCTCACCGACGGAACCGCGGATTGGTTCTGGCTGGCGGCCGAGAAGGCGGGCCTTCCCGTCATGTTTCTGGCGGGCGGCCAGGCGCCGCAGTTTGCCCGCATCGCCGAGCGCCACCCGCAACTCATCCTCATCATCGACCACATGGGCCTGACCGCCGACGCCGCCAAGAACATGCCGGAGGCGATCGGACAGACCGTCGCGCTGGCCAAGTATCCGAACGTGTCGTGCAAGGTGTCCTCGGCTCCGACCCACTCGTCCGAGCCCTATCCGTTTCGCGACATGAAACCGCATCTGCGCCGCGTCATCGAGGCGTTCGGTCCGCAGCGCTGCTACTGGGGCACCGACCTGACCAATTCACTCGCCAAGGCGAGCTACCGCCAGCGCATCACCCATTTCACCGAGGAGCTGGACTTCCTGTCGGCGAGCGACAAGGAGTGGATCATGGGGCGCGGCATTCTCACGCGCCTGGGCTGGGCGTAACGCGACGCGCCAGCCCTTCATCGACGCTCCCCGTCGTTCCGCTCGCTCAGAACGGCTCGATCGCGTGCTCGACCGGCAGCGTGTTGCCGCGCTTGATCATGAGCTCCAGGGGCGACAGCGTCGCCGGCGTTTGGGTTTGCTCGACCGGGGTTACGGTCTGCGCCCGGCTGGAGATGGATTTCGACCAGAGAACGGCGATTGCCGCCAAGACGACGATCGCGGCCAGGGGGATGATCTTGCGCATCTGCTGTTCCTTTGCGTGCTCGACTTGGCTGTGGCGGTTAGCACCTGGGTCGCGACCCCCTGGGTGAGGTGCCTCACACAACCCGATTTTTCGGCTGAGCCGGAACGGCGAGCCCCCGCGGGCGAATTCTCGTGTCCCGGGCGAGTGAAGCGAGGGCTTCTTCAGCCCGAGCGGAACGAGACCCGGGACCCAGAGGAGAATCGACGCGCGCAGCGCGTCATTGCGCTTCGCGAGTCTCGCGCTGGGTCCACGCAAGTCGGGCCTGCCCGACTTGCGCACCTTTAAGCGCCGATCTCGGGTATACCCGAGATCGGTGTCTCGTTCCGCTCGGCTTCGCCTCGCTGCACTCGCCCGGGACACG
>JBEVIH010000050.1:0-19531 GCA_040510815.1 Xanthobacteraceae bacterium | reverse complement strand
TTGCCATCGCGGCTTGCAAGGTGTCGGCGCCGTACTCGTCGCAGAGCGCGGAGAGCCGCTCGGCGCCGAGCCGCGTGCTGCCGACCTGACCGCGCAGGTCGCCGACGACCACTTCCGGCACCCGGCTGTTGTTGCGCAGGATCGCCTCGACCTCGCGGTTGACGCCGTCCTTGGTCCAGTAGCGCACCGGCGGGATCAGCACGCCGTCGTGGAAGATCTCGCGCGCGGCGGCGCCGGAGGAGCCGGGCACCATGCCGCCGACGTCGGCCTTGTGGGCCACGCTGGCGCCGAAGGCGATGATCTTGCCGCCGTGGAAGATCGGCGTGATCACCACGATGTCCGGCACGTGCGAGTTGCCGGCCTTGTAGGGATCATTGGAGATAAAGCTGTCGCCGTCGCGCATCTCGGCCATCGGGTAGCGCTCGCACACGCTGGCAACCGCGCGCGTATATAAGAGAGAGTGATATTGCAGCCCGCCGCCCACCATGATGACGCGGCCGTTGGCGTCGCAGAGCCCGGCGGTGCCGTCCTGCGACTCGCGCAGGATCGGCGAATAGCCGCTGTGGAACAGCGCGTGCGCCATCGCCGCCGTGGTCTCGCGGATGCGGCTGATGATCACCTCGGTGGTGATGGGATCGAGGGTCATTGCTTTTGCTCCGAAATGAGGAGGTTGCCGACCTCGTCCACGGCCAGCGCCTGCCCGGCGAGGACCACGCTGGTCGAGTCGTACTGCTCGACGATGGCGGGGCCTTCGAGGCGATCGCCGGCACGCAGGCGGGTGCGGTCGTAGACGCCGGCGTCGGCGAACTGGCCGCGGCCGAGGTCGTAGAGCGGCCGCTGCCCGATGCGGGCGTCGGCGGCGCGGCCGGTTCCGCGCGCGATCGGGGCGAGCCGCAAATGCGGGACCGGGATTTCGGCCAGCAGGCGAAGCGTCACCAGCTCGGCGTCTTCCTCGGGCGCGCTGGCGCCATAGGTGCGGCGGTGCAGGTCGTCGAAGGCGGACTTGACCGCCGGCTTGTGCTGGTCGGTGAACTCGCCGTCCGGGCCGTCGACCGTGAGGTGGTAGCCCTGATGCAGGTAGCGCAGGTCGAACTGCTGCTTGAGCCGCAGCGCCTTGAGGTCGAGCCCTTCCTGCTCGACGTCGTCGAGGGCGCGCCGGCGCAGCTCGGCGAAGATGCGATTGATCTCGGCTGCCGGATAGGAGGACAGGAGCCCGACCGCGGAGCGCAGATAGAGATGCCGCACGTCGGTCTGCAACAGGCCGATGGCGCTGGTGAGCCCCGGATGCGGCGGCACCAGCACGTCCGGGATGCCGAGGTCGCGCGCCAGATAGGCGGCGTGCAGCGGCCCGGCGCCGCCGAAGGCCAGCAGCGCGAAGCGTCGCGGGTCCTCGCCGCGGCTCTGGAACGCGAGCCGCAGATCGACCGCCATGTTGGTGTTGACGATCTTGATGATGCCGGCGGCGGCGGTGACGAGATCGAGGCCGAGCGGCTTGCCGACGCCTTCGGTGATCGCCTGCTCGGCGCGGTCGCGGTCGAGCGCCATGCGGCCGCCGAGCACGCTGTTGCCGCCGAGCGCGCCGAGCACGAGGTTGGCGTCGGTCACCGTCGGCGCGCTGCCGCCGCGACCGTAGCAGGCCGGGCCGGGAACCGCGCCCGCGCTCTGCGGGCCGACCTTCATCAGGCCATCGCGGCCGATCCACGCGATGGTGCCGCCACCGGCGCCGAGCGTGTGCACCGCCAGCATCGGCGTGCCGACGTCCTGCCCGGCGATGCGGCCGCTGCTGGTCTCGCTGGCGCGCCCGTCGGCGATCACGCTGATGTCGGTGCTGGTGCCGCCGATGTCCAAGGTCACGAGGTTGCGGCGGGCGGTGGTGCGGGCGAGCGCGCTGCCGGCGACCACGCCGGCGGCCGGGCCCGAGATCAGGGTCTGGTTGGGAAAGCGCGCGCCCATGGTGATGCGCATCAACCCGCCGTTCGACTGCATCAGGAAGACCTGCGGCGTGGTGACGCCGCGCGCCTTGAGCCGCTGATCGAGGTTGACCAGGTAGCGCTCCATGATCGGGCCCACATAGGCGTCGATCGCGGTGGTCGAGAGGCGCGGATATTCGCGGATGACCGGCAGTACACGCGAGGAGAGCGAGATGCGCCAGTTAGGCTCCTCCTCGGCGAGGATCTCGGCGGTGCGCTCCTCGTGCGCGCCGTTGCGGAAGCTGAACAGGTAGCAGACCGCGACCGCCTGCACGCCCTTGGCCTTGAGCCGTCGCGCCGCGGCCCGCACCGCCCCCTCGTCGAGCGGCTCGAGCACGGTCCCCTGATAGTCCACGCGCTCGGGAATCTCCTCGGTGCGCGACTGCGGGATGAGCAGGGCAGGCTTGCGAAAGAAGGTGTCGAGCAGCTCGGAGGGATCGGGCCGCACCCAGCCGCGCGCCTCGTAGACCGCGCGGAAGCCGCGCGTGATCAGCAGCCCGGCGCGCACGCCGGCGGATTCGAGCACCGCGTTGGTGGCGACCGTGGTCCCGTGCACCAGCGAGCCGATCTCCTGCGGCGCCACGCCGCCGCGGAACAGCTCGTCGAGCGCGTTGATGACGGCGGTGGAAGGATCGGCCGGCACCGACGGCACCTTGATGGTGCGCAGCTCGCCCGCACCCGGTTCGAACGCGACCAGATCGGTGAAGGTCCCGCCGGTGTCGACGCCCACCATCCACTCAGCCATGCGCCTAGCCGTCCGTCCGTTCGAGGATGCGCCAGAGCCCGACCCGGCGATCGAGCCAGGTGAGCCCGACATTGACCGCCACCGCCATCATCAGCGCCAGCGCGATGCCGAAATAGACATGGCCGGTGTTGAACAGGGTGCGGTGGTAGGAAATCAAGAAGCCGACGCCGCCGAGCGAGGCCAGCATCTCGGTGACGATGACGCCGATCACCACCAGCCCGGTGCCGACCCGCAGCCCGGACACCATCGAGGGCAGCGCCAGCGGAAAGACGATGCGCGCATAGGTCTGCAGCGTGGTGGCGCCGATCGAGCGCGCGAAGACGAGATAGCGCCGTTCGATGGCGCGCACGCCGTCGATGGTATTGAGCGCGATCGGAAAGAAGCCCGACAGCACCCCGAACACGATTTTCGAGACCGGGCCGATGCCGAGCCACGCCATCAGCAGCGGATAGACGATGATCAGCGGGATGGCGAAGATCGACGACAGCACTGGCGCGGTCGCCGCCGCCAGCATGTTCGAGCTTCCGGCGACCACGCCCACGATGATGCCCAAGGTCCAGGCGATGAGGATCGCGGCGACGATCTCGACCACGGTGGTGGCGAAGGCGGCGAGAAACACGCGCCCGTCGGTGATCGCTGCGCCCACGATCGCGCTCGGCGCCGCCAGGATGATCTGATTGACAAAGCCGAGGCCGACGATGGCTTCCCAGGCGGCAAGCGCAATCGCCGTGATGATCAGAGTTTTGATGAGGCGAGGCTGCATCACGTCTCGGCCTCCGCGATCAGGTGCCAGATGCGATTGCGGATGCGGCCGAAGCCCTCGCTGCCGATGATGTCGAGGTCGCGTGGCCGCGGAAAATCGATTGCGATCGTCTCGAGGATGCGTCCCGGCCGCGGGCTCATGACCATGACCACGTCCGAGAGATAGATCGCCTCGGTCAGGCTATGGGTAATAAAGAACACCGTCTTGCGAGTCTTCTCCCAGATGGCGAGCAGATCGTGCCCCATGCGGGTGCGGGTTTGCTCGTCGAGCGCCGCGAACGGCTCGTCCATCAGGATCAGGCGCGGGTCCTGCGCCAAGCCGCGCGCGATGGCGACCCGCTGGCGCATCCCGCCTGACAGCTCGTGCGGATAATGCTCGGCGAAGTCGCGCAGGCCGACGAGCTCGATGAGCGCCGAGCAGCGTTCACGCCGCGCCGCGCGCGCCACTCCGCGCAGGTCGAGCGGGAATTCGACGTTGGCGAGCGCGGTCTTCCACGGCAGCAGGGTCGGGTCCTGGAACACCATGCCGATCTTGTCGGGCATCGGCGCCGAAACGCGTTTGCCGTCGATGCGGGCCTCGCCGCATGTCGGCCCGATCAGGCCGGCGAGGATCTGCAGCAGCGTGGACTTGCCGCAGCCGCTCGGGCCGACCAAAGTGACGAACTGGCCCTCGGCGACGGTGAACGACACGTCGGCGAGCGCATGGACCAGCGCGCGGCCGGCGCGGAAATCCTTGCCCAGGTTGCTGACTTCGATGATCGGCGGCGGCATCAGGCGGCGGCAGTCCTGGTGTAGAAGCGGGACACGCGCAGCTCGGCGAGCCGCATCGTCTCGTTGACCGCGACCGTGAGCACCGAGATCAGCAGGATGCCGGCGATGAGCTCCGGCACCTGGTAGCTCTCGCCCCAGCTGAAGATCAGCCGGCCGATGCCGCGGCGCGAGGCGTACATCTCGGCCAGCAGGACGCCGATGATGCAGAAGATCATGCCCAGCCGCAGCCCGGTGAGGATCAGCGGCAGCATCGCCGGCAGATAGATGCGGGTGTAGATCTGTGCCGGCGTGGCGCCGAACACGCGCGCCGCCGAAACCAGCGGCCGCGGAATCGAGCGCACGGCCGCGAAGCTGTTCACCACGATCACGAAATAGGCGTGCGTGATCCCGAACAGCACCTTCTCGAGAAAGCCGATGCCGAACGCCAGGATGAACACCGGCAGGAAGATCGACTGCGGGATGGCGAGGATGAAGTGGACCACCGGGTTGAACGCCTCGGCGAGATGCACCCGCTCACCGAGCAGAAACCCGGTCGAGATGGCGAGCGGCGCCGCGATGACGAAGGCGACCGCCACTTCGCTGGCGGTTAGCCCGAGGTCGGCGATGAAGCGCGGGTCCTGCAGGAAACCCCACAGCAGCGCGCTCACCTCCGACAGCGGCGGCAGCAGCTCGGGATCGACCAACCGCAGCCGCCCGACCAGCTCCCATCCGCCGAACAGGACGACCGCGAAGATCAGGTAGCCGGCGAGCGCCGCACCCATCGCCGGAGGCTCGTCATTCGCCGCTCACGGCGCTGAAGCGGTCGGTATAGATCTCCTCGATCGGGGGCAGGTCGGTGATGCCGCCCAGGCGCGCGAGCGCGAGCGAGGCTTCGAGCCACTGCCGCTCGATCTTGGCCGCGGACGGCCGGCCCGAAAGCACGATGTCGAACTCCATCTCGCTGACCTTGGCGTCCTTCTCGCCGGTGAACTTGCGCAGGAATTCGATCGAATAGGCGCGGTTCTTCTTCATGTAGGCGGTCGCCTTGTAGATCGCGCGCAACGTGCCTTCGACCGCCTTCGGGTTGCTGTCGAGCATCGCCTGCGTCGCCACCCACACGTCCGGCAGGGTGGGGTGCATTTCCTTGCCGAGGTCGACCAGCGAGCGGCCCTCGCCCGGAAGGATCATGCGGAACGGCAGCGGCGAATTCAAAACCGCGGCGTCGATCTGTCCCGACTTGAGGGTCGGGATCAGCGCCGGGGCGCCGACCGGGATGGTCTCGACCTGCACGCCAGCGCGGTTGGCGGCCCACAGGGCGTAGAAATCGGTCGTGCTGCCCTTGGCGGTGACGCCGATCTTCTTGCCGGCCAGGTCCTTGACGCTCTGGTAGGGCGAGCCGCTCAGCACCACGATGTGCCAGCCGACCGGCGTCGACGATCCGATGCCGACGATCTTCTCCTTGATGCCTTTCTTCACCGCCAGCGCCACGCCCGGCGGGAAGAAATTGATCATGTCGGCGGCGCCGGCCGCCAGCGCCTCCTGCGCGGCGCCGCCGCCGCGATAGGCGGTGATCTCGACCTTGACGCCGTTGTCCTTGTAGTAGCCGAGCTCGTCGGCCACGTGCACCGGCGCGTAAGGGCCGTAATTGGGGACCGCCAGCCCGAGCTTCACGGTGGTCTGCGCGCTGGCGCTCGCCGCGCATGTCAACACCGCGACGACGGCCAGAATCCGCGCGGCGATCCGGTTGAAACCTGAAAATGCCACGTCATCCTCCCTGCAGCTTTGTCTTTTGTCTTTTGCCGAGTATGTCCGCATCGCGCCGCAGGCACAATGGTTGCACCCGTGCGTGCCTCACCCAGCACGATCAAGCGGGACGTTCGGCAACCCTGGCGCTGTAGCAGATTATTTGCTTTCCTTTCACCGTCTCCCGGCTCCTTGCGTGGCGCACGCGGCTCATGATCATCGACATCTTCAATCACTTCATGCCCAAGGCCTATCTCGACCGCCTCGCCGGCCTCATTCCCGGACATGTGGCGGTGACCGCCCTTCCGCGGCTCAAGACGCTGTGGGACGTCGACGCCCGCCTTGCCTTGCTCGACGAGTTTGACGGGCTGCAACAGGTGCTCTCGCTTGCCAATCCGCCGCTCGAGCTGATCGCGCCCCCCGACCAGACGCCGGAGCTGGCGCGGCTCGCCAACGACGCGCTGGCCGAGCTGTGCCACCGGCACCCCGATCGCTTTCCGGCGTTCATCGCCGCGCTGCCGATGAACAACGTCGAAGCTTCGCTCGCCGAGATCGACCGTGCCGTGACGAGCCTCGGCGCGCGCGGCATCCAGGTCTTCACCAATGTGGCCGGCAAGCCGCTGAGCGCGCCCGAGTTCAGGCCGATCTTCGCCCGCATGGCCGCGCACGACCTGCCGGTCTGGGTGCATCCCATGCGCGGGCCGAATTTCGCCGACTATGCGAGCGAGCAGGCGTCCGAGAACGAGATCTGGTTCAGCTTCGGCTGGCCCTACGAGACCACCGCCTGCATGACGCGGCTGATCTATTCGAGGATCTTCGACGAGCTGCCGGGGCTGAAGATCGTCAGCCACCACATGGGCGGCATGATCCCGTATTTCTCGGGCAAGATTAACCTCGGCTTCCGCCAGATCTTCTTCGGCACCTCCGAGCGCAACCCGGCGGCGGAGGAGGCGGGACTGAAGCGGCGGCCGATCGACTATTTCAAGATGCTCTATGCCGACACGGCGCTCGGCGGCGAGCTCGCGCCGACGCGTTGCGGCCACGCCTTCTTCGGAACCGCGCGCACGCTGTTCGCAACCGACGCGCCGTTCGACGCCGAGCAGGGGCGGGCGCTCATCCGCGACACCATCCGCGCGGTCGAGGCGCTGGAGATTTCCAAGGCCGAGCAGGCGCGCATATTCGAGGGCAACGCCCGCGCGCTGCTCAGGCTGCCCGCCGCTGCGGAGCGCAAGACCGGGACGCTGGCATGAGGACGCAGAACGTCCGGGTCAAGCTGCGCGACGGCGAGATGGGCGCCTACATCGCCTGTCCGGACACGACGCCGGCCGGCGCCATCATCGCCATCATGGAGATCTGGGGCGTCAACGACACCATGCGCCGCCACGCGCACGAGTTCGCCGAAGCCGGCTTCGTCTGCCTGGTGCCAGACCTGTTCTGGCGGCAGGAGCCGGGCGTCGAGCTCAGCGACCACAATCCCGAGCACGTGAAGAAGGCGTTCGACCTCTATTACGACTTCGACTACGACCTCGGCGTGCGCGACATGGAGGACACCTGGCACTTCTTGCAGAAGCTACCGGAGTGCAACGGCAAGGTCGGCGCGGTCGGCTACTGCCTGGGCGGCAAGCTCTGCTACCTGATGTGCTGCCGCACCGACATCGACTGCGCGGTCGCCTATTACGGCACCTATATCGAGCACCGCATCCGCGAGGCCAAGAACCTGCACCGCCCGTTCGTGCTGCACATGGCCATGAAGGACCGCTGGGTGCAGGCCGAGGTCAACGAGCTGCTGGAACGGCGGCTTTCGCCCAATCCGATGGTGACGATCCACAAATATCCCGGCGCCGACCACGCCTTCGCGCGCCACGGCGGCAAGACCTATTCGAAGCCGGAGGCGGACCGGGCGCTGGCGCTCACGCTCGAGTTTTTCAAACAGCATCTGGGCGGGCAGCAACGATGATTTGTCACTCGGTTGTCATCGTCCGCGAAAGCGGACGATCCAGTAACCGCCGGCACGGGCAAAAGGCACCGTCACGGCTTACTGGATGCCCGCTTTCGCGGGCATGACAACGCGGATGGGTCGCGATCAGAAAAAGAAGGATGTCATGTTGACGAAAGTACCAAGAGCCGGTCCCACGCTGCTCGCCGCACTTCTGTCGCTGCTCCCAGTCGCGAACGGCACGGCCAGTGCTCAAAGCTTTCCCAGCGGCACCGTCAAGCTCATCGTCCCGGTGCCGGCGGGCGGCGTGACCGACACCATGGCCCGCATCGTGGCGCAGCGATTGAGCGAAGCGTGGGGACAGTCGGTCGTGGTCGACAACCGGCCGGGCGGCAACTACGCGGTCGGCGCGCAGGCGGTGGCGCGCTCGCCCGCCGACGGGCTCACCTTGCTGGTCGCTCCGGATTCCACCGTCACCGCCAATCCGCATCTCATCAGCAAGCTGCCCTACGATCCGGTCAAGGATCTCACGCCCATCATCGTGCTGTGCCGGATCACGCCGGTCATGGTGATCACCCCCACGCTGCCAGCGCAGAACGTGCAGGAGCTGATCGCGCTGGCGAAGGGCAAGCCGGGGACCCTGAACTACGGCTCCTACGGCATCGGCACCTACGCGCATTTGAGCATGGAGGACTTCAAGCAGAAGACCGGCACCGACATCGTGCACATCCCGTATCGCGGGGCGGCGGCGGCGACGACCGCGCTGCTTGCCGGCGACGTCTCGATGCTGTTGCTCAATCTCAGCAGCATCGAAGCCCATGAGAAGACCGGCAAGGCGCGCATCCTCGCCGCCGCGGGGAGCAAGCGCGCGCTGCTGCGGCCGGACCTGCCGACGATCGCCGAGGCCGGCGTGCCGGGCTTCTCGATCACCGCCTGGTTCGCGCTATGGGGTCCGGCCAACATGGCGCCGGAGCTGGTGGCGAAAATCCATGCCGACGTCTCGAAAGTGCTGGAGCTGCCGCAGTCGCGCGAATTCTTCCAGACCAACAGCTTCGAGCGGGTGGACCTCACGCCGGCGCAGTTCGCCAAGCTGATCGAAGAGGACTCCAAACATTGGGGCGCGCTGATCAAGGCGGTCGGCGCCAAGCTCGATTGACCGTTGGGGAGGAATTGGACGTGAGTGAAAAGCCGGACTACCCGCCGATTTCCCGTTTCGTGACCGGCCATGACCTCGGCAAGGTCGCCAAGGTGATCATGCAGGGGCCCGCGACCAATGCCAAATACCCGAGCGCAGGCACGGTCTCGACCTTGATCTGGTCAACCGACCGCACGCCGGCCGACATCGCGATCGGAGAGAACGTCGAGGACCTCGGCGCCCGCATCATCGGCACCGCGCCGCCCGCCAACGGTTCGCGCTTCGCGGTCATCGATTTCCCGCCCGGCAACGAGCCGCGCATGCACCGCACCGAGACCATCGACTACGTGATCGTGCTCGAGGGCGAGATCGAGATGGACATGGATCAATCGACGGTCAAGCTCAAGGCCGGCGACGTCATGGTCCAGCGCGGCACCAACCACGCCTGGGCCAATCGCAGCGACAAGCGGGCGCGCGTGGCGTTCGTGCTGATCGACGCCAAGCCCTTGGGCATCGGCCATCCGATCACCGGCCCGGTCAACGCCCGCTGACGCGGTGCGGCCGGTCGCGGCGCCGCGAGCGGCACGCTACGCCTATTGCAATGCGCCTTCGCGCTTAAGGTCGTCGGCAACGTCATCGAGCGCGCGCTCGAGCCGTTCGCCGATGTCTTCGATCTCGGATGCTTCGATCACCAGCGGCGGCGCGAACACCAGCCGGTCGCCGACGACGCGGAGGATCAGGCCGTGGCGCTGGGCCGCCGCCGCTTCGACGCGGGCGCCGACCTTGAGCGCGCCGTCGAAGGGGATGCGCTTCTCGCCGTCGCGCATCAACTCCATGCCGAGGATGAGGCCGGTGCCGCGCACGTCGCCGACCAGCGGATGTCCCTTGAGTCGGCCGAGCCTCGACTGCAGCAGGGGGCCCAGGCGCTTGGCGCGGGCCACGATGTCCATCTCGGCGTAGATTTTCTGCACCTCGAGCGCGACCGCGGCCGCCACCGGATGGCCCGCATAGGTGAAGCCGTGGGCGAAGTTGCCGAACTTGTCCGATTGCTTGAGCATCGCCTCGTGGATGCGGGCGTTGATGAGCACGGCCGAAATCGGCTGCATCGCGGCCGACAGCGCCTTGGCCGAGGTCAGCATGTCGGGCCGGATGCCGTAGGTCTGCGAGCCCCACATCTCGCCGGTGCGAGCAAACCCGCAAATGACTTCGTCGGCGACAAACAAGATGTCGTATTTGCGCAGCACCGCCTGCACCTGCTCGAAATAGCCCGCGGGCGGGACGATCGCGCCGCCGGCGCCCATCACCGGCTCGGCGAAGAAGGCCGCAATGGTGTCGGGCCCTTCCGCCTGGATCAGCGCGTCGAGCGCCTGCGCCATGCGGGTGGAAAACGCCGTCTCGCTCTCGCCCGGCTCGTGGCGGCGGTAGTAGTGGGGAAACTCCGTGTGCTTGAACGGGGCGAACGGCAGGCCGAAGCCGGCGTGCATGTCGGGCTTGCCGGAGAGGCTGACCGCCGCGCAGGTGTTGCCGTGATAGGCCATGCGGCGGGCGATGATCTTCGTGCGCTGCGGCTTGCCGACCGCGTCCCAATAGTACCAGGCGAGCTTGATGGCTGTGTCGTTCGCCTCCGAGCCCGAGCATTGGAAGACGACGCGGGCCATCGGCACCGGCGCGATCTCGAGTAGCCTCTCGGCCAGTTCGATCGCCGGCTCGTTCGAGCGATGGCGGTAGAGATGGTAATAGCCGAGCTTGCGCATCTGCTCGTAGGCGACCTTGGCGAGCCGCTCGGAGCCGAAGCCGAGCGATGCGCACCACAGCCCGGCGATCGCCTCGATGTAGTCGCGGCCGGCATCGTCGAACACGCGGCAGCCCTCGCCGCGGGCGATCACCAGCGGACCCTCCTGCTGGTGCCGGCGCAGATCGGTCTGCATGTGCACCAGGCTGGCGACGTCGCGCGCCTCGATCGAGTTCGGAATGTAGGTCACGCGTTGTCCTCCGATGCGGCCGCCTTGCGCAGCGCTTCCGGGTCGGCGACGCCGTAGTCGCGCCTCGCCGCCGCGGCACTCACATAGCCGTCGAGCAGGTCGCGGCCGATGGCCGCGGGATCGCGCTCCGCCACCGGGCCGAAACCGCCGGAGCCGGGCGTGATCATGTCGACGACCGAACCCGCCGGCGCGGCGAACGCGCCCTTGCTCGGCAGATCGCGGGTGATGCCGTCCGGCGTGGTGAGCCTGACCACCGCGGCCGCGCCGGCCTTTCCGTCGAGCAGGCCGAACGGCGGCGAGGTCATCCGCTCCATGCACAGCGCCCCGGTCGCGTCGGCGCCGTCGAGCATGCGCCAAACCCGCCTCGCGCCGCAGCCGCCGCGATAGCGCCCGGGCCCGCCGGAGTCCGGGTTGACCTCGTAGCGCTCGACGCGCACCGGAAACGCCGTCTCCATGATCTCGACCGGCGTGTTCATCGTATTGGAGATGCCGCTGGCGATGCAGTTGATACCGTCCTTGTTCGGCCGCGCGCCATAGCCGCCCTTCACGGTCTCGTACGAGACGTAGTGCCGGCCGCTGCGCGGATCGACGCCGCCCAAGGTCAGGATCGCCGAGGTGCCCTGGCTGCAGGCCATCACCTGCCGCGGCAGGAAGCTCGCCAGCGCGCCCATCACCATGTCGGCGACGCGATGCGACATCTCGTGGTTGGCATAGACCACCGGGGCGGGAAATTCGGCGTTCACCACCGAGCCTTTGCGGGCCCTGATCTCGATGCTGCGCCAGCAGCCGGAATTGGGCGGAATGAGATTGTTGGGATCGACCGCGGTCTTGAGCCCGCAGAAGATGCCCGAGGCGGTGACCGAGAGCGGCGCGTTCATCGGCCCCTTCACCTGCGGGTCGGTGCCGGCAAAATCCACGATCAGCCGGTCGCCGGTCTTCTTGACCGACAGCCGGATACTGAATTGCGCGTCGCGGCCCTGCTCGTCGTCGGCGATGCCGTCGCCGTCGCAGAGATCCTCGAAGCTGCCTTCCCCGTCGGGCAGGTCCTTCAGCGCCGCGCGCATCAGCCGGTCCGAGTAGTCCATGACCTGCGCCATGTAGCCGATCAACGCGCCGCTGCCATAGCGCTCGGCGAGCGCCTTGAGGCGAACGGTAGCGCGCAAGGTGGCGGCGAGCTGAGCGCCGAGATCGCCCCTGCGCTCGTCCGGCGTGCGGACGTTGGCGAGGATGATCTTCTCGAGGTCGACGTTGAGGGCGCCGCGATTGAACAGACGCAGCGGCGGCAGCCGCAGCCCCTCGCCGAAGATCTCGGTGACCGCGCCGTAGCTGCCCGGGGTGGCGGAGCCGACATCCGGCCAATGCGCGCGCAGGCAGGCGTAGCCAAGGAGCCGACCCTCGTGGAAGGCGGGCCGCACCACGTTCACGTCGGGCAGATGGCTGCCGCCGAAATAAGGGTCGTTGTGGAGAAAGACGTCGCCGTCGTGGACGTCGGCGGCGAACGCCGCGACCACGGCGCGCACCGCGTCGGGCATGGAGCCGAGGTGGATCGGCAGATCGGGCCCTTGCGCCACCATCTCGCCCTGCGCGTCGAACACGCCGCAGGAATAGTCGCCGGCTGATTTCAACAGCGGCGAATACGCGGTCTTGGCGAGGACGACCCGCATCTCCTCGGCGATCTTGTAGAAGCTGTTCTTGACGATCTCGAAGGTGGCCGGATCGCTCGCCTGCCCCGCGTAATTCATTGTCGTTTGGTCCCGTCTTGCAGGCGCGTCAGCAGCACGAAGCCGTCGTCGTTCATCTTAGCCTGCCATCCGGGCGGGACAAGAATGGTTGATTCGAGCGACTCGATCACCACCGGCCCCGGCGCCGCGAAGCCGGCCGGCATCCGCCTGCGGTCATAGATTGCGGCCTCGACCGTGCCTGTCTCGCGGAACCAGACTTGGCGCCTGGACTTGACCGCATCGGTTCGCCCAGCGGCGACCTGGTCGCGGATCAGGAGCGGCGGGGTCGCGCCGATCGCGGCAAGTCGCACGCTGACGATCTGCACCGGCTCGCCGCGATTGTCGTGGCCATAGGTGTAGCGGTGACGGTCGTGGAAGGCCGTCGCGATTTCCTTGAGCGCCGCATCGTCGACCGGGCGCGGCGGAACCGGCACCACGAGCTCGAAGGATTGTCGGGAATAGCGCGCGTCGACCGCGCGCTCGAAGCGCCGCTGTTCTGGCGCCACGCCGGCACGGTCGAGCATCGCGGTCCCCCGTTGCTCGAGCGTCTCGAAGGCGGCCTGCAAGGCCGCGGCATCGGCGGTGCTGTGCAGCGTCTGCACGTAGTCGCGCCGCAAGTCGGTGCCGATGAGACCGAGCGCCGAAAAAGCACCCGGGATCGGCGGGCAGATCACCTCGGCGATGGCGAGCTCGTCGGCGAGCGCAGCGGCGTGCAGCGGCCCTGCGCCGCCGAAGGCGGCGAGCACGAAATCGCGCGGATCGTGGCCGCGCCGGGTGGAGACGATTTTCAGGACTTCCGCCATCGCGTGATTGACCACGTCGATCACGGCGGCGGCGGCGGTGCGCAGATCGACGCCGAGCGGCTCGGCGAGCCGCTTGCGCACGGCGGCGACGGCGGCCGCGTGGTCGATGGCGAGGTCGCCGTCGAGCAGCGAGCGCTGGTCGAGGTAGCCGAGCAGCAGGTTGCAGTCGGTCACCGTCGGCTCGCTGCCGCCGCGCCCGTAGCACACTGGGCCGGGCTCGGCGCCGGCGCTCTTGGGGCCGACGCGCAGCGCGCCGCCGCGGTCCACCCAGGCAATCGAGCCGCCGCCGGCGGATACCTCGGCGAGATCGATCACCGGCACGCGGATGGGGTGGCCGGTGCCGTTCATCCAACGCGTCATGCTCGATCCGCCGCCGACCTCGTAGTCCGGCGTGGTTTCGTATTGGCCGCCGCGGATCAGGCTCGCCTTGGCGGTGGTGCCACCCATGTCGAACGAGAGCAGGTCGAGGCGGCCGGTCTGGCGCGCCACGAGCGCGGCCGCGACCACGCCGGCGGCGGGACCCGACTCCACCGCCATCGCCGGCATGGCGATGGCCTCGGCGGCTTCGAGGATGCCGCCGCTGGAGCCCATGAGATGCAGCGGCGGCAGCGCGCGGCTGTGCGTCGCCTGCTCCAGCCGCTCGAGATAGGAGGCGAGGATCGGCCCGACATAGGCGCAAACCGCGGTGGTGCTGGTGCGCTCGAACTCCTTGATCTCGGGCAGCACGTCGGACGAGAGATAGATCGGCACGCCGGGCAGCGCCGCGCGCAGCCGCGCGGCGAGCCGGCGCTCGTGCTGCGGGTTGAGGAAGCTGAAGAGGAGCGAGACCGCAACCGCATCGACCTGCGCCGCCTTGAGCGCCGCGACCAGCGTGTCGATCTCGTCCTCGGCGAGCGGCCTGACGACGGCGCCGTCGGCGCCGACGCGCTCGGTGATCTCGAACCGGCGGCGGCGCGGGATCAGCGTCGACGGCGCGTCCTGGAACAGGTCGTAGAGGTCAGCGCGCGCCGAGCGCCGCAGCTCGAGCACGTCACGGAAGCCGCGGGTGGTGATCAGCGCGGCACGCGCGCCGCTTTCGGCGAGGATGGCGTTGGTCACGACCGTGGTGGCGTGCGAAAGCAGCTTCACCTCAGGCGCCGCCACCGCGTAGCGGGCCATCGCCATTTCCAGCGCGCGGACCACGCCCTCGGTGAGGTCGCCGGGGGTGCTCGGCACCTTGGCGACGCCGATCTGCCCGCTGGCATCGTCGACCAAAGCCACGTCGGTGAAGGTGCCGCCGATATCGACGCCGATGCGCCAGGCCATGTCGCCCGTTCCCCGCGTTGGCTGGAATATTTATTGTAGACTGGATACCCGAGATTGGTCAGGGAGTTTGGGCGGTTGCACCGCCTCAGGAATGCCAGTCGCGCGCATGACCCATATTCTTCATCGCCAGATCGGTCACTCCTATCCGTCCGCCGCGAGCGGCCAGGGCGCCGTGATCCGCGACAGCGAGGGCAAGGAGTACATCGACGCCTCGGGCGGTGCGGCAGTGTCCTGCCTGGGGCATTCGCACCCGGACGTGCTGGCGGCGATGCGCGCGCAGCTCGACACGCTCGCCTATGCGCATACCAGCTTCTTCACCACGCAGGTGGCGGAGGAATTGGCCGACGATCTGGTCGCCCGTGCCCCGGCCGGCATCGGCCACGTTTTTTTCGTCAGCGGCGGGTCGGAGGCGGTCGAGGCCGCGCTCAAGCTTGCGCGCCAATATTTCGTCGAGCGCGGCGAGCCGCAGCGCCGCTACGTCATCGCCCGGCGCCAGAGCTACCATGGCATCACGCTCGGCGCGCTCGCGGTCGGCGGCCGCGAGTGGCAGCGCCAAAAATTTGCGCCGCTGCTGATCGAGACCCACCACGTTTCGCCGGTCTACGAATATCGCGACCGCGGCGTGAACGAGGCGCCGCAGGCCTATGGCGAGCGCCTGGCCGACGAGCTCGAAGCCAAGATCGAGGAGCTCGGCGGCGACAACGTCATCGCCTTCGTCGCCGAGACGGTGGTCGGCGCCACCTTGGGCGCGGTCCCGGCGGTGCCCGGCTATTTCAAGCGGGTGCGCGAGATCTGCGACCGCCACGGCGTGCTGCTCATTCTCGACGAGGTGATGTGCGGCATGGGCCGCACCGGCACCCTGCACGCCTGCGAGCAGGACGGCATCAGCCCCGACCTGATGGCCATCGCCAAGGGGCTCGGCGGCGGCTATGCGCCGATCGGCGCGCTGCTGATGCAGAAGAGAGTGTTCGACACCATCGCCGAGGGTTCGGGCGCGTTCCAGCACAGCCACACCTTCATGGGGCATCCGCTCGCCTGCGCGGCGGCCTTGGCGGTGCAGCGGGTGATGCGCCGCGACGATCTGCTGGCGAATGTCAGGGCGCAGGGCGCGTATCTGGCGCGGCGGCTCAAGGAGCGGCTCGGCAACCATCCCTTCGTCGGCGACGTGCGCGGACGCGGCCTGTTCCAAGGCGTCGAGCTGGTCGCCGACCGCGGCAGCAAGGAGCCGTTCGATCCGAAGCTCAAGCTCAATGCGCGCCTCAAGCACGAAGCGATGGCGCGCGGCCTGATGGTCTATCCGATGGGCGGCACCGTCGACGGCGCCCGCGGCGATCATGTGCTGCTGGCGCCGCCCTTCATCGTGGACGCCGCTTTGGTGGATACCATCGTCGAACGGCTCGGCGAGGCGATCGATGCCGTGACGGCGAGGCCGAGTTGAGCATCGGCCAAGGAAAGAAGCGTCTCATTCCGCGCTGATTTCCAGTTGATCCGTTTTGAGCTTTGACAGGGAATTGGTGGAATATTCTTCTATTTGCGCCCGATATTGGCCCTCATATATAGAAAATCATTCTCAGCAATACGGGACCTTGCGCCCATGCGTTTCTTGCCCGTCTTCCTCGACCTCACCGCCGGAACCGTCGCCCTGGTCGGCTGCTCGCCGGCGGCGGTGAACAAGCTCCGGCTCCTGCGCGCGGCCGGCGCCAACGTGCGCTGGTTTTGCCGCAACGCCGATATGGCCGAGGAGGCGCTGCTGCTCACCGCGCCTCCCGGCCGCCTGGAGCTTTCGGTCGCCGATCCGCTGCGCGCGGACTATTCCGAGTTCGTCGCCGTGGTGGCGGCGGCGGGCGGCTCGCTCGATGAAGCGATCGCCGCCAAGGCGCGCGAAGACAACATTCCGGTCAATGTCGTCGATCGCGGCGACCTCTCGACCTTCGTGTTTCCCGCCACGGTCGATCGCGGCGAGGTGGTCGTCGCCATCGGCACCGGCGGCGCCTCGCCGGTCCTGGCGCGGCGCCTGCGCGAGCGCATCGAGGCGGCGCTGCCGGCGCGCATCGGCGATCTCGCCGCCCTGATGGGCCGCTACCGCGAACATTTTGCGAAGGCCCGTCACGCATCGCAGTCGCTGCGGCAGTTCTGGGAACGCGTGGTCGACGGCCCGATCGGCGCGGCGGCGCTGGCTGGACGCTGGCGCGATGCCGAAGCGGCGCTGGTTCGCGCCATCGAGAGCACGCGCCATCCGCAGGCTAATTCCGGCATCGTGTTCCTGGTCGGCGCCGGTCCGGGCGACCCCGACCTCTTGACCTTGCGCGCCTTGCAGGCCCTGCAGGGCGCCGACGTGATCTTCTACGACGAGCTCGTCGGCCCTGAGATCCTCGATCGCGCGCGCCGCGACGCCGAACGGGTGTTCGTCGGCAAGCGGCGCGGCGAGCCCGGCATCGGCCAGGACGAGGTCAACCGCCGCCTGGTCGAGGCCGCCCGCCAGGGCCGCAACGTCGTGCGGCTCAAGGGCGGCGATCCGTTCATCTTTGGTCGCGGCGGCGAGGAGCTCGAATTTTTGCGCCAGGCTGGCGTCGCCACCGTGGTCGTGCCCGGGGTGACGGCCGCGCTCGGCTGCGCGGCCGAAGCCGGCCTGCCGCTGACGTTCCGCAACGAAGCGTCGCGACTGTCGCTGATCACCGCGCACCGCGCGGATGAGGCGGCGGAGACCGATTGGTCGGCGCTGGCTGATCCGCAGACCACCGTCGTGGTCTATATGGGGCTTGCCGCCGCGGCGGCGGTCCGCGACGGCCTGATCGCGGCGGGCCGCAACCCGAACACGCCGGCCGGCGTGCTCGCCCGCGGCACCCGTCCCGACTCGAAGACCGTGGTGGGGCGGCTCGAAGATCTAGCGGCGCTGGCGGCGCAGGCCGGCGAGGGGCCGGCTCTGCTGGTGATCGGCGATGTCGTCGCGCGCTCGGACGCCTGGCGCGAGCTCAATCGCGGCCTCGGCGCCAAGGACCTGGCGGCATGACCTCGCCGCTGCAGCAGAAGCTGAAGATCACCGGCCCGGTGGTGATCACAGCCAACCGGCTCGGCGACGGCGCCGTCGTCTACCGTACGCTCGACGGGGGATGGACGACGCGGCTCGACCAGGCCGCGGTGGTGAGCACGGCGCCGGCCGCCGGCGAACTGCTCACGGCGGCCACGGCCGACGACATCGGCGCGGTCGGCGCCTATGTGGCGCCTGTGCGCCTCGACCAGGACGGGACCGTGCAGCCCGGAAACCTGCGCGAGATCATCCGCCATGCCGGTCCGACCATCGAGCTGCCGGCAGGCCTCGGAAGCTGAGCGATGTATCTCTACGACGACTTCGATCGCACGCTGGTGGCCGAGCGGGTCGCCGAGTTTCGCGACCAGGTGGCGCGGCGGCTGTCGGGCGAGCTGACCGAGGAGGAGTTCAAGCCGCTCCGCCTGATGAACGGCGTCTACCTGCAGCTCCACGCCTACATGCTGCGGATCGCCATCCCCTACGGCACCCTGTCCGCGGACCAGCTGCGCATGCTGGCGCATGTCGCGCGCCGCTACGACCGCAACTACGGCCATTTCACCACCCGGCAGAACATCCAGTTCAACTGGATCAAGCTCGCCGAGCTGCCCGACGCCATGGCCGACCTGGCGCGCGCCGGGCTGCACGGCATGCAGACCAGCGGCAACTGCGTGCGCAACATCACCACCGACCAGTGGGCCGCTGTCGCCACCGACGAGATCGAGGATCCGCGCATCTGGGCCGAGCTCTTGCGCCAGTTCACCACGCTGCATCCGGAATTCTCGTTCCTGCCGCGCAAGTTCAAGATCGCCGTCACCGCCGCCGCCCACGACCGCGCCGCCGTGCGGGTGCACGACATCGGGCTGCGCCTGCACCGCAACGGCGCCGGCGAGGCGGGCTTCGAGGTCATCGTCGGCGGCGGGCTCGGCCGCACGCCGTTCGTCGGCAAGACCATCAAGCCGTTCCTGCCCAAGCGCGACCTGCTGAGCTACGTCGAGGCGATCCTGCGCGTCTACAACCAGTTCGGCCGGCGCGACAACATCTACAAGGCGCGCATCAAGATCCTGGTGCATGACCTCGGCGCCGAGGCCTTCGCCAAGGAGGTCGAGGCCGAATGGCAGCCGATCAAGGACGGCGCGCTGGCGCTCGACCCGGCGGTGATCGCCGACGTCGCCGCCCGCTTCCGCTATCCCGACTACGCGGCGCTCGACGACAATCCGCCCGAGCTCGGCAAGGCGCGGGCGGGCGATCGCCGCTTCGCCCATTGGCTCGACAACTCGGTCGCCAACCACAAGCTCGCCGGCTACGCCATCGTGACGCTCTCGCTCAAGCCCGAGGGCGCCCCGCCCGGCGACGCCACCGCCGAGCAGATGGACGCGATCGCCGATCTCGCCGACCGTTATTCGTTCGGCGAGATCCGGGTCGGCCACGAGCAGAACCTGGTGCTGCCGCATGTGGCGCAGGACGATCTGAAGGCGGTCTACGACGCGCTGGCGACACACGACCTCGCGGCAGCCAATGCCGGTCTCATCACCGACATCATCTCCTGCCCCGGCCTCGATTATTGCGCCCTCGCCACGGCGCGCTCGATCCCGATTGCCGAGCGCATCTCCGAGCGCTTCGCCGATTCCTTCCGGCAGGAGGATATCGGCGC
>JBEVIH010000049.1:0-8836 GCA_040510815.1 Xanthobacteraceae bacterium | reverse complement strand
GCGGCGCGTGCGTCGAGCACCGCCTCGACGATCGAGATGTAGCCGGTGCAGCGGCAGAGGTTGCCGGACAGCACCTCGCGCACCCGCGCCGCGTCGCAGTCCGGCTCCTCGCTCAGCAGCACATGCGCGGTGGTGAGCATGCCGGGCGTGCAGAAGCCGCATTGCAGCGCGTGGTGCTTGCGGAAGCTCTTTTGCAGCGGCGTGAGGTCGTCGTCCCGCGACAGCCCCTCGACCGTGACCACCTTGCTGCCTTCGGCCTGCACCGCCAGCATCAGGCAGGCGCGTACCGCGGCGCCGTCGACGATCACCGTGCAGGCGCCGCAGACGCCGTGCTCGCAGCCGACATGGGTGCCGGTCAGGTGCAGGTGGTGGCGCAGGCAATCCACCAAGGTCAGCCGCGGCTCGACCTCGACCTCGACTTGCTTTCCGTTGACTTCGAATCGCACCGACATGGCAGAACCAACTACGCCGCCGCGTGCTTGAGCGCACGCTCGACCATGGTGCCGACCAGCGCCTTCCGATAGGCGCCGCTGGCGTGAATGTCGTCGGGCGGATCGACGCTGGCGGACGCCGCGGCTTCGGCCTTGGCGATCGTCGCCTCGTCGACGGATTGCCCGTTGAGAACGGCTTCGACGGCGTCGAGCCGCAGCGGCCGGTCGGCGACCCCGATGGCGCCGACGTGGGCGTTGCGGGCCTTGCCGCGCTCGTCGGGGTCATAGAACACCGCCGCCGCTGCCATGGCGAAATCGCCCCGCCGCCGGGCGAATTCCTGGAAGCCCCAGCGCCGGCGCGCCGGCCAGGCCGGCAGTCGCACTTCGGTGATGATCTCGTCGGGCGTCAGCGCGGTCATCAGCGGTCCCTGGAAGAAATCGGCCGCCTGGATCACCCGCGCGCCGGCCTTGCCGACCACCGCGATCTCGGCGTCGCAGGTGATCGCGATCCCGGGCATCTCGGCGGCCGGATCGGCGTGCGCGATGCTGCCGCCGACGGTGCCGCGGTTGCGGATCTGATAATGCGCCACGTGCGAGATCGCCGCCTTGAGCAGCGGATGCGCGGCGGCGAGCCGCGCGTCGTCCTCGATGTCACGCCAGCGCACCATGGCGCCGAGCGCCACGCCGCGCTCGGAAATCCTGATCTGGCGCAGCTCGGCGAGCTTGCGCAGGTCGACCAGCAGCGAGGGGTGCGCCAGGCGGAACGCCAGCATCGGCACCAGGCTCTGGCCGCCGGCGAGGACCTTGGCGTCGTCGTGGGAGGCGAGGAGCTGCACCGCTTCGGGGATCGTCGCCGGACACGCGTAGTCGAAGGGCGGCAATTTCATGATCGCAAGGCTTCCTTCGAACGCTGCGGAGACGCCGACAAGGTCTCCTATCATTCGGCTGACGGCGCGGTCAACGCGATGGCGCGCAACGCTGCGGTGCGATGGCCCGACCGAGCAGCGCGGTCATTCGCGCCAGCCGTATAACACGAGATTGTTCTCCTGCGACGAGTCGAGCCAGTCGGTCCGATAGCCCTTGGCCCGCAACAGCTCCTCGACCTCGGCGGGCTTGATGCCGGTCTCCGGCAGATAGTCGAGCTCCATGACCATGTTGGCGATTTTGGCGAAGTCGTTCGCGGCGATGCCTTTGAGCACCTCCATGAAGAAGCCTTCGACGTCGATCTTGAGGACGTCGATCGCGGCGAGCCGATTCGACTCCATCTCGTCCGACACCGTCGAGCTCATGACCTCGTAGGCGGTCATTCCGCCATCGGCGAACGCCTCGGCCATCCAGCCTACCTGGCTGGCGTCGAGCAGGGTGCTGAGCCCGGAGATGCTGGTGACGTGGTTGAGCACCAGCTTCTGTCCGCTGCGGCTCGCGATGGCGCAGTTGACCGCGGAGATCCGGGTCGCCTTCCGGTCGACCAGGCGCGCGATGTTGTCCTCGAGGTAGGCGAACGTCCGCGGGCTGGCCTCGTAGCAGTAGACGGCGGCCGGCCGATATCGGCGCTGCGCCCAGATCGTGTAGATGCCGACATTCGCCCCGACGTCCATGATGGTCGGGCTCGTCGGAATTCGCATCTTCGGATGGTGGTAGATCTGCGAGACGAACACCTCGTCGTAGAGGAACTGGGTATCCGAGTCGTTTTCGTCGATCACCGACAGCTCCAGGTCGCCGATGGTGCTGCGTCGCATGTGAACTCGTTCTGTCATGGGCGGCGCAGGTTGCGGCCGACCGTATGATTTCGACCAGCGCGGCTCAGCCCTGCGGCTCGATATTGGCGACGCGCACGTGATCGGCCCAGTCCTTGATCTGCTGCAGGAAGTAGGCGTGCCCTTCGTCCGGCTTGCTCACCCAGGGATCGCTGGCGATGCCGTGCAGGAAGGTCTTGGTCTCCGGGCTCTCCACCACCTGGCTGAACCAGGCATTGAGCTGATCGATGATCGGCTTCGGCGTACCGGCCGGCACCAGCGCCGCCCACCAGGTGCGGATGTCGATCGGATAGCCAAAGTCGGCCAGGGTCGGGATGTCGGGCGCCGCCTGCATCCGCGTGCCGGCACCCACCGCGAGGATGCGCATGCGGCCGGCGCTTGTTTGCGCCATCGCCTGGATGTTGTCGGCGATCGCGTAGTCGATCTTCCCGGCATAGAGCTCGTTGAGATAGTCGGCGCCGGTGCGGTAGGCCACCTCGACCGACTTGAGGCCGGCCTTCTCCTTGTACATAGCGCCGAGCACCTTCGAGGTCGGGTTGGCAAACGCGTAGCTCGCCTTGTCGCCCTTCTCCTTCATTGCCGCGGTCAGCTCGGGCACCGTCTTCCACGGCCCGTCGGCGCGCACCGTCACCATCATCGTCGCCCGGTTGATGGTGGCGGCGACCCGCAGCGCGCTGCCGGCGTCCACCGGCGGCTTCTTGAACACGTGCATGTTGGCGGCGACCGAATTCGCCCCGGTGACGTAGATCGTGTGGCCGTCCGGCTTGGCGCGCGCGACGAACTCGGTCGCGATGTTGCCGAGCGCGCCCGGCTTGTTCTGGACGATGATCGTCCGGCCCATGAGCGGGCGCATCTTGTCGGCGAAGAACCGCACGATGATGTCGGCGCCGCTGCCGGCCGCGAACCCGCAGATGAAGTGCACATCCTGCGAGGGGTAGGCTTGTGCCCAGGCGGCCTGCGGGAGCGCCGACAGCGCCGCGGCCAGCGCCATTGCGCAGCCGCGCAGCATCTTTGTTGTTTGCTTCATGTCGTTTCCCTCCGGTATCGGGATCGAATGCTGCCCGCCGATTGTCCGCGAACCAACGGGTAAACATCAAGCCCGTCACGCGCTACCGCCTTGCCTCCACTATGGCGGAACGAAGCCAGAAAACTCAACCCGATCAACGCTTGGCTCGTCGTCCATGGATCAACTCCCACACCCGCGGCGGCGACAGCGGCAGCTCGCGCGGCTCAACGCCGAACGAAACGAGCGCCGCCGCCACCGCGTTGGCGATGACGCCGCCGACCGGGATGATGCCGCCTTCGCCGGCGCCCTTGGCGCCGAGCGGATTGGTGGGCGAGGGTTTCTCCTCGAGCGCGACCGCCCGGATGTTGGGGAAGTCGCCGGCGGTCGGCAGCAGATAGTCGGCGAACGAGCCGGTCAGCAGCTGCCCGTCGGCGTCGTAGATGAAGTGCTCCAGGAACGCGCCGCCGAGACCCTGCACGATGGCGCCGACCGCCTGCCCGTGCAGGGTGAGCGGGTTGATGATGCGGCCGACGTCCTCGACCGCCACGTAGTCGAGGAGCTCGACGTGGCCGGTCTTGGGGTCGACCGCCACATGGGCGGCGTGGGCGCCGTAGCTGTAGGTGCGCTTGTTGCTGGCATAGGCGGCTTCCGCCGACAGTCCGGCGAAACTGCCGAGCGGCAGCGAGCGTCCGCCGGGAGCGAGCGCCAGGCCGCCATCGATCTCGACGTCGTCCGCGGCGCAGCCGAGCTTTGCCGCCGCCGCGGCGGAGATTTCGGCGCGCAGCTTCGCCGCCGCCGCCACGATCGCGTTGCCGCCCATCACCACCGAGCGCGAGCTGTAGGAGCCGTAGCCTTCGAGCACGTGGTCGGTCGAGCCGTGGAACACGCCCTTGATGTCGTGCATCGGCACTTCCAGCGCGTCGGCGGCGATCTGCGCGCACACCGTCTCCAGCCCCTGGCCGATCGAGGAGGAGCCGACATAGACCGAGACCTTGCCGTCGGCCTCGAGCACCAGCCGCGCGCTCTCCTTCGGACCGGAGGCGCCGCCCTCGAGGTAGCAGCCGACGGCGGTGCCGCGGTAGCGGCCGTCGATCAGCTTGCCCTGCATCGCCGCCTTGGCGGTCCAGTCGATCTCCGCAAGGCAGCGGTCGAGCGTCATGCGGTAGTCGCCGCTGTCGGTCTCGGTCTTGATATCGAGCGGCGCGACGGTGGCCAGCGCGTAGGGCATCTCGGCTTCGGCGATCAGATTGCGGCGGCGAAACTCGATCCGGTCGATGCCGAGTTCGGCCGCCGCGATGTCGAACAGCCGTTCGCGAAAGAAATCCGCCTCGAAGCGCCCCGGGCCGCGATAGGTGCCGGACGGCGTCTTGTTGGTCATCATCAGCGCGACGTCGATGCGGATGTGCGGGATGCGATAGGGGCCGCTGAGCACCTGCGCGATGTTGCGCGCGGCAGTCGGCCCGTTGGTGCGGATATAGGCGCCCTGGTCGGTGGTGGCGCGTCCGCGCAACGCCAGGATGGTGCCGTCGCGGTCACAGGCGATCTCCAGCTCGCAGTCGGCGTCGCGGGCATGATTGGTGGCGGTGAGGTGCTCGCGGCGGTCCTCGATCCATTTGCCCGGCCGTCCGGTCAGGCGCGCCGCGAACGGGATCAGGAAATCCTCGGGGTAGAATGCGCCGCGGGCGCCGAAGCCGCCGCCGACGTCGTTCTCCACCATGCGAATGGCGCTTTCCGGCAGGTTCATCTGTTTCGCCAACACGCGCCGATTGAGGAACGCGACCTTGGCGGCGCCGTAGACGGTGAACCGGCCGGCCGCGGTGTCCCATTCGGCCAACAGCCCGCGCGGCTCCATCGGCACCGCGCCGTGGCGCTGGACGCGAAACCGCTCGCGTCGGACGTAAGGCGCGCTCTTGAAGGCGGCGTCGGCGTCGCCGCGCACACCGGTGAGCGTTAGAGCAAGATTGCGGCCTGCATCCTCGAACAACAGAACGTCGTTGGTTTCGGCCCCCGCGCTGTCCACCACGGCCGGCAGAGCTTCGATATCAACCTCGATCGACTCGAGCGCGTCCTCGGCCGCCACCGCGCTGTCGGTCAGCACCACCGCGACCGGCTCGCCCACATAGCGGACCTTGCGGTGGGCGATGACCGGCTGCTCGAACGGTTTGAAGGCGGGCGAGGATTCCTGCCGCAGCGGAATGGTCGGGATCGCGGCGCCGATGTCGGCCGCGGTGATGACCGCGTGGACGCCGGGCCGCGCCAGCGCCGCTTTGGTGCCGATCGACCGGATGCGCCCGTGCGCGACCGCGCTGCGCAGGATCATGGCGTGCAGGAGGTTGTCGCGGGCGAGGTCGTCGACGTATTGGCCGCGGCCGCGCAGGAAACGAAAATCTTCGATGCGCTCGACCGGGCTACCGACGAAGGCGTTACGCATGGCTTCGCGCCACCGCTGATCCGCCCTCATCCTGAGGAGCGAGCGTAGCGAGCGTCTCGAAGGATGCGGGCGGCCCCATGCTTCGAGACGCATCGCAGTGCGGCTGTGCTCGTGGAACTGGCAGCGGCTGCCTTGCGCTGCGATGCTCCTCAGCATGAGGCCGGGAGAGGGCGGTGCTTGCTGTGAGACTCATATAACGATCGTGGCGCTTGCATTGAGCAGCGCCCGCGCGACGCTCATCGCCGCCAGCGCGGAAGTCTTCGGGTTGCTGCGCGACGGCTTGCCCTGCAGCTGGATGGCGAAGCGTCCGGCGGCGCCCTCGGCTTCGATCTCGTGCACGTTGCCGGGCGCGTCGGGATCGGCGACCAGCTCGACCTCGGTGGCGTCGAAGCCGAGCCCGGCGAGTGCCACCGCCGCCGCCACGTTGGCGTTCTGCGGATAGAGCAGGGCGGCCTCGCCGGCGGTGCCGGTGTAAAGGACGGTGCGCTTGGTGAGCGTGCCGAGATCGACCACCTTCTCGGCCGGCGAGCCGCGCCAGGCGGCCGGCGGCTTGCGCGAGCGGTAGCGCACCGAGGTCAGGCCAGCGACCCGCATCGCGGCGATCGCGTCGATGCCGCCGATCGCGCCGGCCGGCAGCAGGATGCGGCTGCTGCCGTCCTGCGCCGCCGCCTTGAGGCGGCCGAGCAGCGCCGGGTCGGCGAGCGCCCCGACCGAGATCACCAGGCAATCGACGCCGCCGCGCAAAACGGTCTCGCCGTGCTCGGCCACCGCCTGCTGGCCGGCGACCTCGGCCACGACCGCCGGCCGTCGCGCCAGCAGCTCGTCGAGGGCCTCGACGATGTCGATGTCGCGGAGCGCGGCGCGGGCCTGCTCGGCGCGGCCGCGTCGCGCCAGCGCGCCGACGATGCGCACGCCGTTCGCCGGCGTGGCGCCGCGCAGCGCCGCCACCACGTCCTGCGCGATCCCGCCGCAGCCGATCAGCCCGACCGCGGTCATCGTCGTCGGCTGTTCACGCCGGATTGAGCCGGATGCCGGTGAACTTCCATTGCGACAGCTCCTCCATGGCGTAGCGCACGCCTTCGCGGCCGTAGCCGCTCGCGCCGACGCCGCCGAACGGATAGGTGTCGAGCCGGAAGCGGCTCGCCTCGTTGATCCACAGGCAGCCGACCTTGAACTTGCGCGACATCTTGAACGCGGTTTCGAGGCTTGCGGTGAAGCAGGCGCCCTGCAGCCCGAATTCCGACGAGTTGGCGAGCGCCAGCGCCGCGTCGACGTCGGGGACCGGCTGCACCACCACCACCGGGCCGAACGCCTCTTCCCGCATCAGCCGCGCCTCCGGCGGCGCCTCGGCGACGATCGCCGGCCCCAGGATGGCGCCCTGGCGGGTCGGTTTGAGCACCAGCTTGGCGCCCTTGGCGACGGCGTCGTCGACCAGTTGCTGGACGCGGTCGGCGGCCGCGCTGCTCACCATCGGGCCGACGTCGGTGTCGGCGGCCTCCGGGTCGCCGACCTTGAGCTTCTTGGTGGCGGCGACGAACAGATCCAGAAAGCGGTCGTAGCACGGCCGCTCGACGATCACCCGCTGCGCCGAGATGCATTGCTGGCCGCTCGCCTCGAAGGCCGCGCCCGCGATGCGCGTCGCCGCGTCGGCGAGATCGGCGTCGGCGCAGACGATGTTGGCGGCGTTGGAGCCGAGCTCGCCGACGAATTTCTTCGCCCCGGCGGCGCGGGCGAGCTCCTGCCCGGCCAGCGTGCTGCCGGTGACGGTGACGACCGAGACCAGCGGATGGGCGGCGAGCAGCTTGGCGGTGTCGCGTCCGCCCGGCACCACGTTGAACAGCCCGTCGGGAACTCCCGCCTTCTTCATCGCTTCGGCCAGCAACAGCGCCACCTCGGTGCCGGGCGGCGAGGGCTTCACCACCATGCTGTTGCCGACCGCCAGCGCCGGCGCCACCTTCTGGATCAAGAGATTGGCGGGGCCGTTGAACGGCGTCACCGCGGCGACCACGCCGTAGGGCACCCGCACGGTGAAGCCGAAGCGGCCGGCGCCCGGCGGCGTCACGTCGAGCGGCAGCACCTCGCCCATGATGTGCGGCACCTGCGCGGCGCAGGCGCGCATGAACAGCCCGACCCGCTTGGCCTCGAAGGTCGCGGCCCGCCGCGGCTTGCCGATGAAGCGGATCAGCGAGCGCACCAGCTCTCCCTCGATCTTGTCGATGGCGTCGGCGGCGGCCAGCAGCCACTCGATGCGCTTGGCGGTGGTCGCGTCCTGGTGCTTAAGGAAGGCCTCGTGCGCGTGCTTGACCGCGGCGTCGATGACCTTGGCGTTCGATTCGATCATCTGCGACACGACGCTCTCGTCGACCGGCGAGATCAGCGGCGAGAACGCGGCGTCGGGGAAGGCGGCGGGGCTGCCGATCCACGGCATCAGTTGCGGTACGGTCATGAGGATTCTCCTCGACAACTAGACATGCTGCCCTTCGCTGAGCGGGATGTCGCGCAGCGTGCTGGGCGCAAACAGCTCCTCGATCTTGACCCGGCGATCGGTCAGCCCGTGCTCGTGGGTGTATTGCAGCAGCGCCTCGAGCGACGGCCGGTTCTGCTCGATGCCGTAGGGAAACCAATCGTGCCCCAGCACCGCTTTCTCCTCCTCGAGCAGCGGCTGCAGCCAGGCGAACGACGCCTTCGGCGAGCCCATGTCGGCGAGCAGATCATAGGCGTGGTCCTTGGCCCGGCAGAGCGCCTTGTAGAGCGAGAGCGCCACCCACGGGTCGCGGTCGTAGATGTCGCGGCGGATCACCACCGTGTGCATGATCGGGTAGATCCTGGTGCGCCGGTAATAGGCCTTCTCCTCCTCGGCGTAGTTCGGAAACAGCCGCCGCACCGTCGGCGCGCCGCGCCGGAACGCGAGCGGGTTGTTGGCGGTCATCAGGAAGTCGATCTCGCCGCGCTCGAGCAGGTCGCCGAGCTCGCTGCCGGCCGGCGCCTGGGTCAGGCGGATGTCCGGCGGCAGCTTGCGGCCGAGGCGGTCGGCGCGGCCCTGCACCCATTCGACGTCGCTCGGCTTGACGCCGTATTCGTGCTGCAGCAGCCCGCGCATGTAGACGGCGGCGGTCATGCTGTATTCCGGCACGCCGCCGCGCTTGCCCTTGAGGTCGCGCGGATGCGCGATGCCCTTGGTGGTGTTGATGAAGAAGTAGCCGTGGCGGAA
>JBEVIH010000048.1:0-60017 GCA_040510815.1 Xanthobacteraceae bacterium | reverse complement strand
GACTGCGCATGCCGATGCCGATCACCGAGACCTTGGCAACGTCGTTGGCGCCGTCGAGCCGCTCGTAGCCGACCTGGCCCTTGGATTTGACCAGCACGTCGGTGGCGCGCTGATAGTCGGCGGCCGGCACCGTGAAGGTGACGTCGGTGGTGGCGCCGTCGGCCGAGACGTTCTGCACGATCATGTCGACGTTGATATTGGCTTCCGCCAGCGGACCGAAGATCGCGGCCGCGATGCCGGGCTTGTCCTGCACGCGGCGGATCGCGATCTGCGCCTCGTCCTTGGAGAAGGCGATGCCGGTGACGACCTGCTGTTCCACGATCTCCTCCTCGCCGCAAATGAGCGTTCCGGGCGGTGTGCCGTGCGGATCGATGTCCTCGGGCTTCTCGAAGCTCGAACGCACGAAGATGCGCACATTGTGCACCATGCCGAGCTCGACCGAGCGTACCTGCATGACCTTGGCGCCGAGCGACGCGAGCTCGAGCATCTCCTCGTAGGCGATCTTGGGCAGGCGGTGCGCGCGCGGCACGATGCGCGGGTCGGTGGTGTAGACGCCGTCGACGTCGGTATAGATGTCGCAGCGCTTGGCCTGGATGGCGGCGGCGACCGCGACTGCCGACGTGTCCGAGCCGCCGCGCCCCAGCGTGGTGATCCGGCCGGTCTCCTTGTGCATCCCCTGGAAGCCGGAAATCACCGCCACCTCGTGGCGCTCCTTGAAGCGCTTGATCAGCTCGGTGCCGTTGATGTCGAGGATGCGCGCCGAGGCATGGGCGTTGGAGGTCAGGATCGGCAGCTGCCAGCCCTGCCAGGAGCGGGCATTGACGCCCATCCCCTCCAGCACGATCGCCAGGAGACCGGCGGTGACCTGCTCGCCGGAGGACACCACCGCGTCATATTCGCGGGCGTCATGCAGCGCCGCCGCCTCGCGGCACCAGGCGACCAGCTGGTTGGTGGCGCCCGACATGGCGGAGACGATGACCGCGACCTCGTGGCCGGCATTGATCTCCCGCTGCACGTGGCGCGCGACGTTGCGGATGCGCTCGATGTCGGCGACCGAGGTGCCGCCGAACTTCATCACCAGGCGAGCCATGCGGGGCCGGTCTCCGGCAGGGCTGTGCGCGGGAACCGAGCCTTAGTGCGAGCCCCCGCGCAAAAAGACGCGTATACATACCGGCGAGGTTGGGTGAGGGCAACCGCGCCTTTGGAGCAGGGTCGATGGCGATCAGCATGAAACCCGCGGGCGGCTCGACCGTCGACCAGGCCGAGGTCGCGCGCTTCTCGGCGCTCGCCGCCGAGTGGTGGGATCCGCGCGGCAAGATGGGGGTGCTGCACAAGTTCAACCCGGTGCGGCTCGGCTTCATCAAGGAGGCGGCCTGCCGGCGGTTCGAACGCGACACCAGGCGGCTCGACTGCCTCGCCGGCCTGCGCATCCTCGACATCGGCTGCGGCGCCGGCATCCTGAGCGAGCCGTTGGCGCGGCTCGGCGCCGAGGTCGTCGGCGCCGACCCGGCGGCCGCCAATATCGCGGCGGCGAAGCTCCATGCCGCCGAGAGCGCGCTCGCGATCGACTACCGCGAGACCACCGCCGAGGCGCTGGCGGACGCCGGCGAGCGCTTCGACGTCGTGCTCGCCATGGAGGTGGTCGAGCATGTCGCCGACATGCCGCTGTTCGTGCGGCGCTGCGCCGAGATGGTCAGGCCCGGCGGGCTGATGATCACCGCGACGCTCAACCGCACGCTCAAGGCCTTCGCGCTCGCCATCGTCGGGGCCGAATACGTGCTGGGCTGGCTGCCGCGCGGCACCCACCAGTGGGACAAGTTCGTCACCCCCAACGAGCTCGAGATCGCGTTGGAAAAGAGCGGGCTGCGGATGATCGACGAGACCGGCGTGATCTACAATCTGATCGCCGACCGCTGGCAGCTGTCCTCCGACATGGACGTGAACTACATGCTCACCGCCGAGAAGCCGGCCTAGCTGATGCCCGACGGAAGCTGGCTCTGGGCGCTGTTCACCGTCATCGCCGCCGCCGCGCAGACCGTCCGCAACGCCACCCAGCGCGAGCTCACCGCGCGGCTCGGCACGGTGGGCGCGACCCATGTGCGCTTCCTGTTCGGGTTTCCGTTCGCGCTCGTCTTTCTGGCCGCGGTGCTGATTGCGACCGGCGCCGCGCTGCCGCGCCCGCCGCTGGTGTTCTGGCCGTGGGTGATCGACGGCGCGCTGGCGCAGATCGTCGCCACCGCGCTGATGCTCGCCGCCATGAACGACCGCTCGTTCGTCGTGGTCTACGCCTACATCAAGACCGAGCCGGTGCAGGCCGCGCTGTTCGGGCTCGTTTTCCTCGGCGACGTCGTGACGCCCGCAATGGCGGGGGCGATCCTGATCGCCACCGCCGGCGTCCTCGTCATGGCGCTCAAGCCCGGGACGCGGTTGGACGTGCGGGCCACACTGCTCGGCCTCGCCGCCGGCGCCATGCTGGCGCTCTCGGTGGTCGGCTATCGCGGCGCGATCCTGAGCCTCGGGATGCCGAACTACGTGGTCGCCGCGACTTTCACCCTGGCGGTCGGCCTGGTGGGCCAGTCGGCGGTGCTGTCGCTCTATCTGTGGCTGCGCGACCCGAAGGTGCTCGCCGCCATCGTGCGGGAGTGGCGGCCGTCGCTGGTCGCGGGCTTCATGGGCGCGCTCGCCTCGCAGTTCTGGTTCCTCGCCTTCGCGCTCGCCACCGCCGCCAGCGTGCGCACGCTTGCGCTGGTCGAGGTGCTGTTCGCGCAGGGCATCTCGCACTTCATCTTCAAGCAGCCGACCAAGCCGCGCGAGGGCGTCGGCATCGTGCTGATCGTGGTGGGGGTCGCGTTCCTGCTGTGGGCGTATTGAGGTGGAGCTAGTTGCGCTCGTCGGGCAGCACCGGCAGCGGATGAAACTCGATGCCCTCCTCGTGCAGCTCCTTGGCGTCCTGCGGCGAGGCCTCGCCGTAGATCGAGCGGTGCTCGACCTCGCCGTAGTGCATCTTGCGCGCCTCCTCGGGAAATTTCTGCCCGACATAGTCGGCGTTCTTGGTCAGGTGCTCGCGCAGCTCCTTGAGTTTCTTGCGGAACTCGCGCTCCTGCGGCGACACCATGGCGACCGGCGCGGGCGCATCGGGCGCGGCCGCCGGCAGCTGCGGCGCGGGCGTGCTTTGCACCGGAGCAGTCTTGCCGCGCTTCTTCGTTCCCGACAGCTGCGGCGTCATCAGTGCCTTCTCGACCTTGGGGGAGCCGCAATGCGGGCAGGTGACGAGGCCGCGCTTGGCCTGCTTGTCGTAGGCCGCGGAGCTCTGAAACCAGCTCTCGAAGGTGTGGCCCTGGTCGCAGGCCAGCGCATAGCGGATCATGACGGGGCTCGCACCGCATGCAGGTGGACGGGCTCCGCCATCGGCTCGATGATCTCGAACCGCCGCCCATGCTGGAGCGAGGGGATTTTCGCCCGCGCCGCCGCAACCTCGGCCGGATCGATCGAGGCCAGCACGACGCCGGGCTCGGTGCCGCCTTCGGCGAGAATGCGGCCCCACGGATCGACGACCAGCGAATGGCCGAACGTCTCGCGTCCGTTCTCGTGCTTGCCGCCCTGCGCCGCCGCCAGCACGAACGAGCCGTTCTCGATCGCGCGGGCGCGGTTGAGCACGTGCCAATGCGCCTCGCCGGTCTGCCGGGTGAAGGCCGACGGAATCGCCAGGAACGAGCTGCCGGCCTCCGCCAGCGCACGGTAGAGCGCTGGGAAGCGCAGGTCGTAGCAGACCGTGAGCCCGAGCCGCCCCCAGGGCAGGTCAGCGACCACGGCGATCTCGCCCGGCCGGTAGCTGCGCGATTCGCGATAGCTCTCGCCATTGGCGAGATCGACGTCGAACATGTGGATCTTGTCGTAGCGCGCGACGATCTCGCCCTGCCGGTCGATCAGGAAAGAGCGGTTCGCCGCCTTGTCGGGCAAGAGCTTGATGGCGAGCGAACCGACGTGAAGAAAGATGCCGAGCCGCCGCGCCAATTCGCGGAAGGTGGCGAGGCTCACGTCGCTCTCCTCGGCCACGATCGCGGCGAACAGCCGCTCGCGCTTGACCTCCAGGATGTTGGTCATCTCGGGGGTGAGCACGTAATCGGCGCCTTGCGCCTTGGCTTCCTCGATCAGCCGCACCGCCGCCGTGAGGTTGGCTTGCGGGTTGAGGCCCGAGCGCATCTGGATCAGCCCGGCGGTGAAGGTCGATGCTTTGCCGCTGCTCATGCCGAGGGCTCCTGGCCGGCCGCCGGGACCGCACCGCCGCCGTTGGCCAGCAGCGGGTCGAGCTTGCCGCCCTGCTCGAGCGCGTAAAGATCGTCGTAGCCGCCGACATGGATCGCGCCGACGAAGATCTGCGGCACCGTCATGCGTCCTTTGGCGCGCATCACCATCCGGCTGCGCTCGGCGTGATCGCCGCCCACGTCGATCTCGGTGAAAGCCACCCCTTTGTGTGACAGAAGCCGCTTGGCGGCGATGCAGTAGGGGCAATAGCGGGTCGTATAGATGTCGATCTGCGGCATGGTCATAGGCGGCGCTTACCACATTGTTATATGGGAGGGCGAACCGCTGCCACAACCCGGGCGAAGACCAGCACGTCGACATTGGCCGCGCCGGCACGCAGCAGCGCCCGTGCGCAGGCGTCGACCACGTCATCGACCAGCAGGAGCTTTCGTCCGGCCACCTCGGCCTTGCCCTCGGCGGATACGCGGAACGCGCCTTGCACATTGACCGCGCGCTCGGCTTTCGGCAGGCCGACCTGCTGGGGCGTGGCCTTGACGCGCTTGAGCGTGGCATGGGCGACCGGACGGCCGGCGGTCTTGGCGATGATCTCGGCGAGCAGCGCCGATTGATTGAACCGCCGCGCCCATAGCCGCCGCCAGTGCAGCGGAACCGGCACGATGGCGTCGGCGCCGGCGATGAGCTCGCGGCCGGCATTCGCCATCCAGCGTCCCATGGTGGGCGCCAGATCGAGCCGGTCGCCGTATTTCAAGGCATGGACGAGGGTGCGGGCGACGTCGTCATAGCGCACTGCGGCCCGCGCCCGGTTGTAGGCGGGCGGATCGGCGATCGCCTCCATCGAGAGCAGGCCCGGCCCGCCGTCGAACGGGAATGGAATGCCGAGCCGTTCGCAGTAGGGCGGCGCGATGAACGAAAGCTTTGACCAGCAGGCGGGGCACAGCCCCTCGTCGCCGACCGGCTCGCGGCAGGCCGGGCAAAGCCGCGGCAACGCGACGTCGACGACCAGGCCGAGGCTCGCGCGCAGCGCCATGCCAAGGCGGGCAAGGCGGCCGCCGCGGGGTTCGCCGGCGGTGATCTCCCGGTGCATGATCGGACGCTACCGCCCCTTTGCGGCGGCCTCAATGTCCTTATCATTGCGGGTGTACGCTTTGCGCCGTTTTTGGAATGCCGCGAGATGGCCTCAGGCCCACTGCTGTTCGACCGCCGGCTGTTGCGCGCGCGTCGCCTGCGCGCGCAGGCGCTCGGGCCGTCGACGTTCCTGATCGATCGCGTCGCCGACGAGCTCGGCGATCGCCTCGCCGGGGTGCTGCGCAGCTTCGAGCGCGCGGTCGATCTCGGCACGCCGACCGATGCGGTGCGCCGCGCGCTGGCCGCGAGCGGAAAGGTCGGCGGCATCGTCGCGGCCGACGCGCTTGCCGGGCAGGTTCCGTTCTCGCTGTCCGGTTCGCCGGTCGCCGCCGACGAGGAGGCGCTGCCTTTCCGTGACGGTTCGCTCGATCTCGTCGTGTCCGCGCTCGCGCTCGGCTTCGTCAACGATCTGCCGGGCACGCTCATCCAGATCCGGCGCGCGCTCAGGCCCGACGGGCTGTTGCTGGCGTCGCTCGCCGGCGGCGATACCCTGACCGAGCTGCGCCAGGCTTTTGCGGCTGCCGAAGTGGAGATCGAGGACGGCATCTCGCCGCGCGTGGCGCCCTTCGCCGACGTCCGCGAGCTTGGCGCGCTCCTGCAACGCGCGGGCTTCGCGCTGCCGGTGGCCGACGTCGAGCGGCTGACGGTGCGCTATGCCTCGCCGGTCGCGCTGATGCACGATCTGCGTCGCATGGGCGCGGCCAATGCCTTGGTCGAGCGCCGTCGCCGCCCGCTCAGGCGCGCGTTGCTCGAGCGGATGGTGGCGATCTACGGCGAGCGGTTCTCCGATCCGGATGGCCGCATCCGGGCGACCTTCGAGATCGTCTGGCTCTCGGGCTGGGCGCCGCATGCGAGCCAGCAGAAGCCGCTGGCGCCCGGCTCGGCGCGGCAGCGCCTGGCGGATGCGCTCGGCGTGAAAGAGAGGTCGGCGGGGGAGAAAGCGGGGCGGTAGCGAACGACGGCGGATGGACCGATCAGCCGAATATCGACGCGATGCTGGTGTAAAGGTTGCTGACGGCCGAGCCCAGGCTCGTGACGGTCGCGGCGATCGCGACGCCGATCCCGGCGGCGATCATGGCATATTCGATCGCGGTGGCGCCTCGCTCGTCGGCGGCGAGGCGTTGGCGCATGATCGCCATGGTGAGGCTCAGCTTGGTTTTCTTCGACATGGTCCTCCCCGACATTCCAATCACAACAAGCCCGTCAGATGGGACACCAGCGGCTCATCGGCGGGCGGCATCGGATAGTCTCGCAGCTTGTTCGGTCGCACCCACGCGAGCTTCTGGCCTTCCAGCGCCGTCACCGTTCCCTCCCAACGCCGGCAAACGAACAGCGGCATCAGCAGATGGAAGTCCGCATAGGCGTGGCTCGCGAAGGTGAGCGGTGCGAGGCACGCCTCGTTGACGACGATTCCGAGTTCCTCTCTCAGCTCCCGGATCAAGGTTGCCTCGGGCCGTTCGCCCGCCTCGACCTTGCCGCCGGGGAATTCCCACAGGCCCGCCATCGGCTTGCCTGCCGGCCGCTGCGCGATCAGGACGCGTCCGTCCGGATCGACGAGGGCGCAAGCGGCAACCAGCACGAGTTTCACGCTCACGGCCCGTCGTCCATGCTAGGCAACCCGGGGTTAAGGACGCTTCAACGCAATTGAATGAATGGTTGCTCTCATCGCGCTGGTTAATGCCGACTTACGTTACTACGATCGGTAATCGCCGTTGATCGCGACGTATTCCTTGGTGAGGTCGCAGGTCAGCACCCGGTCGCGGCCGCGCCCGAGCCCGAGCGCGACCTTCAGGGTGATCTCCGGGTGCTTCATCGCGGCCGACACCTCGGCCTCCACGTAGCCGGGATCGCGCTCGCCCTTGTGCGCGACGCGGATACCGTTGAACCAGATCGACAGCTTGTCGCGATCGGCCGGCTCGCCGGCCTTGCCCACCGCCATGACCACGCGGCCCCAATTGGCGTCCTCGCCGGCGATCGCGGTCTTGACCAGCGGCGAATTGGCGATCGAGAGCGCAATCTTGCGCGCCGAGCGCTGCGACGTCGCGCCCTCGACGATGACCTCGACCAGCTTGCGGGCGCCCTCGCCGTCGCGCGCCACCTGCTCGGCGAGGTTGGCGAGCACCGCGTCGAACGCCTTGCGGAACGGCGGGAGCCGCGGGTCCGACGCCAGCGTGATCCGCGGCGCGCCGCGCGCGGCGGCGGCACCGGTGGCGAAGGCCAGCAGCGTGTCCGACGTCGAGGTGTCGCCGTCGATGGTCACCGCGTTGAAGGTGTCGGCGACGCCGTCCTTGAGCAGGCCGCGCAGGATACGGGCGGAGACCGGCGCGTCGGTGAAGACGAAGGCGAGCATGGTCGCCATGTCGGGCGCGATCATGCCGGCGCCCTTGGCGATGCCGCAGATGGTGACGGGCGTGGCGCCGAGCCGCACGATCGCGGCTGCGCCCTTCGGGAAGGTGTCGGTAGTCATGATCGCCGCGGCGGCCTCATGCCACTTGCCGGGCACGGCGTCCGCCGTGAGCGCGTTCATCACGGTGCCGAATTTCGTCGCATCGAGCGGCTCGCCGATCACCCCGGTCGAGGCGAGAAAGACCTGCCTCGGGTCGCAGCCGGCCGCCTCGCCGGCGAGCTTGGCGGTGAGCTTGGTCGCCTCACGCCCGGATTTGCCGGTGAAGGCGTTGGCGTTGCCGGAATTGACGACAAGCGCGGCGGCCTCGCCGCCCTTGAGGTGGGCGCGGCACCAGTCGACCGGCGCGGACGGACATTTCGAGCGCGTGAGCACGCCGGCCACCGTGGTGCCCTGATCGAGCAGCGCCAGCAGCACGTCGGTGCGCCCGACATAGCGGATGCCGGCAGCGGCGGTGGCGATCCGCACGCCGTCGACCGGCGGCATGTCGGGAAAATGCGCGGGCGCGAGCGGGGAGACGGTGGTGGTCATGGCGTTGCTTCGTCATCGTGGCCGGCCGGTCGGGCCATCCACGTTCTCGGGTGCGTCATATTGTTTTAGAGGCGCGAATGCCCGACACAAGAGCGGACATGACTCTTAAGACGCGATGCGGTCAGTTCTTCTTCTGCCCGTCGGCCTGGTCGAGACGCTCGATCTTGGCGCCCTGGCGCAGCTTGGCGACATATTCGGTCTGCGCCTTGCGCATCAGGAAGGCCTCGATCTGCTCCTTGACCTTCTCGAATTCCGGGATCGGCTTGGTGCGCTTGTCCTCGAGCTTGATGATGTGCCAGCCGAACGCCGTTTTCACCGGGTTGGACAGCTGGCCCGGATACATCTTGAACGCCACGTCGGCGAATTCCGGAACCATCTGCTCCTTGGTGAAATAGCCGAGGTCGCCGCCGTCGGCGGCGCCTGGATCCTTGGACTTCTCCTTGGCGAGGGTGGCGAAATCGGCGCCGTTCTTGATCTGCTCGAGGATCGCCTTGGCCTCCTCCTCGTTGTCCACCAGGATGTGGCGGGCGCGCACCTCTTCCTGGCCGCCCGCGGATTTCACCGCCTCCTCGTAGACCTGCCGCATAGCCTCGTCGGTGAGCGCACTCTTGGCTTCATCCTGCAGCCCGAAGCCCATCAGCAGCTTGTCGCTCAGGAAGTCGAGCCGGCGCTTGAAGTCGGGATTGTTGTCCAGCTTCTTTTTTTTCGCCGCCTGCGTCACCAGCTTGATGTCGGCCAGATAGCTGATCAGTTGCTCCCGCTTGGCGTCCGGCGACGCCGCCTTCAAGTCATCGCCCACGTCCTCCTCGGCGAGCGCAAGTTCGCTCTGCCTGATGTCGACGCCGTTGACGCGCGCCAGCACCGGATCGGACGCCGAGGAAGCCTCGTTGGAGCTGTCCTTCGAGCAGCCGGACGCGACCGGCAGCACGATCAGCAGCGCAGCGATCGTGGCGAGCGCGATCGCGCGGGAGGCCGGCACGGATCGAGGCGGCGAAGTTCCGGAAATCATGGCGGTAATCCTGGGGTCATGCGCCCGCCGGCAGCGGAAGCGGCGGACAGTCGCGCAATCGCTCCCCCTTGGCAATGGCCGAAATAGGGCCGATTTTGACGATCACAAGGGGCAGGAATCGCCGATTGACAAGGATGTGACCCCCTCCTATCTCTCCGCAAAACCCGGCCGTTCCGGCCGCAGGCCGCCGTTTGCATGAAAGTAGCCCGATAAAGCGCGGCAGTTCCGTATTCAGCGGTCACGAATGGATGTGTGCGCGAGATATGCCGCGACGAGGTCGGACTACGGTGGCGTTTCTCTCGATCGGATTTGGTAGAGTGCGGCAGCGGCATCTGACAGGATTTGAAGGACTCCCCGCATGATCGGCGCCCTTGCCCGCAAGCTTTTCGGCTCGTCGAACGAGCGGCGGATCAAGAGCTATCTGCCGCGCGTGGCGGAGATCAACGCGCTCGAGGGCGAGCTCGAGAAGCTCACCGACGAGGAGCTGCGGGCGCGCACCGACACGCTCAAGAAGCAGGTCGCCGAAGGCGCCTCGCTCGACGACGTTCTGGTCGAGGCGTTCGCGACCGTGCGCGAGGCCGGCAAGCGCACGCTCGGGCAGCGCCACTTCGACGTCCAGCTGATCGGCGGCATGGTGCTGCACGAGGGGCGGATCTCCGAGATGAAGACCGGCGAAGGCAAGACGCTGGTGGCGACGCTGCCGGTCTATCTCAACGCGCTGGCCGGGCGCGGCGTGCACGTGGTGACGGTGAACGATTACCTGGCCAAGCGCGACGCCGAATGGATGGGGCAGATCTACAACTTCCTCGGGCTCACGGTTGGGGTGATCGTGCACGGGCTGGACGACGAGCAGCGCAAGAAGGCCTACGACTGCGACGTCACCTACGGCACCAACAACGAGCTCGGCTTCGACTATCTGCGCGACAACATGAAGTATCGGCTCGAGGACATGGTCCAGCGCGGGCACATCTATGCAATCGTCGACGAGGTTGACTCGATTCTGATCGACGAAGCCCGCACCCCGCTGATCATCTCGGGCCCGTTGGACGACCGCTCCGAGTTCTACAACACCATCGACGCGTTCATACCGCGGCTGGACAAGGCCGACTACGAGGTCGACGAGAAGCAGCGCACCGTGACCATGACCGAGCAGGGCACGGAGAAGATGGAGCAGATGCTGCGCCAGGCCGGCCAGCTCAAGTCGGACTCGCTCTACGACGTGGAGAACGTCTCGGTCGTGCACCACGTCAACCAGGGGCTGCGGGCACACAAGCTGTTCCAGCGCGACAAGGACTACATCGTGCGCAACGGCGAGGTGGTGATCATCGACGAGTTCACCGGCCGCATGATGCCGGGGCGGCGCTACTCGGAAGGGCTGCACCAGGCGCTGGAGGCCAAGGAGCACCAGCCGATCCAGCCTGAGAACCAGACGCTGGCCTCGATCACGTTCCAGAACTACTTCCGCATGTACGAGAAGCTCGCCGGCATGACCGGCACGGCGCTGACCGAAGCCGACGAGTTCCTCGACATCTACAACCTCGAAGTGATCGAGGTGCCGACCAACATGCCGATGGTGCGGATCGACGACGACGACGAGGTCTACCGCACGGCGGCGGAGAAATACCGTGCGATCCTGTCGTTGATCGACGACTGCAAGGCGCGCGGCCAGCCGGTGCTGGTGGGCACCACCTCGATCGAGAAGTCGGAGCAATTGGCCGAGCGGCTGCGCCAGGCCGGCTGGGAGCAGCACGATTTTGCCGACCCCAATGCGTTTGCGGCGCTCTACAGCGGCGACGACGGCGCCTCCAAGGCCAAGGTGTTCGCCATCCTCAACGCCCGCTACCACGAGCAGGAAGCCTACATCATCGCGCAAGCCGGGGTGCCGGGCGCGATCACGATCGCCACCAACATGGCGGGCCGCGGCACCGACATCCAGCTCGGCGGCAATGCCGACATGCGCATCCGCCAGGAGCTCAGCGACATCGAGGATGCGCGCGAGCGCGAGCGCGATCCGCGCGCGGCCGGGATCCGCGCCCAGGTGGCGCGGCTCAAGGAGAAGGCGCTCAAGGCCGGCGGGCTGTTCGTGCTCGGCACCGAGCGGCACGAGAGCCGGCGGATCGACAACCAGCTGCGCGGCCGCTCCGGCCGGCAGGGCGACCCCGGGCATTCGAAGTTCTTCCTGTCGCTGGAAGACGACCTGATGCGCATCTTCGGGACCGACAAGCTCGACACCATGCTGCAGCGGCTCGGGCTCAAGGAGAACGAGGCGATCGTCCATTCGTGGATCAACAAGGCGCTGGAGAAGGCGCAGAGCAAGGTGGAGGCCCGCAACTTCGACATTCGCAAGAACCTGCTCAAGTTCGACAACGTGATGAACGACCAGCGCAAGGTGATCTTCGACCAGCGCATCGAATGGATGCGCGACGAGGCGGTCAACGAGATCGTCGCCGACATGCGCCACACCGCCGTGGACGAGCTGGTCGCCAAGCACGTGCCCGAAAACGCCTATCCGGAGCAGTGGGACACCAAGGGCCTGCGCGAAGAGCTTGGGCGCGTGCTGCAGCTCGACCTGCCGGTCGACGAATGGGCGAAGGAGGAGGGTATCGCCGACGAGGAGCTGCTCGCGCGCGTCGAGCGGCGCGCCGACGAGCAGATGGCGGCGAAGGTCGCGCAGTACGGCGCCGACCTCATGCGCTATGTCGAGAAATCGATCCTGCTGCAGACGCTCGACCACCTGTGGCGCGAGCACCTAGTCATGCTCGAGCACCTGCGGCAGGTGATCGGGCTGCGCGGCTACGGCCAGCGCGATCCGCTCAACGAGTACAAGGCGGAATCGTTCAATCTGTTCGAGGCGATGAGCACCCATCTGCGCGAAGCGGTGACGTCGCAATTGATGCGGGTCGAGATCAGGACGGCGCCGCCGGAGACGCCGGCGACGCTGCCCTATATGGAGGCGCACAAGATCGACCCGGCCACCGGTCTCGACGAGATGGCGTTGGCGGACGCGCCCCTGGTTCCCGCCTTCGCCGGCAACGGCAACGGCACGGCCCGCGCCGCCACGCGCAATCCCAACGATCCGACGAGCTGGGGCAAGGTCGGCCGCAACGAAGCCTGCCCGTGCGGCTCAGGCAAGAAGTACAAGCACTGCCACGGGCGGTTCGCCTAAATTCAGCAGCATAGGGGGCGAGGGCGCCCTGACCTGCGCCTCGATCAGGCGCGGCGTCTGATTTAGCGCCAGGAGCCGAAGCGGTTGTCGAAGCCGCCGGTGGCCAGCGTCGGCTGCGCGCCGTTGAGCAGGCTGTTCGCCGGCTTGTCCTGCTGCGGCTCGGCGGTCGCCTGCTGCGCCCGCGGCGCCGCGCTGGCCTGCTGAGTCTGTGGCGCGGGCTGCGGCTTGGCGGCGGCCTTCGCCTCCGGCTCGGATGGCTTCGGACGGGCGGCGGTCTGCAGCGGCTTGGCGGCGGGCGCCGCCTTCGGCTTCGGTGCCGGCGACTCGGCGGCCGGCTGCTCGCTCTCGCTCTTCGATCCGAACAGATTGCCGAAGAAGCTGCCGATCCCGCCGCCGCTGGATGCGGAGGCGACCTGGACCGACGAGCGCGGCGCAGCCGCCGGCTTCGATTCGCTCGACGCGAGGCTCATGGTGCTGCCGGTGGTGGTCTCGGGTTGCGGCGCGCCGGGCGGATTGACGTGCGCCGGGATGGTGCCGACCGCGGTGCGGATATTCGCGCCCCCGCCGCCGTGCGACTTCACCGCCGCCAGGAAGGTCGGGTTCATGCCGCCGTCGGTGCCGGTCCTGACCGGAGCGGCCGGCGTGCCGCGGCTGATCAGCTCGGCGGTCTGCATCTCGTCACGACGCTGCTTGTCTCGCACCGCGGCGACCAGATCGGCGGGCACCTTGTAGGCCGGGCAGCGGTCGGCCGCGCTGAACTTGCTCGACGATTCGGCGTCGAACACGTAGCGCTTCTCGCACACGTCGACCTTCGGCTCGAGTCTGGTGACCTCGAAGTGGTCGTAGCCCTGCTTGAGCATCTTCCAGAACGCCATGTGCGGCGAGTTGCGGTGCTTCGCCATGTTGACCGGCGTCATCCGGAACGGAAAGGCCTGGATCTGGAACGACTTTTGGCCGCCGAAGAACGATTCGCGAGCGAGCGCGTAGATCTCCGCGATCTGCTCGTCGGTCATCGCGTAGCAGCCGCGCGAGGAGCAGTCGCCATGGATCATCAGGAACCCGCCGGTACGCCCGTTCGACCGGTCGTAGGCGTTCGGGAAGCCCATATTGATCGCCAGATAGTAATTGGAGTTCGGGTTCATCAGGCCCGGGGTAATGGTGTAGAAGCCCTCGGGCGCCTGGCGGTCGCCTTCCTTGATCTTGGGGCCGAGCTCGCCCGACCAGCGGCAGATCGGATAGGTCTTGAGCAGCGCGAGCCGGCCGGTCTTGTCCTCTTTCCAGACCTCGAGCTCCGACTCTTCCTTGAAGATCCGCACCAGGATCGGCGATTCCTTCTCCATGTTCCGGCGGTCGATCTCCGTCAGCATGCGCTCGGAGAGCGGCTGCATGCTGCGGCCGGAAAGTGCCGGCGGGCTGTCGGTATCGCAACCGGCAAGCGCAATGGCAGCCGCGATCGCCGCGGACGCCAGAAGCGAGCGGACCAAAGGCCGACGATTCAACGTTAGAACTCCCCCGACCGAACAGGCTTCCCCAAGCCTTCGCGACCCAATCGTTACCCGGTAGGAAAGCCCGTCGCAAGGCGCGACGGCGGATGCCGATTGAGCATGCCGATGGTGAACGAAGGGTAAACAGATAGTGGCAGGTGCCCCGACGTCCCCCAAGAGCAAAGGCGGAACCGACGCTAGAGCAAGACTTGGGTAAGATCAGGGCAGAATGCGGAAAAGCCACAGGTTAAGATTCTTTTGGAAAACAAACGCTTATCGGCCCGCTTCCGCAGCCATGGGGGCCGGCGCCCGCCATCCCGGGCGACTCATCCGATGGTGCGTCCGATCGCCAGGAACTTCTCACGCCTTTGCCGGCGCACGGTCTCGCGGTCGAGCCCGGTGAGCTCGCCGAGCGCGCTGGCGATCGCCTCGCCGGTTGCGGCGATCGCCGCCGCTGGATCGCGGTGGGCGCCGCCCGCGGGCTCGGTGACGATTCGGTCGATCACCCCGAAGCGGACCATGTCCTGGGCGGTGATCTTCATGCCGGTCGCGGCCTCCTGCGCCTTGGCGGTGTCGCGCCACAGGATCGAGGCGGCGCCTTCCGGCGAGATCACGCTGTAGATCGCGTGCTCCAGCATCAGCACCCGGTTGGCGGTGGCGATCGCGATCGCCCCGCCCGAGCCGCCTTCGCCGACGATCACCGCCACGTTGGGGACGCCGAGCTCGAGGCAGGCCTCGGTCGAGCGCGCGATCGCCTCGGCCTGGCCGCGCTCCTCGGCGCCGATGCCCGGATAGGCGCCGGCGGTGTCGACCAGCGACAGCACCGGGATGCCGAAGCGGTCGGCCATCTCCATCAGCCGTCCGGCCTTGCGATAGCCTTCCGGCCGCGCCATGCCGAAATTGTGCTTGAGCCGGCTCTCGGTCGAGGAGCCTTTCTCGTGGCCGATCACGCAGATGCTCTCGCCCTGGAAACGGCCGAATCCGCCGACGATCGCTTCATCGTCGCCGTATTTGCGGTCGCCGGCGAGCGGAGCGAAGTCGGTGACCAGCGCGTTGATGTAATCGAGCGAATGCGGCCGCTCGGGATGGCGGGCGACCTGGGTCTTCTGCCAGGGCGTGAGCTCGGCGTAGAGGTCCTTGAGCGTCTGCGCCGCCTTGGCTTCCAGGCGTGCGACCTCCTCGCCGATGGCGACCGCAGTCTCGCCGGTCTGCAGCGCGCGCAGCTCCTCGACCTTGGCCTCGAGCTCGGCGACCGGCTTTTCGAAGTCGAGATAGCTTCGCATCGAGCCTCTAGACGCTTATGCCTTGCGCGCCGTCATGGCCGGCCGTGAGGGGCATTCCCGGGACGACGGCGTCTTGTTCGGAAGGATCAGACATCCGGGCGCTTGTAGCTCAAGTTGGGGCCGCCCTTCTGGGAATCGAGATACGAATCGACGTCGCCGGTCGGGTCCATGGCGCTCTGCATGCGCGCTCCGACCAGCATGTCGAGCTGGATCGCCTGCGACAGCGAGAGGTCGCGGTCCATCTGCACCGCGATCTTGGCGTGCTCGAGCGTCGCCAGATGGCGCGAGGCGACTTCGCGGGCGATGCCGTTGACCGTGCGCTCGAGCTCGGCCGCCGGCACCGCCTGCGAGACGATGCCGAGGCGGTCGGCTTCGATGCCGGTGAGATTGCGGCCGACGAGCTGGAGCAGCGCCACCTTCTTGATCGGGATACGGCCGTGAATGAGGGTCGAGGTGACGAGCTGGCCGAAGCTGCCGCGCAGGATCTCGGGCATGCCGAGCTGCGCGTCCTCGGCCGCGAACACGAGGTCGTGGCAATTCATGATGCCGAGCGCGCCGCCGAGGCAATAGCCGTGCACTTGCGCGATCATCACGCGCGGGAAGGCGCGGATCGCCTCCGCCAGCCGGATGGTCAAGGTCGGGCGATCCCAATCGAGCAGCGGACCGGAGCTGACCGATTTGAGAAAATGCAGGTCGAGCCCCGAGCTGAAGCATGGCCCGGCGCCCTTGGTGATGACCGCCTTGAGCTCGCGGTCGGCGCGCACGATTTCAAGTGCTTCGAAAAAGCCCTCGACCAGCGCGGCGGTCCAGGCATTGCGCTTGTGCGGCCGATTGAGCACGACACGCGCGACGCCGGCGTCCTCGAGCCGCTCCAGGACGAGTTCCGGCCACGCCTTGAGCTGCCGCCAGGTGTCGGGCATGGGATCGCTCCGCGCTGATCGCCGTGCGTTATGGCACGGCGCGCGGAACCATGGCTATATAGCGTTTTCCGGCGAAGTGGGAACCGGTTGCCCTAGAAAGCGCGTCAAAGGCAGAGGCCCGCTACTGGATCCCGTAGCGGGCGTATTCCTCGGCGATGTCGGCTTGGATCGCCTTGGCGGCCGCGATGTCGGCGGCGCCGGCGCCGTCCTCGTTCTTCAGCTTCGCCATGCCGCGCCCGTAGAGCGCCGAGGCAAGGTTGGGATTGAGCCGAAGCGCAGCGTCGTAGTCGGACACGGCGGCGTCGAATTGGGTCATCTTGAGAAACACGACGCCGCGGCTCTCGAGCGTGGCGGCATTGTTCGGCATCAGGCGCAGCGCCTCGTTGCAGTCGGCCAGCGCCTTCTGCAGGATCCCGACCACCGCGCGCGCCCAGCAGCGGTTGTCGAAGGCCGCGGCGAAATCCGGCTTGAGCCGGATCGCCTGATTGTAGTCGTCGATCGCCTGCGCGTACTGGCTCTTGCCGAGATACGCGTTGCCGCGGTTGAAAAAGGCCTGGGCGAAGGCCGGCGTCAGCTTGATCGCCTGCTCGTAGTCCTGGATGGCGCGGTCGTAGTCGCCCTTGAGGTCGTAGGCGACGCCGCGGTTGTTGAAGGCGGAAGCGAATTTGGGATTGATCTGGATCGCCCGGTTGTAGTCCTGGATGGCGCGGTCGATGTCGTCCTTGCTGCGGTAGGCCATGCCGCGATTGTTGAAGGCTTCGGCAAGCTTGTCGCCTTTCTCGCGGCCGCCGCGGATCACCGCCGCGCAGCCGCTGATGCGCTGATCGGGGGTCGCACCGTTCTCGCCCTCGCACCAGCTGCGATCCTGCGCGGTCTGCGCCAGCGCCGGCGCGCTCAGGAGCAACATTGCGATGAGCATGATCGCGGGCGAGATGCGCTGTGCTCGACCGGGAAGCATCGGGGACTCCATGGACTGCGGCTTTGAAGCCAAATCATACCACCCGGCGGACCGGAGCGTAAATTTGTGTCCTAGAAATGTCGACCCTTGATGGCCGTGGGAATGCCGGCGGCACGCCTGAGCTCTCGGTAGTCTCCCTCCATCGAAAATGGGGTTTGCCCCGATACCCCCTCGCTGCCCCCGGGGGCTAGACTCGGGATCGGCTAGAAGGCCAACGGGTTGCGGTGAACGGCCGGCAACCGCCGTTCTCGAGCGGTGAAGACACCGCGTGGTTCCGTCCAAGGCCGAGAAGCCGGCTCTCCGGGCGAACTGCCCTCGGCCGACGATGGTCGGTGCGACGATGATCCGCAACCTCTTCGTCATGCCCCGTGCCGCAAGGCGCCGAAATGAGGAGGCTGATCATGGCCGTAAATCTCGTCTCTCTCGTCACGCAATTCCTCACGCCAGATGTGATTGCCAAGATCGCGTCTACCCTCGGTCTCGATAGCACTACCGTGCAAAAGGCGATCAGCGGCTCCATTCCTGCGATCCTCGCGGGCTTGGCCGGCGTTGCTGTGAAGCCCGAAGGCGCGCAGCAGCTCTCCGGCGCGGTGGCGCAACAATCGCCGACTGTCCTCGACAACCTGACGAGCGTAATCGGCGGGACCGGACAGAGGGCATTCGCCGACGGCGGATCGAGCATGTTGTCGAAGTTGCTCGGCGGCGGCACGATGAATGCGCTCACGGGCGCCATCGGTGAGTTCGCCGGCGTCAGCAAGACCGCAACCGGTTCGCTGCTCGGCATGCTGGGCCCGGTGGTTCTCGGCGCGCTCGGCCGACAGCAGCGCAGTGCCGGCCTTGATGCCAGCGGGCTCGCCTCTTTGCTTGCTTCGCAAAAGGACCAGATCGCCGCAGCGATCCCGTCCGGCCTGGCCAATCAACTCGGCGGCACCGGACTGCTGGATATGGTGGACAGCGGCATGCGCAGAAGTGCCGCCGCCGCCGGGAGGCTCGGCAGCCCGGCGGAGCACACCATCGCCGGCGCGGGTCAGAGCGCCTATGCGATGGGCAATGCGGCCGCCGGGCGCGCTGGCAACGCGGCCTCCGCATCTTGGCCGCTGGTGCTCCTGGGCCTCGCCGTGCTCGCCGGCCTCGTTTGGTATTTTTTCCCGAGCGACAGCGGTGAGAAGGTGGCGGAGCAAACGCAACCCTCTGCCGTCCAGCCGATCCCGCAGCCGCGCATAGCCGCAACGCAATCGCCCGATCAACCCGCCGGGACCGTGGGTCTGGCCACGCCGCTCGTCGTCGGCGGGGTCAATCTGGCCAACCAGGTGAACGCCTCGGTCGGCGCTCTGCGTACCGCGCTGGCCGGAATCACGGACGTCACCTCGGCGCAGGATGCCTTACCCAGGATCCGCGACGCGAAGGCCCAACTCGACAGGGTGAGCACGCTCGCCGAACAGCTTCCGCCCGAAGGCCGGCGCTCGCTCGCGCGGCTGATCGCGGGCGTGCTGCCCGCGATCAACGGGCTGTGTGACAAAGTTCTGGCGATGCCCGGTGTGGCAAGCGTTGCGCGCCCCACGATTGACGAGCTTCGCGCCAGGCTCGACTCGCTCGCGACGGCCTGACGCCGAATTCGGGGCGCCGGCCACCCGAACCGGCCGGCGCCCTTTCTCGACGTCGATTCAAGACTGGATGTGTATGGAGGAGAGAGCCGTGACCGATCGGAACGACTTTACGTCAGAAGAGTGGAAACTCGTCATGCAGAGCCCGATGATAGCCGGTCTTGCCGTCAGCGCGGCCGAGCCGAGCGGGCTTTGGGGCATGCTGAAAGAGTCCTTCGCGGGCGGCGGCGCGCTCGCCAGGGCCGCGTCCGATGCCGATGCCAATTCGCTCGTCAAGGCGGTGGCTACCGGCTTCACGACCGCCGACGGCAGTGCCGCGCGCGACGGCCTCAAGGCAAAACTCGCCGGCAGCCAACCGGCCGACATCAAGGTCAAGTCCATCGAGGCGTTGCGCCAAGTCTCGGCGTTGATCGACGCGAAGGCGCCGGGCGATGCCGCTGCCTTCAAGGGTTGGTTGCGCCAAATCAGCGAGCACACCGCCGAAGCGGCCTCCGAGGGAGGAACGCTTGGATTCGGCGGCGTGCAGGTCAGCGAAGCGGAGAAGGCGACGCTCGCCGAAATCTCGAGCGCGCTGCGGTGAAGATCAACACAACGGGCGACGCGGCGGCCGGGCCTCTCACGTCTCCCCGAGCGGGTGCAGGTCGCGCACCAGGCTCTTGAGCCGCTCCGCCAGCACGTGCGTGTAGATCTGCGTGGTCGAGATGTCGGCGTGGCCGAGCAGCGTCTGCACCACGCGCAGGTCGGCGCCGTTGTGCAGGAGATGGCTGGCGAAGGCGTGCCGCAGCACGTGCGGGCTCACCGCGTCCGATCGCAGCCCGGCCGCCGCCGCCAGCTCCTTGAGCTCACGGGCGAAGTGCTGGCGGGTGAGATGGCCGCTCTCGCCGAAAGAGGGGAACAGCCATTTCGATTTCCGGTCGCGGCCGAGCTCCGCCAGCAGGGCGAGATAATCGCGCATGGCGGCCTTCGCCGCCTCATTGAGCGGCACCAGCCGCTCCCGGTCGCCCTTGCCGCGCACCGTGAGCATGCGCGCGTTGCGGGCGGCCGCCGACGCCGGCAGCGCGACCAGCTCGGAGACCCGCAGCCCGGTGGCATAGAGCACTTCGAGCAGGCAGGCGAGCCGCGCGGCGCGCAGCCGCTCGAGCGCCGGCTGCCCGGACTTGGCGATGGCGGAATGCGCCGTGGACAACAGGCGGTCGACGTCCGCGATGCTCAGCACCTTGGGAAGCGGGCGCCCGCGTTGCGGCCCCTCGATGATAGCGGACGGATCGTCGCCGCGCCGGCCCTCCGCATAGAGGAACCGATAGAGCTGGCGGACGGCGGAGAGCCGCCGCGCCACCGATGCAGCCGCCAGGCCGCGTTGGGCGAGCGCGCCGAGATAGCCGCGCACCTCGTCGGTTTTGGCATCGAGGATGCCGCGCCCCGCGGCGGCGAGATGCGCCGAGAAATCCGCAAGGTCGCGCGCATAGGCGGCGAGTGTGTTGCGGCTCGCTCCGCGCTCGGCCGCCAGCATGTCGAGAAACAGCTCGATCAGCGCTTGGTCGGAATGTCTGGCTTGGCGCGCCACGGCCCAGTGCGCTCCGTCGTCAGAGTGCGCTCCGCTGCCAGAGCGCGCTCACTGCTGCTGCTGCTTGGCGAACCTGTCGGCCGGAATCGAAACCGTGATCTCGCGCGGCTTCGGATCGAACCACGTCGCAAGCATGAACATCGCGCCGTAGGTGAGGCCGCCCAGCACCCCGATCAGGGTGAGAAAGCGGAACAGGCTCGGCATGGCAACCCCTCGTTCGGCCGCCCTTGTCGCATGAAAGAGTGGAGAAACTACGACGGCGCGGGCGTGACAAGGGGTTTCCATCCCATGTGCCGGCTGTCCCCAGCCACGGTTGCGGCATGGTTAATGGCGCCGGCCGCGCCGGGTGTGATACCACTGCTTGACTGCAAATCACCGTCCTGGAACACCAACCGCCGACCGGCGGCCGCCGGCGAGCAGGAAGGGCACCATGTCGGGCAGCGTGACGCGCGAGATTGCCGGTCTAGCGAGGCCGGAGGCGGCCATCGTGGCGGCCCTCGGCTGCCGCTCGGCCGTGCTGGTCGGCATGATGGGGGCCGGCAAGACCTCGATCGGGCGGCGGGTCGCGCTGCGGCTCGGCGTCCCGTTCGTCGATGCCGACGCGGAGATCGAGAAGGCCGCCGGCATGACCATCCCGGACATCTTCGCCATCCGTGGGGAGCCCGATTTCCGCGCCGGGGAAGCGCGCGTGATCGCGCGCCTGCTCGAAGGCGGTCCACAGGTGCTGGCGACTGGCGGCGGCGCCTTCATCAATCCGGATACCCGCGCGGCGATCGGCGCCAAGGGCGTCTCGATCTGGCTCAAGGCCGAATTCGACGTGCTGATGCGCCGCATCAAGCGCCGCCAGGACCGCCCGCTGCTCAAGACCGACGATCCGGGCGCCACGCTGCGCGCGCTCATGGACGCGCGCTATCCGGTCTATGCGCTCGCCGACCTGACCGTGCAGTCGCGCGAGGTACCGCACGAGAAGATCGTCGACGAGATCGTGGGCGCGCTCGCCGGCCGGCTCGGTGTTCCCTACGAGGCGGGCGGCTCCACGGAAGAAGGAGACCGCACGCCATGACTGCGCCGCTGCGCGCCAGTGATCCGATCGTGGTCGACGTCGCGCTCGGCGAGCGCAGCTACCAGATCGCCATCGGTCGCGGGCTCATCGCCTCGCTCGGACCGCGGATCACCGCGCTGCGGCCGGGCGCCAAGGCGGCCGTGGTCAGCGACGAGACGGTGGCCAAGCTGCACCTCGAGGCGGCGCTCGCCGCGCTCGATCGCGCCGGCCTCAAGGCCTCGACCGTCGTGGTGGCGCCGGGCGAAAGCTCGAAGAGCTTCTCGGTGCTCGAAGAGGTCTGTGAGGCGCTGATCGCCGCCCGCATCGAGCGCGCCGATCTCGTGGTCGCGCTCGGTGGCGGCGTCATCGGCGACCTTGCGGGCTTGGCCGCCGCCGTGGTGCGCCGCGGCCTCGATTACGTGCAGGTGCCGACCACGCTGCTCGCGCAAGTCGATTCGTCGGTCGGCGGCAAGACCGCGATCGATTCCCGGCAAGGCAAGAATCTGGTCGGCGCCTTCCACCAGCCGATCCTGGTGATCGCCGACACCGCGCTGCTCGACACGCTGCCGGCGCGCCAGTTCCGCGCCGGCTACGCCGAGGTCGCCAAATACGGGCTGATCGCGGACGCCGCCTTTTTCGCCTGGCTCGAGGCCAATTGGCAGGAGATTTTTTCCGGCGGTCCGGCGCGCGAGCACGCCATCGCGGTGAGCTGCCGGTCCAAGGCCGCGACCGTGGCGCGCGACGAGCGCGAGACCGGCGAGCGCGCGCTGCTCAATCTCGGTCACACCTTCGGCCACGCGCTCGAAGCCGCCGCCGGCTTCTCCGACCGGCTGCTGCATGGCGAGGCGATCGCGCTCGGCATGGTCTTGGCGTTCGAGATCTCGGCGCGCCGCGGGCTGGTGCCCATGGCCGATGCCGATCGCGTCAGGGGCCACCTGGCCGCGGTCGGCCTGCCGACGCGCCTCGCGGAGATTGCCGGCGGGGCGCCGGGCGCCGATCGCCTGATGGAGCTCATTGCTCAGGACAAGAAGGTCAAGCGCGGCGCGCTGACCTTCATCCTGACGCGCGGGATCGGCCGAGCCTTCATCGCGCCCGACGTCGATGCCGCCGAGGTCCGCGCCTTTCTGGTCGAGAAGCTCGCCGAGCGATGAACATCGACGACTGGGTTGCACTCGCTGTCATCGTCATCTGCCTCGTGCTTTCGTTCTTTTTCTCTGGGAGCGAGACGGGGCTGACGGCCTTTTCGCGCGCGCGCATGCTGCGCATGGAGAAGACCGGCAACCGCCGCGCCGCGCTGGTCAATCGTCTTCTGGAGACCCGCGAGCGCATGATCGGCGCCATCCTTACCGGCAACAACGTCGTCAACATCGCCGCCTCCGCGCTTGCGACCGGACTCCTGTTCTCCTGGTTCGGCGACGTCGGAGTCCTTTACGCCACCGCGATCATGACGGTGATCGTGGTGGTCTTCACGGAGGTGTTGCCCAAGACGGTGGCGATCAACGCGCCCGACCGCGTCGCGCTCTTGGTGGCGCGTCCGATCTCCTGGGTCGTGCGGCTGTTCGGCCCGATGCTGGTGGGCATCGAGACGATCGTGCGTTGGATCCTGCGCCTGTTCGGGTTCCGCGTCGGCACCGACCAGGCCTACCTGTCGGCGCACGAGGAACTGCGCAGCGCGGTCGATCTCCTGCACCACGAGGGCAGCGTCGAGAAGCATGACCGCGACATGTTCGGCGGCCTGCTCGATCTGCGTGATCTTGTGGTCTCCGACGTGATGATTCACCGCACCGAGATGATCACGGCCTGCGCCGACGATCCGCCCGAGGAGGTGATCAGGGCCGTGCTGGCCGAGCCGGTCACGCGCATTCCGCTATGGAGCGGAACGCCGGAGAACATCGTCGGCATCCTGCACGCCAAAGACCTGCTGCGCGCGATCCAGCGCGGCGACGGCGATTGGTCGAAGATCGACGTCAAGGCGATCGCGCGGCCGCCCTGGTTCGTGCCCGACATCCGGCCGCTGTCCGAGCAGCTCAAGGCGTTCCGCCGGCGCAAGACGCCGTTCGCCATGGTGGTCGACGAGTACGGCGAGGTCATGGGGGTGGTGACCCTCGAGGACATTCTGGAGGAGATCGTCGGCGACATCACCGACGAGCACGATGTGGCCGTGCCGGGCGTGCGGCCGCAGCCCGACGGCTCGGTCAACGTCGACGGCGGCGTGCCGATCCGCGACCTCAACCGCGCCATGGACTGGGCCCTGCCCGACGACGAGGCCACCACCATCGCCGGGCTGGTCATCCACGAGGCGCGCTCGATTCCGGAGCCGGGCCAGAGCTTCACCTTCTACGGCTTCCGCTTCCGCGTGCTGCGCCGCCACCGCAACCGCATCACCGCGCTGCGCATCATGCCGCTGCCGCGCAAGCCGCTGGCCAAGTCGGCATAGGGAGCGTGCTCGCGCATGTTCCGGCGAAGTGGCAACCCGTTCGCCGACAAGACATGCGCCAATCAAGAACGTAGAAGCATGTCCCGATTCCAACGGAACGGGACATGCTTCTAGGTCGGGCGAACCTTTGGTGCTAAGCTTTTTGCGGCGATCGCCAGCGCGGTCATCTGCAACACCGCCGTCACCGGCTTAGGGAGTGAGAAGCGTCATGTCGAAGAGCTACGAAACCGTGAAGGTCGAGCGCGAGAATGGCATCGCCTGGGTCACGCTCAACCGTCCGGACAAGCGCAACGCGATGAGCCCGCAGCTGCATTTCGAGATGTGCGACATCCTCGACGAGCTCGAGCACGATCCGCAGGCGAGGGTGCTGGTGCTCACCGGCGCCGGCGATGCCTGGTGCGCCGGCCAGGACCTCAAGCTGTTCTTCCGCGACCTCGACAACAAGCCGGTCGAGCGCTCGCACGCGGCGTGGGCGAGCCACTACTGGCGCTGGCAGAAGCTCTACACCTACGCCAAGCCGACCATCGCGATGGTCAACGGGTTCTGCTTCGGCGGCGGCTTCACCCAGCTCATCGCTTGCGACTTCGCGATCGCCGCCGAGGACGCGCAGTTCGGGCTGTCCGAGGTCAACTGGGGCATCCTGCCCGGCGGCTTCGTCAGCAAGGCGCTGGTCGAGGCGCTCGGCATGCGCGACGCGGTCTGGTTCGCGGTGACCGGCGAGACCTTCGACGCCCGCGTCGCCGAGCGCGCCCGGCTGATCAATCGTGCCGTTCCACGCGAGAAGTTGCGCGCCGAGACGGTGGCGCTCGCCGAGCGCCTGATGAAGCTCAACCCGCAGGCCATTCGCGCCACCAAGCAGGCGGTCAAGAACGTCCGCAACATGGGCGACGATGCCGCCCTCGACTATCTGGCGGCGAAGTCGACCGAGTTGCGCTTCCTCGACCGCGAAGGCGGCCGCGAGCAGGGCATGAAGCAGTTCCTCGACGACAAGACCTACCGGCCCGGTCTCAATCCGTATAACCGGCCGGCGGAAAAAGCGTCGTAGCGCCAGTGCGGGGAGGGGCCATGCGCAGGGCGATTTGGATCGCCGCGGTGGCGGCGCTGCCGGTGGTCGCGCTCGCCGCCGACAATCTCGATTGGGCCTATCCGGTCACGCCCAGGCCCGAGCCCAAGGACAATGTCGTGCTCAAGGGCGTGCCCGGCAGCGCGAAGAAACACACCCAGGCCCAGATCGACGACGGCTTCAATCCGCCCGACTGGTTCCCGGACGAGCATCCGCCGATGCCGCAAATCGTCGCGCACGGGGTGCGGCCGACGGTGCGCGCCTGCGCGCTCTGTCATCTGCCGACCGGCGACGGCCATCCCGAATCCTCGAGCCTCGCCGGCCTTCCGGTCCACTATCTCATGCGGCAGATGGCCGAGTTCAAGAACGGCGGCAGGAAGGGCGTCAGGGCGACGACCATGATCGAGATCGCGCGGGCGATCTCGGATTCCGACGCGCAGGCGGCGAGCGAATATTACGCCGCGCTCAAACCTGGCGTCTGGACCAAGGTGGTCGAGACCGACAGCGTGCCGAAGAGCTATTTCGGCTCGGGCGCCATGCGATTTGCGGCGCCGGGCGGCGGGACCGAGCCGATCGGCAACCGCATCATCGTGTTGCCGCAGGACGCCGAGCGGGCGCACAGCCGCGATCCGCATTCCGGCTTCATCGATTACGTGCCGGTCGGCAGCATCGCCAGGGGCGAGGCGCTGGTGACGACCGGCGGCGGCGGCAAGACCATCCCGTGCGCGATCTGCCATGGGCAAGATTTCAAGGGCATCGGCGAGCTCCCGTCGATCGCCGGCCGCCCGCCGACCTACGTCGTACGCCAGCTCAACGACATGAAGACCGGCGCGCGGTCGGGCACCGCCATGGCGCTGATGAAAGCGGTGGTCGACAAGCTCACGATCGACGACATGATCGCGATCGCCGCCTATCTGGGCGCGCGCGACCCGTAGCAACAAGCGCATGTTCCGGCGAAGTGGGAACCGGTTCGCGAACATGCGCCACTCGAAGGACGGCACGCCTCGCAGAAGGCCGGCCGCGACGCAGGGAGGAAGCCGCAATGCACAGCAAGCCGCGCCGGTGGTTCATCGGCCCTGCCTGCGCGCTGATGCTCGCCGCATCAGTCGCCTCGGCGCAGGAGTTTCCGGCGAAAGCCGTGAAGGTGATCGTGCCGTTCCCGCCCGGCGGGCCGGTCGACGTGCTCGCCCGCGCGCTCGGCGAAGGCTTCCGCGAGCGCACCGGCCAGGGCTTCGTGGTCGACAACAAGCCGGGCGGCGCCACCGCCATCGGCGCCAACGCCTGCAAGAACGCCGATCCCGACGGCTACACGTTCTGTCTGCTGACCGCGAGCACGATCTCGCTCAATCCCTTCCTCTACGCCAATTTGAGCTACGACCCGCGCAAGGATCTCGAGCCGCTGACCCTGGTGGTCGCCACCCACCAGGTGGTGATCCTGCACAAGTCGATCCCCGCGAGCACGATGCGCGAGCTGATCGCCTACGCGAAGGCCAATCCCAACAAGCTCAATTTCGGCTCGTTCGGCATCGGCGGCGATTCGCACCTGGTGTTCGAGTGGCTCAAGATCAAGGCCGGCGTGCAGATGACCCACATCCCCTACGGCGGCGCCGCCCCCGCGTTGGTCGCGCTCGAACGCGGCGACGCCCATCTGCTCTATCCGGTCGCCTCGCCGGCGGTGATGGAGCGGATCAAGTCGGGTCTCGCCAAGCCGCTGGCGGTGCCCGAGGGTCAGCAGGCGGCGGCGCTGGCCGGCGTTCCCTCCTTCAAGGAGGCCGGGCTGCCGCCCTACGACGCCAGGACCTGGTTCGGCGCCTTCGCGCCGGCGGGCACGCCGAAGGCGCGCATCGAGGAGCTTGGCCGGCACCTGGCGGCGGTGATCAAGTCGCCGACCTTCCACGAGCGCTTCATCAAGCTCGGCGGCTACGACCCGGTCGGCAACACGCCGGACGAATTCCGCGCCTTCCTGGCGATCGACCGCGTGCGCGGCGAAGAGCTGGTGAAACTGTCGGGCGTCAAGATCGAGCAATGATCGGCCCGGACATCGGATCGCGAGGAGAATTGCGATGACTCGAATCCGCATTGCAGTCTTCATCGCTCCGATCGCGGCATCGGTCGTGGTCGGCGCCGGTGCGGCGGCGGCCGCCGACAAATTGAAGCTCGCGGTCGGGCAGTGCGGGAATTGGGATTCCTCGATGGTCGAGCTCGGCATCCGCACCGGCGCCTATGCGCGCCGCGGCGTCGAGGTCGAGGCGCTGTGCACGCAGGGCACCGGCGAGACCCAGCAGGCGGTGATCTCGGGCAGCGCCGATATCGGGATCGGAATCGGTACGCTCGGGGCGCTGGGCGCCTTCGCCAAGGGCGCGCCGATCCGCATCGTGTCGGGCAGCGCCACCGGCAATGCCGATTTCTGGATCGTGAAGGCGGACTCGCCCCTCAAGGGCGTCAACGACGCAACCAGCGCCCACACCGTCGCCTATTCGACTAACGGCTCGTCGACCCACAGCGTGGTGCTCGGTTTCATCCGCGAGCTGGGCCTCAAGGCCAAGCCGATCGCGACCGGCGGTCCGGCGGCGACCTTGACGCTCGCCATGTCGGGGCAGGTGGATATCGGCTGGACCTCGCCGCCGCTTGGCTTCGACCTGCTCGACGAGGGCAAGATCCGCATCTTCGCCCGCGCCAACGACGTGCCGAGCCTGCGCGGACAGACCGTGCGCGTGAACATCGCCAACGCGGAGAGCCTCAAGGCGCGGCGCGACGCCCATGTGCGCTTCATGCAGGCGTTCCGCGAGGTGATCGACTGGATGTATTCCGACCCCAAGGCGCTCGCCATGTATGCCGATTACCGCAAGACCTCGCTGCGCAACGCGACGCGCATGCGCGACGAGTTTTTCGCCAAGTCCGCGCTCGATCCCGACACCGTCAAGGGCATGGACGCGCTCATGGTCGAAGGCGTGAATTTCAAATATCTGGCCAAGCCGCTCACGGCGGACGAGCTGCGCGAATTCGTGCAGGTGCCGCTGCGATGAAGATCGAGCGCGGAGGAGCGTCGCCCGTCATGCGATCATGGTTCTGCTTGCGCACGCCGGTCATCGCCGCCGTGCTCGCCGTGTGCTGCGCTTCGGGCGCGCTCGCGCAAGCCTATCCCAACCGGCCGATCCGCATGATCGCGCCGTTCCCGGCCGGCGGGCTTGCCGACGTGCTGGCGCGCCTGGTCGGCGATGAAATGTCGAAGTCGCTCGGACAGCCGATCATCGTGGAGAACCGTGCGGGCGCCGGCGGCAACACCGGCGCCGATGCGGTCGCCAAGGCCGATCCGGACGGCTACACGCTGCTGATGTCGTCGGCCGGGATCCTGACCGCCAATCAGTTCCTCTACGCGAAGATGCCGTTCGATCCGGAAACGGCGTTTGCGCCGGTCTCGATCGTCGCCGACATGTCGATGCTGGTCGTCGTTCACCCCAAGGTCGAGGCGGCAACCCTCATCGACTTCGTCGCGCTCGCGCGCTCGCGTCCTGACAAGATCAATTTCGGCTCGCCGGGTGTGGGCACCACCGGTCACCTCGGGCTGGCGCTGTTCATGCACGCGGCCGGCATCAAGCTCACCCACGTTCCCTACCGCGGGGCGGCGCCGGCGGTGAACGACCTGATCGCCGGGCAGATCGACGGCGTGGTCGACAACCCGCCGACGGTGCTGCCGCATATCAGCGCCGGCAGGCTGCGCCCGCTCGCGGTCGCCGCCAAGGAGCGCCTGGCGCTGCTGCCCGACCTGCCGACCGCGGCCGAAGCGGGCGTGCCGGGCTTCGAGGCGTCCTCGTGGTTCGGCATCATGGCGCCCGCCGGAACCGCGCCGGAGATCGTCGCCCGGCTCAACCGCGAGATCGTCGCGGCGCTGCGCCAGCCGATCATCGCCGACCGCATTGCCAATTCGGGCGCCCGCGCGGTCGGCAACAGCCCCGACGCGTTCGCCGCCCAGATCCGCGCCGAACGCGCGATGTGGGGCGAGATCATCAAGGCAGCGAACATCACCCCGCAATAGGCGCAACGGCCGTTGCGGATCGAAGGCCGTGTCGATGGCGACCTAGGTCCAGCCCAGCCGCGCGAGAATCGCGCGTCCCATGATCCAGTCCTTGTCGTCCTCTGACAGGAACGCAAGCTCCTCGGTGAAATGGGTGATGCGCTGCTTGTAGGTGGCCTTGGCGAAGCCGTTGGTGATGTCGGTCCCCCAATAGCAACGCCGCGGGCCGTAGACATCGACCAGCCGCCGGATGTGCGGAACAAAGTCGTCGAACGGATAGGCTTCGGTCGAATTGTTGGGCGCCGCCGACAGCTTGACGGAGACATTCGGATACTTGGCGAGCGACAGCGTCTGATCGATCGCGTCGGTCAATTTGCCGGCCCGCACGACGTCCCCGACCACGCCCATGTGATCGACGATCAGGACGAGCTGCGGGTGGCGTTCCGCGATGCGGGCGAACTCGGCCGTCCGGCCCGCGGTCAGGAACATGACCGGAAGCCCGGCCTTCTCGGCCGCCGGCCAGAACCAGTCGGCGGTACCGTCGGTGAGCCACGGGGCGGCGACCCCGAGAAACGTGACGCGCACGCCGAGCATGCCGGGCTGCTCCTTCCATTTCGGCAGCAGCTCGGCTGATTTCGGATCCTTCAGCGGAATGCGGCCCATCACCGCGAAGCGATCGGGATAGCGCTTGGCCGCCTCGATGCCGTAGTCGTTGCGGTCGCCCGGCCATGAGGGCGGCACGATCACGGCGCGATCGACGCCGGCTTCGTTCATCAGCGGCACCAGCTTCTCGATGGTGAACGGCTCGGGCATCTGCGGCTTCATGCCGGGGACCCAGGGCCAGTCCGCCGATTCCGCCTTCCACAGGTGGACCTGCGCATCGACGATCAGGCGCTTGCGCGCCGGTTGACCGGCGGGCGTCTGCGCTGCCGCCTGTTTCGAAGTCGCCAGCGCCAGACCGGCGCTCAGCGTGCCGTTAAGAAAGCTGCGACGTGACAACATCTGCGGAGCCTCCCCTTCTTCGTCATGCTTGGGATGACGTGTGCGGGCGGATGATGCTCCCTTCGCCGGTGTGCAGCAATGCGGGTCACTCTTTCCGAGTGCCATCCGTCACCTTACGCGACGCCGCCTTCCCCCGGCGCCGCGGCATGGATCGCGAGCGCGTGCACGCCGGCGGCGAGCTCGCCGGAAAGCGTCTGGTTCACCATGCGGTGACGCTCCAGCCGGCTCTTTCCTTTGAAGGCCTCCGACACGATATAGACCCGGAAATGGGTCTCGCCGCCCGGCCGGTGCCCGGCATGGCCTTCGTGCTGGTGGGATTCGTCGACCACGTCGAGGCTTTGCGGGGCGAAAGCCTTGGTCAACTTCTCCGTGATGAGATCGCGGGTGTTCATGGCTGTCCGCTACGGCAGCCATGCGTCTCGGTCAATGCCAGGCCGGAGCATTTTCAGGAAAAGTGGGAACCGGTTTTCCGTCCGAAAATGCGACAAACCAAAGAGGACGGAGCCCAGTCAGTTTCCGGTGAAACCGAATGGGCTCCGGGGCCGGAAACTGCTCAATCGAACTTGTCAAGACTTGAAGCTGTCATCGCGAAGCGCGCATACTGATCGGTCATGAAAAACGACTCGCCCTTGTTCGACCGCATAAGGGTCAAGCCGGACCAGGACCGGCGACTGCGCGCCCAGTGTCCGGGCTGCGACTGGCCGGGCTGCGCCGCGCCGGCGACCCATCGTGCGCCCAAGGGCCGGCTGCGCGAGCGGGAATATTGGCGGTTCTGCCTCGACCACGTGCGCGAATACAATCATTCGTACAATTTCTTCGCCGGCATGAGCACCGACGACATCGCCCGCTACCAGAAGGACGCCATCACCGGGCATCGGCCGACCTGGAAGATGGGCATGAGCGGCGGCCCGCGCCCCGCCAAGCCCGATCCAGCCGGCTTCTTCGGTGGCGGCGCGGACGACCCGCTCGGTCTGTTCCGCGAATTCGGCGGGCGGTCGAGCGCGCGCGAGCGTCCGCGTTCCGAGAACCGCATGGTGCGCAATGCCGAGCGCAAGGCCTTCGACGTGCTCGGGCTCGAGGCGGACGCCACCGCGCACGACGTCAAGACCCGGTTCAAGGCGCTGGTCAAGCGCCACCATCCGGACGCCAACGGAGGCGACCGCTCGTCCGAGGACAAGCTGCGCGAGATCATCCAGGCCTACAATTATCTCAAATCGGTCGGCTTTCGCTGAACGCGCAGCAGAACCACGACCGCGGCGGTGATTTCCAGCGCCATGCAGAGCGCGAGTGAAGCGGCATAGCCACCGCTGGCGTCGCGGACGATGCCGAGCAGTCCCGGTCCGAGCCCGTAGGTGAACTGGCCGATCGCGGTCGACAATCCAACCATCATCCCGAACGAGGCGGCTTCGAACTCGCGCTGGATGATCAGCGCCGGGAGCGAGATCAGGTTTCCGGCCGAGAGGCCGAACACCGCGCAGGCGGCGAGCAGCAGCGCGGGGTCGGTGGTCTGCATCATCGCCAGCAGCGCGCCGGCCTGGCTCAACAGCGACAGCGCGGTCACGTTGCGCAGATCAAGCCGCAGCGCGAAGGCGCCGAGCGCGAGCCGTCCGATGATCGCCGACACGGTCAGGACCGCGACCGCCGATCCGGCGGCGGTTCGGCCCAGCGCCGGCTCCAGGAACGCAATCTGGTGCACGAGGAAGCCGACCTGCGCCATCAGCGCCATGGCGAACGGGGCCGCCACGCTCCAGAACGCGACGCTGCGCAACGCCCTCGGCCGCGTCCAGGAGGCCGCAGTGCCAGTCGATTCGGGCCCGCCTTGCGGCGGGTGATTGGTGACCCGCGCCGGCGGCCGGTCGATCCACAGCATGATCGCGGGAACGAGGATCATCGCCATCGCGACCGCGGCGCCGACCATGGCGGGCGCAAATCCGGTCCCGGCGATCGCGATCACCAGCACCGGCGCCACCAGGATGCCGCCCGAGCTCGCGCCGTTGAGCGCCAGGCTGATGGCGAGCCCGCGCTGGCGGTCGAACCACAGGCCCAGCACGTTGCTGATCGAGCCGACATGCAGCGCCGCCGATCCCGGCGCCATGATCAGATAGACCGCGTAGAGCTGCCAGGGAGCGGCAATGAACGGCAGCAGCGCCACCGCGCAGCCGAGGCAGCCTGAGCCGATCAGCATGACCCGCCGCGGCCCCAAACGGGCGATCGCATCGCTGATGAAGACGACCAGCGTCGCGGTGAGCAGATAGTAGGCGGTGGTGGCGCCGGAGATCAGCGAGGCCGACCAGCCATGCAGGCGATTGAGCTCCGCCAGATAGACGCCATGGCCATAGAGGCCGAACCCCCAGCAGAACATCGCCGCAATGAAGCAGGCGAGCACCACGCGCCAGCCGCGATAGCGCGGCGACGTTTCGTCGAGAATGATGCGCCCGGCCCGCATCGTCGCGTCTCAGGCCTTGGCCGCGTAGGCCTCGATCTCCAGCAGGAAATCCGGCCGCACCAGTTCGGGCACGATCAGCAGCAGCGACGCCGGCCGGGCGCCGCCGAGGCGGCGGGCGCGCACTTGCGCATAGGCCGGAATATCGGCCGCCCGCACCAGGTACTGGTTCACCTTGACGATGTCGTGGACCGACATGCCGGCGCGCTCGAGCATGGCGATGATGTGGCTCCAGGCAAGCTCCGCCTGCGCGGCGATGCCCGCCGGCACCGTTCCGTCGAGGCCGAGGCCCGGCGTGCCGGCGGTGACCAGCCAGCGGGCGTTCGCCGGCGCCTCGACGGCGTCGCTGTAGGTCCCGATCTGGCGGGCGACGCCGAGGTCGTGGATCTTGTTGCTCATGGGGTTCCACTCCGCAGTCACGGGACGTCCATCCCGGTCAACGCCTGTCTTGCCATATTGACGCGCGCTCATACTTCGGGAATCATCAAACTATGCGCGAAGGTCCCGACATCTCGATTGTCGCCGCGCTGATCGGCAATCCGGCCAGCGCCAACATGCTGATGGCGCTCCTGGCCGGCCCGGCGCTCACCGCGACCGAGCTCGCCCAGGAGTCGGGCCTGAGCCTGTCCACCGCCAGCGGCCATCTCGCTAAGCTCGCGAAAGCGGGCCTGGTCGTGGTGGTGCGGCAGGGGCGGCATCGCTATTTCCGGCTCGCCGATCCCGACGTGGCGATCGCGCTCGAAGCGTTGATCCCGGTCGCGGCGCGGGCCGGTCACCTGCGCGTGCGCACCGGTCCGCGCGATCCCGAGCTGCGTCTCGCCCGCTCCTGCTACGATCACCTGGCGGGCCACCTCGCGGTGGCGATGTTGGACCGTTTTGTCGAGCGGCGGCTGCTGGCGCGCCGCGGCGAGGCGGTGCGCATGACCGTGGACGGGCGGCGCTTCTTCGTGAAGAACGGCATCGATCTGGCGGAGATGGAGCGCGGACAGCGCCAGCTTTGCCGATGCTGCCTGGACTGGAGCGAGCGCCGCAGTCACCTCGGCGGCGCGCTCGGCGCCGCCGTCTTCGACCAGATCCTGACGCGCGGCTGGGCGGTGCGCGAGGCGAAGACGCGGATCGTGCGGTTCTCCGCTCCCGGCGAGCGGAAGATGAAGGCGTGGATTGCCGGGTAAAACGGTCTTCGAGGCGAGGCGGAAGCAGACCATGATTTGTTCATTCGTGACCGGCGGCGAATGCAAGCCGGCGAGGTTCATCGTCCTGTTGTGGGCGGTCATGCTTCTGCTCGCGGCAGCTCCGAGCCGCGCGGTTGCCCAGGACTATCCGAGCAAGCCCATCCGGGTGATCATGCCGCTCGGTCCCGGCGGCGTGGGCGACGTGTTCCTGCGCGCGCTCGGACAGGAGCTGACCAAGGCGCTCGGTCAGGCCGTGATCGTCGAAAATCGCCCGGGCGGCGCGTCGCTCGTCGGCTCGCAGGCCTGCGCGCAGTCGCAGCCCGACGGCTACACGCTGTGCATGCTGGCGATCGATACGCTGAGCATCGCGCCGTTCTTCTACAAGAGCATTCCGTTCGACCCCGAGAAGGACTTCGTCCCGATCATGCGGTTCTTCTTCATCGTCGAAGGCCTCATGGTCCATCCGTCGCTCAACGTGAACACGGTGGCGGAGCTGATCGCGCTCTCGAAGGCGAAGCCCGGAACCTTGAGCTACGCCACGCAGGCCAATGCGCTCACCCTGTTCATGGAAGGGTTCAAGAAGGACACCGGCGCGGACCTGCAACGGGTGCCGTTCCAGAGCGGCGGCGAGGCCACCAACGCGGTGCTCGGCGGCCACGTTCCGGTCGGCTATTTCGGGATCGGCAACCTGCTGCCCAATGTGCGCGAGGGGCGTGTCAAGCTCATCGCGGTCGACAGCCAGGAGCGCACGCCGCTTTATCCGAGCGCGCCGACGCTCAGGGAAGCGGGCTATACCGGCATCCCGATCAGGCCGTGGTGGGGCCTGTTCGCGCCGGCCGCAACGCCCAAGCCCATGCTCGACCGCGTTTCGGCGGAGGCGTTGCGGGTCCTGCGCGATCCGGGCTTCGTCGAACGGCATCTGGTCTCGGTCGGGCTCGAGCCGGCGTTCGCGGCCGGCGACGAATTCGTCCGCTTTCTCAAGCAGGATCGGGCGCTGGCCGAACGGCTGGTGCGGGAGTCGGGCTTCCGGCAGCAATGAATGCTCGCCGCGCCGGACGTCTTGCGCCGCCCGGCTGCGATGCCTAGCTGATCGGCGAAAATCGCATGCCGGGGCGCCTTGGGGTTGCCGCTGGCATCATCTTTAGCTACTTGAAATAGCAAGATTTTCGGCTGGTGACGGGGCCGGTTTCGCGGGCTGCCGTCTTTTGCTAAGGTCGCCGCCGAATCCGGACCGCTTTGCTCGACTGACTCGGGTCTCGCGTTTCGAGGCCACGGAGGATCAATGACCGCCGCAACGCAAGAAGTCACCGGCCTGCCCGATATGAAGGTGTCGGTCGGGCAGGTGTTCGGTTTCGACAGCGATATGGAGGTGCCGGCCTATTCCGAGCCCGACGAGCACGTGCCGGACATCGACCCGGACTACCGCTTCGACCGGCCGACCACGCTCGCCATCCTGGCCGGCTTCGCCAAGAACCGCCGCGTCATCGTCACCGGCTATCATGGCACCGGCAAGTCGACGCATATCGAGCAGGTCGCCGCCCGCCTGAACTGGCCATGCGTGCGCGTCAACCTCGACAGCCACATCAGCCGTATCGACCTGATCGGCAAGGACGCCATCGTCATCCGCGACGGCGTGCAGGTGACCGAGTTCCGCGACGGCATCCTGCCGTGGGCCTACCAGCACAACGTGGCGCTCTGCTTCGACGAGTACGACGCCGGCCGCCCGGACGTGATGTTCGTGATCCAGCGCGTGCTGGAATCGTCCGGCCGGCTCACGCTGCTCGACCAGAGCCGCGTGGTGCGACCGCACCCGGCCTTCCGCCTGTTCGCCACCGCCAACACGGTCGGGCTGGGCGACACGTCGGGGCTCTATCATGGCACCCAGCAGATCAACCAGGCGCAGATGGACCGCTGGTCGATCGTCACCACGCTCAACTACCTGCCGCACGACAACGAGGTCGAGATCGTGCTCGCCAAGGCCAAGCACTATCGCACCGACCAGGGCCGCGACATCGTCAACAAGATGGTGCGGGTCGCCGACCTCACCCGCAACGCCTTCATGAACGGCGACCTCTCGACCGTGATGAGCCCGCGCACGGTGATCACCTGGGCGGAGAACGCGGAGATCTTCAAGGATATCGGCTTCGCCTTCCGGCTCACCTTCCTGAACAAGTGCGACGAGCTCGAGCGGCCGATCGTCGCCGAGTTCTACCAGCGCTGCTTCGGGGTGGAGTTGCCGGAAAGCTCGGTGAACGTGGCGTTGAGCTGAACATCCTGACCTCCCCGCAAGCCGGGGAGGGAGAAGCGGCATGTCCTCCAACCTCAAAGGCAAGAGCTCCGGCAAGGAAAGCCCGACCGAGCCGTTCAAGCGCGCGGTGACCGGGTGCCTGCGCGCCATCGCCAAAAAGCACGACCTCGAAGTCGCGTTCGCGGCCGAGCGGCCCGGCATCGTCGGCGGCAAGGCGCGGCTGCCCGAGCCGCCGCGCAAGCTCAGCGGGCCGGACGCCGCCATCGTGCGCGGCCACGCCGACTCGATCGCGCTCAAGCTCGCCTGTCACGATCCGACCGTGCACCGCAAGCTCGTTCCCGGCGGACAGCAGGCGCGCGCCGTGTTCGAGGCGGTGGAGCAGGCGCGGGTCGAGGCGATCGGGGCGCGCCGCATGAGCGGGGTGGCGAAGAATCTCTCCGCCATGCTCGACGACCGCTTCCACCGCGGCAAGTTCGACGACGTGAGCGACCGCGCCGACGCGCCGATCGAGGAAGCGATCGCCATGATGGTGCGCGAGCGGCTCACCGGCCAGGCGCCGCCGCCGGCCGCCAGGAAGCTGGTCGAGCTGTGGCGGCCGTTGATCGAGGATCGTGCCGGCCGCGACCTCGACCGGCTCGAGCGGCTGATGGAGAACCAGGCGCGCTTCGGCGACGCCATCCACGATCTGCTCGACGCCCTCGACATGGGCGAGGACCGCAGCAGCGAGTCGGACGAGGAGGAGGGCGAGGAGGGGGACCAGGACCGCCGCAAGGAGGATTCCGGCGAGGACGGCCAGGGCGCCGAGTCCGAGGACATGCAGACGCGGCTCGACGAGGCCGATGCGTCGAGCCAGGACATGTCCGACTCCACCGCCGAGGCGGCCGAGGCGCTGTCCGCCGAGATGGCCGACGACGCCGAGATGGGCGACTCGGAGACGCCGGCCGAGCCGCGACGCCCGCGCCGGCATGGCGTCAATGAGCCGCGCGGCCCGGACTACCGGCCGTTCATCACCAAGCACGACGAGGTGGTGGAGGCCGAGGAGTTGTGCGAGCCGGAGGAGCTCGAGCGGCTGCGCGGCTATCTCGACAAGCAGCTCTCCCACCTGCAAGGCGTGGTGGCGCGGCTCGCCAACCGGCTGCAGCGCCGTTTGATGGCGCAGCAGAACCGCGCCTGGGAATTCGACCTGGAGGAGGGCTTGCTCGACCCGGCCCGGCTCTCCCGCGTCATCGTCGATCCGCTGCACCCCCTGTCGTTCAAGCGCGAGAAGGACACCAACTTCCGCGACACGGTGGTGACGCTGCTGCTCGACAATTCCGGCTCCATGCGCGGCCGTCCGATCACGGTGGCGGCGACCTGCGCCGACATTCTGGCGCGCACGCTCGAGCGCTGCGGCGTCAAGGTCGAGATCCTGGGCTTCACCACGCGCGCCTGGAAGGGCGGCCAATCGCGCGAGGCCTGGCTCGCGGCCGGCAAGCCGGCCAATCCCGGCCGCCTCAACGATCTGCGCCACATCATCTACAAGGCGGCCGACTCGCCGTGGCGGCGCTCGCGCAAGAATCTCGGCCTGATGATGCGCGAGGGCCTGCTCAAGGAGAACATCGACGGCGAGGCGCTCGACTGGGCGCACAAGCGGATGCTTGCCCGCACCGAGCAGCGCCGGATCCTGATGATGATCTCCGACGGCGCGCCGGTCGACGATTCCACGCTCTCGGTCAATCCCGGCAACTATCTCGAGCGGCACCTGCGCTGGATCATCGAGGACATCGAGCAGCGCTCGCCGGTCGAGCTGATCGCGATCGGCATCGGCCACGACGTGACCCGCTACTACCGCCGCGCCGTCACCATCGTCGACGCCGAGGAGCTGGGCGGCGCCATGACCGAGAAACTCGCCGAGCTGTTCGACGAGCACGCCGCGGCGGAGCTGCGGCTGACTCGCAGGCTCAACGCTTGAGCGGCAACCAGCCCCGGAGCATCCCCGCGTTCCCGGGAGCGGTTTCCGATCCGGTGGAATCGGAAACCGCACTGGCATTGCCGACGCGTTTGCTGCCGCGAACCAAATCGAGTCCGCCGGCTCGGGCCGGAAAACGCCATGGCCGGCGAAGCCTCGTCGCGCTTCTGGCCGCGGCCGCCGTCATCGCCGCGGTCCCCGCCGGTGCGCAGCGGCCGCCGCCGGCTGCCGACGCGCCGGTCTCGATCGAGATCCGCGGCCAGCCGCTCGCCGCCTTCGACATCCGCGATCCGTCGCGCCGCCAGTTCGGCCTCCTGGAGTTCCGCGGCGGGCTGGTATTGACCTCACCGCACCGCGACTTCGGCGGCCTCTCGGCGATCCGGGTCGCGTCCGACGGCGCTCATTTCATCGCGCTCAGCGACAAAGGCCGCTGGTTCCGCGGCCGCATCGTCTACGAGGGCACGCGGCCGGTCGGCATCGCGGACGCCGAAACCGCGCCGATCCTCGGGCCCGATGGCAAGCCCTTGGCGGAGCGCGGCTGGTACGACACCGAGGCGCTCGCCGAGGACGGCGGCACGCTCTATGTGGGGATCGAGCGGGTCCACCAGATCGTACGCTTCAACTACGGCAAGGACGGGCTCATGGCGCGCGGCCAGCCGATCGCGCTGCCGCCGGCGATTCGCGCATTGCCCGCCAACAAGGGGATCGAGGGGCTGGTGTTCGTGCCGAAGGGTCTCCCGCTCGCCGGCACGCTGATCGCGATCTCCGAGCGCGGTCTCGACCGGGCCGGCAACATCATGGCGTTCCTGATCGGCGGTCCGAGCCCCGGCGCGTTCACGATCGTCCGCAGCGCCAGATTCGACATCAGCGACGCCGCCCTTCTGCCCGGCGGCGATCTCCTGGTGCTGGAGCGCAAGTTCAGCTGGACCGGCGGGCTTGCGGTCCGCCTCCGGCGCGTTGCGCTCGCCGAGATCAAGCCGGACGCGCTGGTCGACGGTTCCGTGCTGTTCGAGGCCGACCTGGGTTACGAGCTCGACAACATGGAGGGCTTGAGCGTTCACCGCACCGCTGCCGGCGACATCGTGCTCACGCTGATCTCGGACGACAACTTCTCGTTCCTGCAGCGCACGCTGCTGTTGCAGTTCACGCTGGCGGAGCCGTGAAGCGGCCGCGGATTCGTTCGAGCGAACCAAAACCATCACCGCTCCGTCCTCCGTCATCGAAATACCGCCGCGCGAAGCACTGCCAGGGAAAACCCTGATGGGACAAACCCTGAGCAAAAATTCAGCGCGCACGTTGCCGAGCTCCCCCCTTGTTGCCTGCTGAACACACGCCGCAAGATTTCCACAGCATTCGACGTCGTACATCAGCCGCTTCCCACACTGCGCCTCATTGCCGTTGCGCATTGGGCCATTCGGATGGCGCGTGCCTGAACGATGGCGTGGTACTATCATGTCGGACGAAGTTGCGTTGAAGGATGCCGGCGGCCGTTCAGTGATTGATCGCGGCGCTGGAATGGAGATCGGTGATGAGGCGGCGAACGTCTTCGAGCTGACCGGCGTCATCAAATGGTTCGATATCTCCAAGGGCTACGGCTTCATCGTTCCCGACAACGGGATGCCCGATGTTCTTCTGCACGTGACCTGCCTGCGGCGCGACGGCTTTCAAGTCGCCTATGAGGGGGCGCGCGTCGTGGTCGAGGTATTGCAATGCCCGCGCGGCCTGCAAGCGCTGCACGTTCTCTCCATGGACGAAGCGACCGCGACCTACCGGACGCAGGTACCTGCTCCGGGCACCCAAGTCACGGCGACCAGCGGGCTGGAGCGCGCGACGGTCAAGTGGTTCAATCGGCTGCGCGGCTTCGGTTTCCTCACCACAGGCGAGAACGCGCCCGACATATTCGTGCATATCGAGACCTTGCGCCGCTTTGGTTTCAGCGAGGTGCGACCTGGACAGGTCGTCCTCGTTCGCTTCGGAGCCGGACCCAAGGGATTGGTAGCGGCGGAGTTACGGCCCGAGGGGAGTGGGCTCGGTCAGGCGTCCCACTGACCGATGCGCAAGATACCTTCCGTGCACGGCCTGCACCGCCACCTGCCACTCCGGAATCGTCGTCGACGCGGCGGGAACTACTCGGTGCCCGTTGGTGTTGCTCATCCCGCAACGGCAAACCGCGGTGCCGATGACGGATCGCTTCGCAGCCCGGCTCCGTGCCCCGCATGAAAGCCGTGTCATGGCGCTCACACCGGTAGCACTGTATTTCGAGCTGGGTCACCTGGCAGCCGAGATCCCCGACCTTGCCACAGGCCCGATCACGCCCGAGCTTGAGCAGTGGCTGGGACGTGCGTCCACGCTCGTGGAATCGAGCGGCAGCCTGGCGGACACGATTCAGTTGCGCACGGCAATCGGAAACTTGAGTGGAATGCTTCGCGCTCGCAACGCGGAAACCATCGCGGAGATCATCCAACGCGCGCTCGCCAAGGCGGAACTCAAGGCTCCGCCGAAGGCGCAGGGGATGTTCATCGTCGCGACGAATGCATTCGATTCTTTTGCGGCGGTACGAAAAGTGCTTCGAACTGCCAGGAGCGATGTGCTGCTCGTGGCTCCTGATGCCGATGCAAAGGTGCTCACTGATTTTGCAGTGTTGGCCCCCGACGGTGTCATTGTGCGGCTGTTGGCCGATGAGGCGGAGCACAAGAAGTCACTCGAGCTCGCCGTGCGCCATTGGCTTCGCCGGTTTGGCCGCAGCCGACCTCTGTTTGTCCGTGTGGCTGCGGCCGGAATGCCCGCCGACACATTGATCTTGGTGGATGGCGTCGTAGCCTGGGCATTGCGGCGGTCGTTCAACAAGGTCGCCAAGAGCCCGTATGCGAGTCTGGTCAGAATACCCGCTCAAGAGGCCGCCGCGATGATAGCCGCATATGCCGCGCGATGGCGGGCGGCGGAGCCGATGTTTCGGGCGGAGTGATATCTCCGAGATTGAGCCGAGCGAGGTTGTGGTCGCGCCCGCGCATCCAAGCGCTTGCTCAGGGGCCATGCGGCGGCATTGTCGGAGCGGTTTCCTTGGTCTCGTGCTTTGACGGAGGAGGCGCGACCGGAAAGGGTGCCGGCTCGCTGCGCCCACTGGTTCCGCCGGACGGATGGGTGGCGGATTTGATGCTGCCGCCGTGCAGCGCGTAGAGCAAAGCGCCGATCACCAGGGCGGCCGCGGCAACGAGGCCGACGACCGACCCCAATCGCCCGTCGATCCGTTTTCTCGACAGGATATTCCCTGGTGTCGGGAGCTCTGACAAATGCTCTGGCCGGTGGTCTCGTCGGCGGGAGCCATCGCGATCATCGGACGCTCGGCGCCGCCGGAGGCATAGAGGGCGATGACAGCCAACAGGAAGATGCCGAGCAGGCCGCCGAGAGCCCAGCTTTCGTCCGGCCAATCCCTGGGGCGCAAGTGATCGCGCGCGAGCGGCTCCGATCGTCCGAAGTGTCTTGGATATGTCATGAAACGACGCCCTCTGTGACCTCTCGGGAGAACGTTCCACGCTGGATTGCGTTCCGGCGCAGCCATCATCCTTGAGAAGGTGGGTAGGGGAGCCGAGCGCGTCGCCGCGGGGAGAACCCTGAACGGGTCTCGAAAGGGTTTTCAGCGGAGAATCTGGAGCTTGGCCGGAATTCGGAGGGACGTCAGGGACCGTCGATGCGGGCGAAGCCCACGACCATCGAGGGATGCCCCGGCTCGCTTTCGCTCAGTAGGCGAAGGCGTTGAGCACGAGGGTGCAGGTCAACAGCCCGCCGAGGATCAATCCAACCAACCGCGCTGTCCGTCGCTCGCTCATAGTTCGCACTCCCGCAACCTGACTGTTAGTAGGGCGATCCGACCGTCCGGTTCAAAGGCGAAGGGAAAAAGCTCGGTCATTGGGCTCTCCCGTCGCTTCAATACGCCGCTCAACACGGCAATTTGGCACCGGTGCCGGCGCTTATCTGCCTTTGCCGTAAGGGTTTTGGCCGTTGACCGAGCCCGCCAGCCGGCGCCAACCCCGATCCCCAAGGTTGAAGGGGACGCGCCTGCTGGCCGAGAGCCGGCTGGCGGGCTCGGGGCGGCGAGAGGGGGCAACGACCGGTCTATCCGCCTAGTCGCTGAACGCGCGGTCGAGATTCTTGACCCGGTCGAGGTTGCGCGCCCGGTCGCGCCCGCGCATGCCGGTGAGCCGGGTCGAGGTGACGTCGGCGCCGTCGAAATCGGCGCCGGTGACGTCGGCGCCCAGAAAATCGGCGCCGCCGAGCTCGCTGCCGTTGAGCCTGGCGCCCTTGAGGTTGGCGTCGCGCAGCGAGGCAAACTCGAGCACGGCGCGGGACAGGTTGGCATTCTCCAGGCTCGCGCCATCGAGCTTGGCCGACCGCAACACGCCGCGCATCAGCCCCATGGACTGGTTGCGCATGTCGGCCGAGAGATCGGCCCGGTCGAGGCGTGCCTGCTGCAAGCTTGCCCGCGACAGGTCGCCGGCGATGCGGGCATCGGACAGGTCGGCGCCATCGAGCTTGGCGCCGATGAGCTGGGTGGCGAACAGGCTGGCGCCGCGCAGGCTGGCGCCGCTGAGATCGGCATCGAGCGCCCAGGCCTGATCCAGCATCACACCGTCGAGATTGGCGCCGGCCAGGTTGGCGCGATTGAGGCGCGCCGCCTGCAGCTTGGCGCGCCGCAGGTCCAGCCTCGACAAATCCACGCCGTTGAGGCGCCGGCCGGAGAGATCGACGAGCTGGCTCGGACCGGCGGCGGCGAGCGCCGCCTCGATCTCGCTCCGCGTCATGTCGGCCTTGGTGAAATCGTCCGATTTGAGGTCGAGAAACCGCAGCATGTCCTGGGCGCCGGCGTATGACGTCGCCAGTGCCAGCACGGCCGCCGCCAGCATCGACGTCGCCCAACCGCTCGTCTGCCGGCGCCCGGCACGACCGATCATGCACGTCACCTCGCGTCCCACGACTGCAAGTGGGCAGCCGAGCATAGCCGTCCGCCGCAAGCACGGATAGTCCGCGACGTTGCACTGCGGAGCGGGCGGACCTATCCTTCTTGTCGTGCGCGGACGGGCGGCGCGCGGCCGCCCAACCCCATCGGCGCTTCAATACCGTGGAGTGACAGGAATGGGCCGGATGCTGGGAGCGCTCGCGGCGGCGGTGCTGGTCGCGGATTGCGCCATCGGTGCGGCACGAGCGGCCGAGCTCCCCGCCAACGATTACCCGACGGCGGCGCGCGCCGATTACGTGTTCGGATGCATGCAGGTCAACGGGCAGACGCGCGACGCGCTCGAGCGATGTGCATGCTCGATCGACGTCATCGCCTCGCTGCTTCCTTATGATCAATACGAGGAGGCCGAGACCGTCATGCGCGTGCGCCAGCGCGGCGGCAAGAACGCGTCGATGTTCCTGAGCATGCCGATGCTGCGGGCAAAGGTCGACGAGCTCAAGCGCGCGCAGGTCGAAGCGGAGTTGCGCTGCTTCTGACCTGCCGAAAGCGACGCCGGTCGTTGCAACGGCAGGAAGCGAACTGGCCGGGACAATAACAGTGACAGGGAGGAAACGATGCAATCAAATCATTGGATCAGTGGCGTCGCGCTGGTGCTGACTGCAGGCCTTTCGGTGCAAACCGCCACGGCGGGCCCGCAGGAAGACGTCGCGGCTGCGGCGGAGAAGTGGACCACGGTCTTTGCCGAAAACAATCCCGACACGATCATGGCGCTTTATGCCAAGGACGGGGTGCTGTGGGGCACGCTTTCACCGACGGTACGATCGGACCCCGCCGCGCTGAAGGCCTACTTCGTGGCGCCTTCCAGGCGCTGCCGAAGGCCACCGTCAAGTTCGGAAACCAGTTGATCCGCGTGTACGGCAACACTGCGGTCAACACGGGCTACTACACGTTCTCCTACACGAAGGACGGCGAAACCAAATCGATTCCCGCCCGCTACAGCTTCACCTATGTGAAGGACGGCAACGATTGGAAGATCGTGGACCATCACTCGTCCGCGGTGCCTGCGCCGCCGAGATGAACGCAGCTGGCCCGCGCCCACGCCGCGTTTTGCCCAGCGGGGGCGGGCGGCTGATACGTCTGCCCCTCGCGATGAGAAAGACCGGTCCTGCGGGCGAAGGTTGACGTTGAAGCGCGCGGATCGACGCGAGGTGGCGCGGTCTCTCATCGGGTCCCACGCCTCCGCCCGCACGTATGGGCCAAATCCCAACTTCCAGCCGCGCGCGTTCACATTTTTTTGAACGCTGCCGCGTCGGACCGGTTCGCCTTGCGAACACGGGACAATGGCGCCTAGACTTGGCTTTGGTAGCGCTCGTCTTTGGGAACGCCCGCGAAATACGGCAACGACGTTCCCTTCGCATGTCCTGTGCTTCCCAGGAAAACCAGGGAAGGGGGCCCAGGCTGCGACGCGCGGACGATCGCTGCCGCCTAAAGACAAAGAAGCTTACGACCCAAAGGGAGTAGCGCTATGCGCAGACATGCACTTGCAAGTGCATCGCTGGCAGCGATCGCGTTTGCGATCCCGGCGATGGCCAATGACGACGTGCGGCAGCAGACGGCAAAACCCGAGCAGTGGGTGCTGCAGACCGGTGACTACGCGAACCAGCGCTATTCGAAGCTGGACCAGATCAACCGGGACAACGTCAAGAATCTGAAGGTGGCGTGGACGTTCTCGACCGGCGTGCTGCGTGGCCATGAGGGCTCGCCGCTGGTGGTCGGCAACATCATGTACGTGCACACCCCGTTCCCGAACATCGTCTACGCGCTCGATCTCAACCAGGACGGCAAGATCCTGTGGAAGTACGAGCCGAAACAGGATCCCTCCGTCATCCCGGTGATGTGCTGCGACACGGTGTACCGCGGCACCGCCTACGCCGACGGCACGATCTATCACCATCAGGCCGACACCACCCTGGTCGCGCTCGACGCCAAGACCGGCAAGGAGAAGTGGAAGGTCGTCAACGGCGATCCGAAGAAGGGCGAGACCAATACGGCGACCGTCCTGCCGGTGAAGGACAAGGTCATCGTCGGTATTTCGGGCGCCGAATTCGGCGTGCGCGGTCACGTCACCGCCTACGACGCCAAAACCGGCAAGCAGGTGTGGCGGGCCTACACGCTCGGCCCCGACAACGAGACGCTGTTCGATCCCGAGAAGACCATGTCGCTCGGCAAGCCGGTCGGCAAGGACTCCTCGCTCAAGACCTGGACCGGCGATCAGTGGAAGATCGGCGGCGGCACCGCCTGGGGCTGGTTCTCGTACGATCCGGAGACCAACCTGTTCTTCTACGGCACCGCCAATCCCTCGACCTGGAATCCGGTGCAGCGCGCCAGCGCGGACGGCAAGCCGATCGACCAGAAATGGACCATGGCGATCATCGCCCGTGACGCCGACACCGGCGTGGCGCGGTGGGCCTACCAGATGACGCCGTTCGACGAGTGGGACTATGACGGCGTCAACGAGATGATCCTCGCCGACATCCCCATCGGCGGCCAGACCCGCAAGGCGCTCGTCCACTTCGACCGCAATGGTCTCGGCTACACGCTCGATCGCGTGACCGGCGAGCTCTTGGTCGTCGCCAAGTACGACCCGAAGGTCAACTGGACCACCGGGGTCGTGATGGACAAGAACAGCCCGCAATATGGGCGGCCGCAGGTCGTCAAGGAGTACTCGACCTTCCAGACCGGCCAGGACAAGAACACCAAAGGCGTCTGCCCGGCGGCGCTCGGCAGCAAGGACCAGCAGCCTGCGGCGTTCTCGCCACGGACCGGCCTGTTCTACGTGCCGACCAACCACGTCTGCATGGACTACGAACCGTTCAGGGTGTCGTACACGGCGGGTCAGCCCTATGTCGGGGCCACGCTGTCGATGTTCCCGGCGGCCGGCAGTCACGGCGGCATGGGCAACTTCATCGCCTGGGATGCCGCCCAGGGCAAGATCGTCTGGTCGGTCCCGGAGAAGTTCTCGGTCTGGTCGGGCGCGCTCGCCACCGCCGGCGGCGTCGTCTTCTACGGCACGCTCGAAGGCTACCTCAAGGCGGTCGACGAGAAGGACGGCAAGGAGCTGTTCAAGTTCAAGACCCCCTCCGGCATCATCGGCAACGTCATGACCTATAGCCACAACGGCAAGCAGTACGTCGCGGTGTTGTCGGGCGTGGGCGGCTGGGCCGGGATCGGCCTGGCGGCAGGGCTGACCAACCCGACCGACGGTCTCGGCGCGGTCGGCGGCTACGCGGCCCTGCGCGACTACACGGCGCTGGGCGGCGCGCTCACCGTGTTCACGCTGCCGTAATCGGCACCTCAGGCAACGGACCGGCGCGGGCGCATCCGCGCCGGTCCTCGAAGCTTCTCATTGATCCAAAACACCGGCGCTCGAGGTTGCTCGTGAAGCGAGCGGGTCTTGCATTGGCGTTCGTGGCCGCCTTCGGCCTGCTGTCGAGCCTTTGCGCCGTCGCCGAGACGGCGAAGAAGGAGAAGGACGGCAAGTGGGAAACCGCCGACGGCAACCCGACCTACAACATCACCGCCGACGGCACGGTCGACTGGTACACCTTCTCGGGTTTCCGCCGGTACCATTCCGAGTGCCACACCTGCCATGGGCCGGATGGCGAAGGCTCGAGCTATGCGCCGGGCCTGGTGCAATCGCTCAAGACCATGACCTATCCGCAGTTCATGCTGATCGTCGCCACCGGGCGCGAGGTGGTCAACGCCGCCAAGCAGAGCTTGATGCCGGCGCTCGGCGACAATCCCAATGTGCGTTGCTACCTCGAAGACATCTACGTCTACCTGAAGGCGCGCGCCGACGGCGTGTTGCCGCGCGGGCGCCCGGCCAAGCGCGTGGACAAGCCGGCCGCCGCGGAAAAGCAAGAAAAGGCCTGCTTCGGTGACAAGTAATTGCACGGCGGCGCTGCTCGCCGGTCTGTTAAGCGCGGCGCTGATCACATCCGTCCGTTTGGCTCCGGCGCAGCGGATCGACCTCGTCGACCGCGCGGCGCTGCGCGTCTGCGCCGATCCCGCCAACATGCCGTTCTCCAACGACAAGGGTGAAGGCTTCGAGAACAAGATCGCCGAGATGGTGGCGGGCGAGCTCAAGGTGCCGGTCGAGTACACCTGGTTCCCGCAGGCCACCGGCTTCATCCGGCAGACGCTGGCCGCCAAGCGCTGCGACGTGGTGATGGGCTACGCCCAGGGCGACGAGCTGGTGCTCAACACCAATCCCTACTACCGCTCGACCTATGCGCTCGTGTATCGCCCGGGCGCCGGGCTCGACGGCGTCGGCAGCCTCGCGGACGCGCGCCTCAGCGGCAAGCGCATCGGCGTCGTCGCCGGCACACCGCCCGCCACCGTCATGGCGGGGCTCGGTCTCATCCAGCAGGCCAAGCCCTATCCGCTGCTGGTCGACCGCCGCTACGATTCGCCGGGCGAACGCATGATCGGCGACATCCGCTCGGGCGACATCGACGCCGGCGTGCTGTGGGGACCGATGGCCGGATATTTCGCGGCGAGCGGTGGCGACAAGCTCAAGGTCGTGCCGCTCACGAAAGAGGCGGCCGGCGCGCGGCTCGCCTATCGCATCACCTTCGGCGTGCGCCATCTCGAGGACGACTGGAAGCGCCAGCTCAATGCGCTGATCGCCAGGCGGCAGGGCGATATCGACGCCGTGCTGCTCGCCTTCGGCGTGCCGCTGCTCGACGAGCAATCCAATCTCATCACCCAGCCGCGGCGGTGAGCGGGGCGTGTAGGGTGGGCAAAGGCGCGGGGCCCAGACCTGGCAGTCGCCACGCGGGTGGAGGAGCGCCGTGCCCACCGGCGACGTCGACCCCAGCCGAACGATGCGGTGGGCACGGCGCTGCGCCGTTCGTGCGGCGACCTCGAATCCCAGTCCCGCGCCTTTGCCCACCCTACGGTCCGCGCGTCAATCCTTCATCCGCGCGCGGATCTCGCGGCCGAGCTCGAACAGGCGCTGCTCGATCAGGACCGGCACCTCACAGGCGAGCGGAAGCGACTGCTGGCGCTCGGTGAAGACGCGCACATCCCAATTGTACTGCTCCTGCGCCGCAGCGAGCTCGGCACGTGCCTTGTCGTCGTTCGCCGCCCGCTCCCGCAGCTGCCGGAGCGCCGCCCCCTGCCGTTCGATCTCGGCCGCGCGCGCCTTCTGCCGCTTTTGAAAGCGCTCGATGCCGCTCATCACCACGGCGCGGTCGTTGTTGACGGTGGTGAGCAGCCCCGCGAACAACAGCTTGAGCGCGTCGTCGCGCTGGTCCGGCGGCTGCGCGGCGGCAAACTGTGCGATCGCCGCCGCCGCCTGCTCGATCGGCACGCGGCGGCTGGCGAGCACCGCGGCGAGCTTCGATATCTGCTCGTTGTCGCGCCACTGGGTGAGATCGTCGACGTCGGCGCCGTCCCACATCTGCGCCGAGCTCAGCATCGCCACCTTGCGCTGAATGCACGGCCAATCCGGGTTGGCCGGGTCGGCGGCCAGCGCCCGCGGCGCCGCGAGCGCCAGGAGGCTCGCCGCGATCAGGCCGACGATGGTGCGCGAGGACGTCATAATCATTCGCCACGTCGATCAGAAGGGCGCCACCACGACGCCCCAAGGATAGCGCCCGACCTTGATGGAGCGCACCACGCGCAGCTTCTCCACATCGATCACCGACACGTCGTTCGACGCGCCGTTGGTGGTGAACAGGAGCTTCTCGTCGGGCGTGAAGCCCATCTGCCAGACGCGCTGGCCGACCAGGAGATATTTCTCGACCTTGAACGTCGCGGTGTCGATCACGGCGATCCGGTTGGCGGGCCCGAGCGCCACGAACGCCCGCTTCCCGTCCCGGGTGATGCGGATGCCGACCGGCTGAATGGCGTCCTGATGGATGCCCGGGATCTTGAAGTCGATCCTGGCTGCGATCTTGCGCGTGCCGGTCTCGATGACCGTCACCGTGCCGCCGATCTCGGCGCTGACCCAGACTTGGCTTCCGTCGGGGGTGAACTCGGCGACCCGCGGGCGGCTGTCGACCAGCACGTTGTCGATGGTCGTGTTGGTCGCGGTGTCGATGAAATGCGCCATGTTGGTGGTTTCCGACGTGGTCACCAGGAGCTTCCCGTCCGGGCTGATGCCCATGCCCTCGGGCTCCACGCCGACCGGGATCTCCGCCAGCACCTTGTCCTGCTCGATGTCGACCACGGTCACCAGATTGTCTTCCTCGTTGGCGATGTAGAGCGGGTTGCCGGAGGGATGCAGGACGAACAGCTCCGGGTCCGCCCCGGACGGCAAGGTCTTGACCAATTCCATGGTGCGGGCGTCGTAGACCTGAACGCTGTTGTCGTCGCTGGCGCAGACCAGGAGCCAGCGGTGGTCCTTCGACAGGATGACGCCGCGCGGACGCTGGCCGACCTTGACGGTCCTGACCACTTCGAGCTTGCTGCTGTCGATGAGGCTGACCGTGTTGTCCTTCTCGTTGGTGACGAACACCGTGAAGGCGCTCGCCGCGGTGGCGGTGAGCAGCGAGGCCGCCAGCACCAGGGCCGCCGCAACGGCGCTCTGAAATATGCGCACGGACGTTCCTCCGTTCGAGCAAGACCTCAAGGCGCGTAGGCCCGGCAATTGGTTTCCGGTTTGTCGACGCCGAGCGTGTCGAGCTCGGTGAATTGGTGCAGGAAGCCCGGTTGCGGCGAGACCGTCACCAGCAGCTTGGCGGTCGCAATCAGGATCGGCTGGCGCAGCTGTCCGTCCCAGGAACGATAGGTGAGCTTGCGTCCCTTGAAGGCGGCGAGCTCGAAATCGGCGGATTTGAGATGCGCGATCAGCTGCGCGGGCGTCGCCGCCTTGGCGCGCGTCGCCGCCTCGCCGACCGAGCGCACCGCGACCCAGACATCGTAGTCGAGCGGCCGCATGGGGCGGTTGGCCAGCCTCCGGAAGCGATTCTGCAATTGCGTCGCGCCCCACTGCTCGAGCGCCGGATGCCAGCTCGTGGGCACGAGCCCTTGCGTGCCGGCCACCGGTCGCGCATCGGCGGTGCGGTAGGGCAGGTACTCGCCGAACAGCCCGCTTTCGTCGGCGACCACCAGCACGTCATGGGCGGGAGCGTTGCGCGTCAGCGCCGGGATCTGCTCCTGGACCTGCTCATGGCCGCCATCGGCGCGGCGGCTGCCGACCTCGTACCTGAACGGCCGCTCCTCGACGATCTTCGCCGCAAACCGCTTGGCGGCGCGCCGCATCGCCTCGGCGAAGGCCGCATCGTCGGGCTCGGTTCCGTGCACCAGGAACCAGCGCGGCCAGCGTTTCCAGACCAGATACTGCGCCAAGGCGTCCGCGAGCATGGCGCGCGCCGGCGCCGTGTGCACGACGTTCGGCCGGCACTCCCGCTCGCGCAGCCGATCGTCGCTGCTGCCGGCGTTGAAGATCAGCGCGTCTTTGCCCTTGAGCGCATCGGCCAGCGCGATCACCGTCGCCGGGCTGGTATCGGCAACGATGAAGGCGGCGCCGGCGTCGACCCGCTGCCTGATCTCACCCACCAGCTCCTGCGCCTTGCCGCTCTGGACCACGTCGAGCGTGAATTCCTGCTGCAGGAACCGGCCGGTGGTGGCGTTGTCGTTGACGGCGAGCCGTGCCCCGGCAACGCCGTCGTCCGCCGGCGGCACATCGAGCAGGGAGAGCGGGGCGGGGACTTCGCGCAGCTCGCGGGCGAGCACGATGCGGTGCTGCCCGCCCGCGGCGGACGCCCGCGCGCCGGTGCCGGCCGCCGGCTGTTGGCTCGACACGCTCGTCGCAACGGCCAACGGCGCCGCGACCGCCAGTATGAGCGACCACAGGCGGAGGGGCTTTGCTTTGTCGGATTCTGTTGCGCGAACGGCCTCCCGCTTCGGAGCACGTCCCGGGCAGGTTTTCACCAGGACATGCTCTCCGCCGGCAGGCCGGTGGTGCTCATCGGCGTTGCGTTGCATCCGTGGGCTCCCGGTGCCCCTCGCATAACCACGTTCCCCCGACCGAGCGGACCTCTCAAGCATTGCGGCGGCGTGCGCAGCCGCAAACCAAACGCTCAGTACAAAACCACGCTCCTGATGCTCTTGCCCTCGTTCATCAGGTCGAAGCCTTTGTTGATGTCGGGGAGCGGCATGGTGTGCGTGATCATCGGGTCGATCTGGATCTTGCCCTCCATGTACCAGTCGACGATTTTCGGCACGTCGGTGCGGCCGCGCGCGCCGCCGAAGGCCGTGCCCTTCCAGACCCGTCCGGTGACCAGCTGGAACGGGCGGGTGGCGATCTCCGCGCCGGCCGGCGCGACGCCGATGATGATCGATTGGCCCCAGCCGCGGTGGCAGGCTTCGAGCGCCTGGCGCATCACCGTGACGTTGCCGGTGCAGTCGAAGGTGTAGTCGGCGCCGCCGATCTGATCGGCGCCGCGCTTGGTCATGTTGACCAGGTGCGGCACCAGGTCGCCGCCGAGCTCCTTCGGATTGACGAAGTGCGTCATGCCGAAGCGCTCGCCCCACTGTTTCTTGCCGTTGTTGATGTCGACGCCGATGATCATGTCGGCGCCGGCGAGCCGCAGTCCCTGGATGACGTTGAGGCCGATGCCGCCCAGCCCGAACACCACGCACTTGGCGCCGGGCTCCACCTTGGCGGTGTTGAGGACGGCGCCGATCCCGGTGGTGACGCCGCAGCCGATGTAGCAGACCTTGTCGAACGGCGCGTCGTCGCGAATCTTGGCGACCGCGATCTCCGGCAGCACCGTGAAGTTCGCGAACGTCGAGGTGCCCATGTAGTGGAACAGCTTCTTGCCGTCGAGCGAGAAGCGCGAGCTGCCGTCCGGCATCAGGCCCTGGCCCTGGGTCGCGCGGATGGCGGTGCAAAGATTGGTCTTGCGCGAGAGGCACGAGGGACATTGCCGGCATTCGGGCGTGTAGAGCGGGATGACGTGGTCGCCCTTCTTCACGCTGGTCACGCCCGGCCCGACGTCGACGACGATGCCGGCGCCCTCATGGCCGAGGATGGCGGGGAACAGCCCTTCGGGGTCGGCGCCGGAGAGCGTGAACTCGTCGGTGTGGCAGATGCCGGTCGCCTTGATCTCGACCAGCACCTCGCCGGCTTTCGGCCCGTCGAGCTCGACCTGCGTGATCTCCAGCGGCTTGGCCTTCTCGAATGCGACAGCGGCGCGGGTTTTCATCGCGGGTTTCCCTCCTCGTCGTTGCGGTTGGCACGAGCTGATGGGCGAAACGCTCGCCGCCAACAGTGGAGCCGGCGGCGTTGCAAGGGCAAGGGCCTCATGCAGGCTCCCACCGATCTTTGCCCACGATGGCGGCAGGGCGCTGCCGTGGGTCGTGCCCCTGAACGGCGCAAGTTTCCTTTTCGAAAAAAACCTGCCAGTATCGAAAAGCACTACAGAAAAACGGAAATCGAGCCTTCTCGCAAGAGCGTGGCCGCTCAGAAGGCAGCTTTCGAAGTCGTCCGAGCGACCGCCTCACGAGAACGTGACGTCCTGCACGGCGCAGCAATAGCGCCGATACCAACTTTGGGAGGACATGCTATGGCGACGGTCTCAATTCATCCGGCAGTAGACAATGGCGTGAAGGCCGGCTCGCCCAGCTTCGCGGGCGGGACGCTGCAATGCAAATGCGCGAGCAATCCGGTCGAGGTGAAAGTCACCGCCCAGAGCGCCCACAATCACGTGTGCGGATGCACCAAGTGCTGGAAGCCGGCGGGCGCGCTGTTCTCAATGGTGGCCGTGGTGCCGCGCGACAAGCTCAGCGTTACCAAGAACGCCGACCGGCTCAAGGCCGTCGACCCCAATGCGACTATCCAACGCCACGCCTGCACCGCTTGCGGCGTTCACATGTACGGCCGCATCGAGAACACCAAGCATCCCTTCTACGGGCTCGATTTCATCCACACCGAGCTGTCGAAGGAGCAGGGCTGGTCGGCTCCCGAATTCGCCGCCTTCGTGTCCTCGATCATCGAATCCGGCGCGCCGCCTGCTCAGATGGGAGCGGTGCGGGCGCGGCTGAAGGAGCTGCGGCTCGAGCCGTACGACGCCCTTTCGCCGCCACTGATGGACGCGATTGCCACCCATCTCGCCAAGGCGTCAGGCGCGCTCAAGGCCTGATCCCGATTTCCGCGACTTCGAGATCGACGCCCTGACCCAACCCTCGGCGGGGCGAACGCACGCGGCCGTCGACGCCGAACTGTCCTTCTTGTTGGACGGCCAACAGCGCTGCGCGCGGTCAGCTTCGCGTCGCATGCGACGATCGAAAGCTCACGCCGAAAATATTTTGCGCGCCGGCACGGCGCGGCGGTAACGCGCCACTGCGGGCTGGCGTTTCGGAGCCCGCTTTGTCCGAATTCGAAACAAACAGCCGCGCCGCCACATTTGTGCGCGCGGCGACCATCGGCGATAGTGTGGACATGGGGATCGGAGAGCTCGCGTACAGGAGTATCAAATGCGCTACCGATCACTTGCCCTCGCTGTCGCAGCGTTCTCGTCGCTGCACGTTGCCAGCGCCGACGCGCAGTCGGTCTACGTCGCACCCGGCGGCGTCTATATCGGAGCCGGACCGGTCTATGTGATCCCGGCGCCGAACAACGGCGCGGCGCCCTATGTGACGCCCAGCTATGGATATGGCCCGCCCACCGTCGTGGCGCCGCCACCGGCCGTCGTTGCGCCGACCGCGGTCTACGGCCCGAACGGAGGCTATTATAACGGAGGCTACTATAACGAAGGCTATAACGGAGGCTATTACGAGGCGCCGCTCTCGGCCTATGCGGCCGAGCTGCCGCCGCGCCCGCCCGCGGTCGTGCCTTACTACGGCGGCCGTCGCTGCGTGGACCGCTTCAACGGCTACGGCCAGCGCTGGTCCTGTTACTGAATCATGTGACTCGCATGGGCGGCCGCGCCGATCGCGGCCGCCCATCGCGAGCCTCTCCCGAGCTGTCTTTCTCTAATCAGGACTGCCGACGGTGACGTCTCGGCGGTCGGATCTCCGACGTCCGCCGGCTACTGCGCCGCGGCGCGCTTCTTCCGAATCTGCCGCTTGAGCTCGAGCGCCTTGGCGGACAGCTCTTCGTCGCCGGCCTTGAGCAGGAAGGCGTCGAGGCCGCCGCGGTGATCGACGGTCTTGAGCGCGTTCGCCGACACCCGCAGCCTGACCGAGCGGCCGAGCGCGTCCGAGATCATGGTGACGTTGAGCAGGTTGGGCAGGAATCGCCGCTTGGTCTTGATGTTGGAATGGCTCACCTTGTGCCCGACCTGGGCGGTTTTGCCGGTGAGCTCGCACCGCCATGACATGGGAAACCTCGAAAATTGTTCAAAACGCCGCCGGACCGGCGCCGGCGCGCGGCGCGGGCGCGGATGCTGGGCCACTTACGATTTTCGCAAGCGGGCGGAGCTATAATCAGCGCAACCGGGGCTCGTCAAGCGCGCCCGGCCGCAGGAACCTGGCCCCCGGCCCGAGGAAAACCTGGTCCGTCACGCCCCCGACACGCGGCGCCGCGAGCCGGGAAAAGGGGCCAATCGGCCGCTCCACCTGCCTTGATCGGGTCAAGATGCCACGGCAAGGGTGGAATTTGGCCAAGCCGCCGGGCCCCGCCCGGCGGCGCGGTTTGAGCCTCAGGCTGGCGTGGTTCGGGATGCTCGATCGTGAGCGCCGCGCTCGGCAGGGATCGGACTCGGTGAATTCAACCCAGCCCAATCGCAACGCGACCTTGCTCGGCGCCGTCGCGCTCGCCGCGACGCTCGCCGGCGTCTTCGCGGATGCGGCCCACGCCCAGGGCAAGCTCGATGCCCGCTACACCGTGACCTTGGGCGGGCTGCCGGTCGGCCGCGGCTCCTGGCTGATCGACATCGCCGACGATCATTTCACGGCAACCGCCAGCGGCAGCACCGCCGGTCTGATCCAGGTGTTCACCAGCGGCCAGGGCCAGAGCGCGGCGCGCGGCGCCGTCGCGGGCGAGAAGCTCATTCCCTCGACCTACGTGTCGAGCATCGCCACCGACCGCAAGCACGACGAAGTGCGCATGGTGATCAGCTCCGGCGTGGTGAGGGAGTACGTGGCCGAGCCGCCCAACGTTCCCAACCCGAGTCGAATACCGGTGACGGACGCGCACCGGCGCGGCGTCGCCGATCCGATGACCGCCTCGCTGATGCGGGTTCCGGGCAACGGCAGCACGTTCGGGCCGCAGGCCTGCCCGCGCAACGTCGCGGTGTTCGACGGCCGCATGCGCTACGACCTGCAGCTCGCCTTCAAGCGCCTCGAGAGCGTCAGGGCGGAGCGCGGCTACCAGGGAACCGTCGTGGTCTGCTCGGTGGTGTTTGCGCCCATCGCCGGACACATCCCCGATCGCACGGCGATCAAGTACCTCGCCGGGCGGCGCGACATCGAGGCCTGGCTCGCGCCCATCGCCGGCACGCGCGTGATGGTGCCCTACCGGGTGTCGATCCCGACGCCGATCGGGCTGGGCGTGCTGCAGGCGACGCAATTCGTGTCGATGCCGCAACCGTCCCGGACCAACGCCAAGACCCAGTGACGGCTGGCCGCTTGGAGCGCGCGCTGGCGGTGCGCACAAGCTCCGGGGAACTTTCGACCTCAAGATTAGAGATTGAGATGGATCGGGCTTGGCACGTTAACCGATCGCAGCACCGCGCGGCGGCGCGCCGGTCGGCCCGCTACCCGATCTTGGGGTATCCGCGCCCGCTGCCGCGAGATGTGGCCGTGAACGAATTCCGACGGTCATCGAGTCAGCGATTCGGGCGCGATTCGTTCCAGACTCGTTCCACAGCTTAAGCACCGGCCGTGCCCGCGATCTCTACAGGCCTTTCCCCGTCGCATTGTGGTACAAGCGGACGGCTGCCTTGGCCGATGTCGCGGCCGGCGAACCATCCCAGCCACTCGAATCGCGTGCGGCGGTGAGGACATGAACCACATTGACTTGACGGGCTGATCCGCCGTCCTGAGTGCCGGCGTCCCGATCGCGGGTTGACCCGAAGATCGCCGCCGGACGAGCGTCAGGCCCCAGCGATGGCGGGCACGCGATCGAGCCCTGCCGCACACATTGGCCTACACCCAGACCGCCGATGCCCATCTCCTTCTCCTCTCCGAGCAACCGCGAGACCGGCGCCCGCGGCGCCGGCGTCACCGCCGTGCTCGGGCCGACCAACACCGGCAAGACCCATCTCGCCATCGAGCGCATGCTCGCCCACTCCTCGGGCATCATCGGCTTGCCGCTGCGGCTGTTGGCGCGCGAGGTCTACAACAAGGCGGTGGACCGGGTCGGCGCCGACGCGGTGGCGCTGGTCACCGGCGAGGAGAAGATCAAGCCCTCAAGCCCGCGCTACTGGGTCGCGACCGTCGAGGCGATGCCGCGCGATCTCGACGTCGCCTTCCTGGCGATCGACGAGGTGCAGCTCGGCGCCGACCTCGAGCGCGGCCATGTCTTCACCGACCGCATGCTCCACCGCCGCGGCCGCGAGGAGACGCTGGTGCTCGGCGCGCAGACCGTGCGGCCGATGGTCGAGCGGCTGCTGCCCGGCGCCCATGTGCTCACCCGCCCGCGGCTGTCGACGCTCAGCTTCGCGGGCGAGAAGAAGCTCACCCGGCTGCCGCGCCGCTCCGCCATCGTCGCGTTCTCGGCCGAGGAGGTCTATTCGATCGCCGAACTGATCCGCCGCCAGCGCGGCGGCGCGGCGGTGGTCATGGGCGCGCTGTCGCCGCGCACGCGCAACGCGCAGGTCGCGCTCTATCAATCCGGCGACGTCGACTATCTGGTCGCCACCGACGCCATCGGCATGGGGCTCAATCTCGACGTCGATCACGTCGCCTTCGCCTCCGACCGCAAGTTCGACGGCTACCAGTTCCGCAAGCTCAACCCCGCCGAGCTGGCGCAGATCGCCGGCCGCGCCGGCCGCGCCACCCGCGACGGCACCTTCGGCACCACCGGACGCTGTCCGCCGTTCGAGACCGAGCTGGCGCAGGCGCTCGAGAGTCATTCGTTCGAGCCGCTCAAGCTCTTGCAGTGGCGCAACACGGCGCTCGATTTCTCCTCGATCGGCGCGCTGCAGGCGACGCTCGCGGAGACGCCGAAGGAGAGCGGGCTCACCCGCGCGCCGATCGCCGAGGACATCCTGGTGCTGGAGCACGCCGCGCGCGACGATGACATCCGCGCGCTCGCCACCACGCGGCCGGCGGTCGAGCGGCTGTGGGAGGTCTGCCAGGTTCCCGACTACCGGAAGATCTCCCCGGCCACCCACGCCGAGCTTGCCACCACGCTCTACGGTTTCCTGATGCGGGAAGGCGCGATCCCGATCGACTGGTTCGCCCGCCAGGTCGAGCAGGCCGACCAGGCCTCCGGCGACATCGACACGCTGTCGAACCGCATCGCCCATATCCGGACCTGGACCTTCGCGGCCAACCGTCCGGATTGGCTCGCCGATCCCGAGCACTGGCAGGCGATCACGCGCGCGGTCGAGGACAAGCTCTCCGATGCGCTGCATGAACGGTTGACCGAGCGCTTCGTCGACCGCCGCACCAGCGTGCTGATGCGGCGGCTGCGCGAGAACACCGGGCTCGAGACCGACATCAGCAAGACCGGCGAGGTGATGGTCGAGGGCCACGTCATCGGCCGCCTCGACGGCTTCATGTTTACGCCCGCCGCCTCGGCGGCGGGCTCGGAGGCCAAGGCGCTGGCCGGCGCCGCCCAGAAGGCGCTCGCCGGCGAGATCGACGCGCGCGCCACGCGGCTGTCGCAGGCGGCCGACGATCACATCGTGCTGGCGACCGACGGCGCCCTGCGCTGGCTCGGTCAGCCGGTCGGCAAGCTCATCGCCGCCGAGGAGGCGCTCAAGCCGCGCGTGCGCATCATCGCCGACGAGCACCTCACCGGCGCGCCGCGCGACGCCGTGCAGGCGCGGCTCGATCTCTGGCTCAAGTCCCACATCGAGCGGCTGCTGGAGCCGCTGTTCCGTCTCGCCGTCGCCGACGACGTGACCGGCATCGCGCGCGGCGTCGCCTTCCAGCTCACCGAGGCGCTCGGCGTGCTCGAGCGCCAGAAGGTCGCCGAGGAGGTCAAGGGGCTCGAGCAGCCGGCGCGCGCCACCTTGCGCAAGCACGGCGTGCGCTTCGGCGCCTACCACATCTACGTGCCGGCGCTGCTCAAGCCCGCCCCGCGGGTGCTGGCGACGCAGCTCTGGGCGCTCAAGCACGGCGGTTCCGAGAGCAAGGGGTTCGAAACGGTGGCGCAGCTTGCCGGCAGCGGCCGCACCTCGATCGCCGCCGACAAGGACATCGCCAAGGTGCTCTACCGCGTCGCCGGCTACCGCGTCTGCGGCGAGCGGGCGGTGCGGGTGGACATTCTGGAGCGGCTCGCCGACATCGTCCGCCCGGCGCTGGCGTGGCGCGCGGGCGCGCCCGGCGTGAAGCCCCCGGGCGCATTCGATGGCGCGGGCTTCACCGTCGCGGTCGCGATGACCTCGCTGGTCGGCTGCTCGGGCGAGAATTTTTCCGCCATCCTGCGCTCGCTCGGCTACCGCATGGAGAAACGGCCGAAACCGCCCGAGCCGGCGCCGGCGGTGATGACCGAGCCGGCGGCGCCGTCCGAAACGGCGCCGTCTGACGCCGCGCCCTCCGACCAATCCGCCTCGCCGGCGCTGGCCGCCGAAGCTGAAGCGACGCCGGACGCTGCGATCGCAGCGGAAGCAGCCGTGCAGCTCGCGCCGGTCGAACCGCCGACGGAAGCTCCGACGATCGCGCCGGAGGCGCCGGTCGAGCCGGTCGGCGAGCCGCCGCCGGCGCAGATGGAGCCGGCCGCGCCCGAGACGGCGGTCGGCGCTCCCGAGGCCCCGCCTGTGGCGGTCGCTGAGCAAGCCGAGGGCGTCGCGGAGAGCGAAGCCGTGGCGGAGAGCCAGGAAACGGCCGCACCCGCGCCGCCGACGGACGCGGCGGCATCGAGTGCCGCAGCCGCGCCGGCGGAGCCAGAGCTCATCGAGGTCTGGCGCCCGGGCGGCCGTCGCGACGAGCACCGCCGTTCGGCGCCCCGCCGGCCGCGCCACGAGCGCGCGCCGCGCGAGCGCCAGCCGCGACCCGCGGCCGACGCCCCGCCGGTCGCAGCCGCCGGCGGCGACGCCACGGGGGCAACTGCCGAGCCGGCGGCTGCCGCCACGGCGGCCGAGCCCGCGGGCGCCGATCGCGGAGGCCGGCCCGAGCGCCGCGACCGTCGCGATCAGGACCGCGCCGACCGGCCCGATCGTCCCGACCGCGGCCGCGAGCAGCGGGGCGAGCGCCCGCAACGTCCGCAGCGCGCCGAGCGGCCGTCACGCGGTGATCGCCCGCCGCGGGGCGATCGTCCGCCGCGGGGCGATCGTCCCGAGCGCGACCCCGATTTGCGCGCCAAATACATCAAGGGCAAAGGCGAAAGCCGGCGCGACCGCGCGCCCGATCCGAACTCGCCCTTCGCCAAGCTTGCCGCGCTCAAGGAGCAGCTCGAATCGAACGCCAAGGAACCGCGTTGAGCAGCCGCGTCGAGGCACCTGCAATTTGGACCGCCAGCGCATAGATAAGTGGCTGTGGCACGCGCGCGTGGTGCGCACGCGCTCGGCGGCGGCGGCGCTTGCCGCCTCCGGCCATGTGCGGGTCAACGGGGAGCGCATCGACGCCCCAAGCCGCGCGGTGCGGCCAGACGACGTGGTGACGGTGGCGCTCGACCGCACCGTGCGGGTGCTGCGGGTCCGGCGCTTCGCCGAGCGCCGCGGTTCCGCCGATGACGCCCGCGCCCTGTGGGAGGATCTTGCGCCGGCGGCGGGGCGGGAGAACGCGCCCAGGCCACAGCCTGCCGCCCGGGAGGCGGGTGCCGGCCGGCCGACCAAGCGCGAGCGGCGAGAGATCGAGAAATTCACCGCCGACGACGAGTTTTGAGAGAATTTGCCTCCCTTGCTTGCCCGTTCCCCTTGCGCTACTGACCCGAGCGCAGTTTAGAGAGTTCGGAATGACTTACATCGTCAACGATAAGTGCATTAAGTGCAAATACATGGACTGCGTCGAGGTGTGCCCCGTCGACTGTTTCTACGAGGGCGAGAACATGCTCGTGATCCATCCCGACGAATGCATCGATTGCGGGGTGTGCGAGCCGGAATGCCCGGTCGAGGCGATCAAGCCCGACACCGAGCCGGGTTTGGAACAGTATCTCTCGCTCAATGCGGAATTCTCGAAGGTCTGGCCTAATATCACGGCCAAGAAGGAGCCCCCGGCCGACGCCAAGAGCTGGGAGGGGGTTCCCAACAAGATGGAGCAGTTCTTGCCCAACCCCGGAACCGGCGATTGATCCCCTCCGTTAACCAGCCGTGA